>SDNX01000023.1 GCA_004524545.1 Promethearchaeota archaeon
ATTCGAAAAAGGGATAATTAATAGTGATATATGCATTTTTCATCATGAGGTCGACAGGAGAAACAATTTTTGTGGACGAATACAAGCAAGAAACATCGTTCAATATACCATTAGTATCAGGGTTCATCAGTGCGATTTTTTCATTTATGGAACGAAGTCTCCATACCAACGATATTTACTCGTTGGATGTAGCCCTTCTTCGCTTCATATTTGCGACTTCTGAAATTGGGAATACTACTTACTATTTTATACTATTATGCCAAAGAATTGATACTTTGGGAGAATATCAACCAAAATTGAATGCAGTAAAAGATAAATTTATAGAAATGTATTATGAGGAATTAGTGGATTGGTCTGGTGGAAATACCGCTATTTTCGACGGATTTAGAAAAATCCAGAAACAACTTTTTCAGATTCCCTTTGTAACAATTACTGAACCGTTGAAAGACACACTGCATGAAAAAATAACCTCTATTACTGAATCCACAGACAATCTTGATGGAATTGCAGTTCTTACGCATACTGGAACAGTTGTCGTTTCGACGCTAGAATCGAATACACTAATCAAGGTCGTTCAGATACTTGAAGGTAGATACTATTCAGGAGCGAAAACTATTGATCAGTTAGTCTCCAAGGAAGATGAAGGGGTTCTTGTATTAATTGGTGGTGATATGGTAATTACCGCGGCTGTTTTCGATAGATCCACTTCCTTAGGTGCGAGTTTAATGGAATCAAAAATTCTATCGGAAACCATTAATGATACTATTTATGATGCACAATAGAATATTTGTAATTCATTACTTTCTCGTTCTATAGGTGATTTTGAAAGGATTCGTTTCCAAAAAGTTGGAATTTTTATAATTGGATACGGAATATTTTTTAAGAATTAAATTTGAACGATCTAACTATATTATCTACATCATCTACAGATTATATTAGACAAGTAATCGGAAAATAATATTAAGTAGAATAACAATATTCTGGTAAATTCAATGAATACACTGATGAGCAAAATGATAAACCTGGATTACATTTGCTTTTTACGCCGTACTGATAATTTTCTCCTCTTTGCACTAAATGATTTATCCATCGAAAACTCTCTCCAACAAAACGATTATCTCCAAGCGATTCCACAATTTCGGTTAAATTTTCAACGTGATATTTCTCGACTTCCTGAAGCAGAAATGATTGAAGAATTGACAGATGAAGATCAAAAGGAATATCTTTTGGAATCAATTCAATCAAAACCACTAACTAATAAGCCTTCTAAACAAAAAGATAAAGATGTTCCCTATTTTGAAGATATGGAAAATCTTCTCTGTGGAGTACCTCAAACCATAAAATTGACCAACAAAGGGAAGACGAATTATTACTACTTTATCGTTGGAAAACATGTGGTTCTTATGTGTGTAAGTGATGAATTTGATTCCACATTACGAGAAAATCTGATCCAACTAAACCAAAGATTTGAATCTCAATTTTCTGTAGAACATATTGATTCCACCAGCGATATTTTATATTCAGATGATATTCTTTTTGCTTTTGTGGATGTTTTAACAAATAAATTGATTAATCGATATTACATTCCACATTTACCGCGGGACTCGGTATTACTATCTCCCCAATCTCATTATACTTCTAATGGTGATAGTTCTCATTCAAATAATCTTAAACAAGAAATCAGCATTTTTGTAGATTTTCTTGCTAAAAACAATAAAAAAATAAAATCTTCAAATTTCAATCGTCTTACAACTGAGATAGATGGTATTTCAGATATTGAAGCAATTGCTGATAATTTACAGATAGATATAATAGAATTAGCAAAAATTCTGCTTCATTTATGGGTAAAAAAATATATGATTTTCCGAATTCCAATTTATACTTGGGATATATTTGAACGAACTCACAAATCCAATGATTATTTGCTTGATGGGAGTGAATCTCAAAAGAATTTATTGGAATTATATGGAGGTGGAAAAATAATTTCTCTCCTATCCAGATTTGATGGAAGAAACACCGTATCAGAGATTCAGAAAAAGATGAATATTAATGATCTACGTTTTATGCGTTATGTGTATGATCTATCTGATATGGAATTAATCAAAAAATCTGAAAAATTTCCAGTTCTACGCCACATCGGACAAGAGATCGTCCCATTGCTAGTTATTCAGGGATTACAGCAAAGAGATTTGAAAATTATTGAAGAACTCGAATCAAGATTTGACGGATCGAAATCAATAACCAGTGTTGCATTAAAAATGGATGAATCCCCCGAGAAGATTAAACACATTCTAGATAAAATTCCTGAATTCGTTCAATACAACTCCATCTAATCTATCTAATCTTTGCCGTTTAGTTCAGAAATGTTTTAGAGCGATCACCTCTGTTTTTCTCCTATTGAATAAGTGAGTATTATGGCAAAGAAAAAAAGTAAGAAAAAAATTGAGACTCAAATGATGCAGGTTAAACTAGCTCAATTGCTATCAGAAAGTGACAAGCATTTCAAAGATCTAGTGAGTTATCTAGAGGAAAAAATAGAAGACCTTAATTCTTCACGTGATGGGATCCTTTTGAAATTAACCGTTCCAAAAACCTTATCCACCCGAGATTTACGATCATTGCTGAAGAAGTACTTGTATACAGCAGGTTTAGGTGAAAAATTCCGACCTATCGCGTTGCAAGCTGATGAGAAGGGATTTGAAATATTTAAAAAACCTGTATTTGAATAATTTATCCCTTATCTGATTATGGTGAATCTTGAGAATCTAATAATAGCGGCAATTAATTCTAGCCTCTTAGAAATACGAACATGGCCTAAACCAGGCAATGTTCATAAAACTTATAATTTTTCCTCTACTACCTATGAAGATTTTTTAATTACAGTCTATTCCTCAGAACCATTATGGAAAAGCGTGTATGAGGAATTAGTTGGCAAGAAATCTCCCCCAAGCACTTTATTTGTGACTTCTTTACTTAAATTTGTTAAAAATATGATGCACGTTCAATCTGGGGGGAATGTTCTTCTCGGTCATTATCTGCTTTTGCTTCCTTTATTTATTGCTTCTGCTTATGTTATAACAAATAATATTCAAAATGAGATTTTCTTTTGGAAATATACGCATAATATCCTTCAAGATTCCCAACCAACAGATACTATGATTTTGTATCAAGCATTACGTATAGCACAACCTGGTGGAATGGGGACACGCGCAAAATATGATCTTTTTTCGGAAAATTTCCGATCAGAGCTGTTGCTAGACAAGATCAATCTGGAAAAAATATTTGAATTGAGCAAGGATTATGATGGAATTAGCAAAGAACTTGCAGAAAATTATAAATTCACGCGGGAAGTCGTCTTTCCTCAGTTAGATCGGTTTTTTTCGGAGTATCAAAATTTAAAAAGACTTTTTTTCCAAGATGTAGTATCTCAAGAAATCCAAAATGATGTACCCGATATTTCTGAAGATCTTAATGAATTACTTATCCGATCTTACCTCTTCATTTTGTCACAAAGAAACGACACTTTAATTACTAGAAAATCAACAGCAAGCCATTCTAAGCTTGTATCAGACATGTCGGCATTGATTTTAGAAAAATATTATTCCTTACCAAGAAACGAATGGAATAGTATTGTGAAAGATTTTGATGACGAACTTCATAAATCTGATGGTAAATTAAACCCCGGTACCACCGCAGATCTATTAACTTGTGCGATTTTTGTGTTTGTAATAAAAAATAGGATATTTCGGAATTATTAATGAATTCCTTGCAAGTCCAAGATTTTTTTCACGATTCGTTCAAATGCTCCAGTAATATTCTCACCAGTTTTTGAAGAAATTTTCATATGGTCAAACAGGCCTAATGGTTCCATAAATTCACGTGCATAATCATCTGGAACGGAAATGTCTTCCACTCTGTCTAATTTAGTTCCTACGAACAATATTGGTAAATTAGGATCATGACGACGACAAATCCCGACCCATTCTTGAAGTTTATCAAGGGTCTTCATTCGAGTCAGATCATACAGCAATAATGCTCCTTTAGCTCCCATAACATAACTATCCAGCATGAATCGGAACCGTTCTTGACCCCCGAAGTCCCACAATTGTAAGCTGCATTCGACAGAATTAACAGGCATATTTAAAAGGAAAAATTCCACACCAATTGTTATTTTGGTGTCCTCTACGAATCTCCCATTAACAACTCTATGGAGTAATGTAGTTTTCCCTACACCACCAGCACCCGCAACCAACACTTTAAAGATATATTTTTTCGTAATTGTTATCACCTAGTATGATTAGATTCGCAAGATAATGCCATTTACCATATTCCGATTCATGAGTTAACTATCGCAATTTCAATCCTCAATAAGAATTGGATAAAACCAACCTATATGGTTTATTTCATATTACTTTTTGAGCTCGTATATTTTTGAAATGCTTAATGCTTTTGGTCGTTTAATAACGGAGCAGACGAAATAATTCTAAAAATTTTTCCGAGACGATATGCATATGACTATGATGAATAATGTAATCCTTGATGCAAATTTTTTGTTGATACCCTCGCAATATCAAGTAGATATCTACCACCAATTGCGGATGCGTTTGACAGGGACACTAAAATTGCTAATAGTTCCGGAAGTTATAGAAGAATTAAACATTAAATCGGCTGCTACTGCAAGCACAAAATTCACACGAGACGTGAAAATGGCACTAGAACTCCTATCAAACCAACAAAAACAATTTCCCCATTTATTTGAGGAACTCCCGGACAAAAACTCTCAAAATTTACCTGTAGATGATTATCTGATAGAACTTGCAGAAAAAACGCAGCAAATTAAAAACCATGAAGTTTATATCGCAACGAATGATAAAGAATTGCGGAAAAAAGCAACCATCAAAGGACTACGAACCATATATCTGCGACAAAAAAAAATCCTCGAAATTTCATTATAGTCTTCAGTATATTCTAGATCCTATCGAAAAAATATACATAAATCGAGGCAAGTTTAAAGCAATGAATTAGTCTAAAATATTAACCCGATAAAAATATAAAAAACAAAAAAACGAGTGATACAATTGACAACCGAAGGCGTACCGATTAGTGATGAACTTTCAGAAGAGTACTGTAATAACACACCCTGCCCTAAATGCCCAAAATGTTATAGTAATACAACTGAACGAACGATATGGGATAAATTTAAACCGAAAAAGATAATACAGTGTCAAGTCTGCAAATTTTACTGGGCACTTTAAATTAATCCTTCACTAACCTTCTGATTCTATTTTTTTGATCTTGATTTAATTCACAGATTAAGATTTTTTTAGATTTAGATTTTAATCCTGAAATAATAGAAATTTGATTTTTTGATATCCTAAAAAAATTAGATAAAAACTGGATAATTGCTTTATTTGCTTTACCTTTCACAGGTGAAGCAGTAAGTTGAAGAATAAATGTGTTCTCATCCCATTCTAATTTTTCTTCCTTGGAATTTGGTTTTACATAAACTTCCATTATAATACTATCATTTTTTTCTGTAAAAATATCCATTTTTCCTCTAAATTCCTAAATTTTTAATATATTCAAAACCGTAGTTTTCCGACGTACCTACAATAATTTGACCATAGGTGTGTGTTTCTCCGAAAGAAGAATAGGTGTTAGTTAAAACATCTTGGGGAGGATTCTGAATTACTTGGACTAATCCATGTATCTCAATCTCACTCCCTTTTTTATAATATCCAATATTTTCGTGTTCGAAGACTACTGCTCTACAGATAGGGGGGAGCTCGGAGATTCCTACATTAGGAGAAATAATTTTTACGTTTTTTAAATATATTACTCCTGGATAAAAAAACATCCAATCGTCTTCTTTCACTGTTGCCTGTATTGTCACGGATGTAAATTCGAGAATTGTTCTGAACTTTGTTTCATCATTAGATAAAGTATTTTGTAGGATCTCAGACATCGTCGGATTAAAAGCAATAGATAAAAAGAAATTTGAGAAGTACAACAAGAAATTTTTATTGGCAATAAAAACAGTGCAATCATCTACAGATAATCCCGACTTTTGTGAAAACTTTCCTGCCCATTTCATCTGGTCGATTACTGAGGGTAATCGAATCTTATTGTTAACTTGGAGTAATTTATTTACACCTTGGAAAAATCGACGCATATTCTGTATTCCATAGATAATTATATCGATATCTGAATTAGGATGTACTCCTTCCCATAGAATAGATCCTGTTGCTCCTAAGTTTTTAGGGGCTATTCCAAGTTCTCGTTCAAACAAATACGATATTTCAATTGCATTCCTTTCTTGATCAGATAAGGAAAGAAACGATTTTTGCACTTGATCCCGCAAAATTTCGAGCTTTTCAATTGGATTCAAATATCTCTTAATTTTGGTTCTGGGAAAATGGATGAAATCTACTCCATACAGATCGCTCGTTTTACGATATTTATGCCTTTTTATATTCGATGTTGCATTTCTGCTCGAATACATAGAGATATTCCGTTTATAATATTGATTGGTAAGTTGAGATTTCCAAATAAAATTACTAGAATCACTCCTTCCGTCCTCTATTTTAGAATATTTTTCTAGACAATAAATATAATTTGCGGGATGGACGTATCCGATTACTTGATATATATTGTCATCCTTATCAAAAAAATAATCTCGATCGTTAGGATATGTAGGGATCATTTTGGTCATCTATAAGGGAAAATATTGATCAATTTCTTTTTTTAAGTTCTTATATCGATTTGGAGCGATTTTATATCCCCCAGCAAGCTTATGTCCTCCTCCCATACCTCCATATGCCGCTTTTAATTTAGCAATAAGTACATCTACTCCCTTTCCCTTAACTAAAGGGGGATAGTTATCAGTGCATCGCACGCTTAACTTAATTAACTCTCCATCGGGACCTCCCATAAGTAGGATTTTTTTGGGATTATAGAGGTGATTTACACTTGCATAACTCGCGACATCAGACCAGTAGTTAGGAGACAATCTACGACTTGCATCGACAAATATAACATGGTTGGATACTTCCTTGGGTGCGGTAATAAACATCCCTAAGTTTTTTGTTAAGTTTTTAATATATGTTTGGTAGATTTCGGTAGAAATTTTTGGTGTGGATGTCGATCCAATCAATTTTTCTGCTTGGTGGGGCGTTGTGAATGCCGATTGGCTAATAAGTAGTCCATGTTCAAAGGCATATTGCAATATCCCTTTTTTTTTCGGGAACTCAATAAATTGCCCCAATAAATTCTCAGGAAATCTTTTATTAATTGTTTCCACTTCCGATTCCTCCAGATCCGCAACCCGTTTATTAAATGGAATTTGGAGTTTATCCAGGATGTCTCTAGAATGGTTTGGGTTTCCTCCTACTTCTTTGATAAATGGAAAGACGGAATAGGCTAATGCATTTTTAATTGTTTCATGAGTCGCACCATAAACCATAAGTCCTTGATGTAAAATTATCTGTTCTTCTACTCTTGCATCTTCAACAACCATTTGATTGTATGACCGATAATCGCTGATATTCATTAGAGTGTCATTTGTGATACCAATGAGTGCCATCCATGCAGTTTTTATGTTTTTAAAAGAAACTTTCTTAGCAAATTGATACACTAAGGTAGATCCTGCTATCTCTTTAAGACCATCAAAACCATATACTGTAGGATTTATATAATGGAAATTTTGGGGTAAATTATCATCAACTACAGGGTTCATTTCATGGTGATCTAAAATCCAAACATACATTTTCTCCTCTGTGAAATACTTTCCCAATTCATTAACTTCCGATCCAATATCAGAAAAAAATACAGCTAAATTCTCGATATGGGTAAATTGGGGTAATACACTGTCCAAATATTGCTTCCATGTCCCCTTTCGATTATAATATCGCGTACTACATGGGATTCCTTCTCGTTCTAGCATATATTTTAATATCGCAGCCGATGCATATCCATCCGCATCAGAATGTGAAATAAGGAGAGCATGATTAATTTGTTTTTTACTATCCTCAAAAGATCCAACCGTTCGTTCTAGTTTTTCTCGAAACTGATCCTCTTGAAGTTCCCGTACATTATTATCTAAATAAACCATTCTTACATCTTTGTACCAAATACATTTTATCTTCTTTTCCATTGAGTTGAATAAAATCCTCTAGTGTGCTTTCAATTCCTACACGAAAAAGATTTTTAATATATCCAACTTTATACGCAATCATCACCGTGATTACACCCACAAAATAGGGCGTTTATTTGAAAATGGTCAACATCCACCGAATCCGCAGTGTACGTAAATTCTTCGCAATTTTACTTATTGCAAGTTTAAGCATTACCTACCTCTCTGTATTTCTGATAGCCTCACAGCCATCTATCAATCCTCAAATGAATGACACTCCTCAATCAAGTGATATTGGTGGAACCACGTACTCCGAAATAAATGAGGACGGTGCACAACCCATAGGAAATATGACTATTGAAAAATTGAATTATCTGGGTAGAGGAATAATGGAAACCACCGCTGTAGGTGTAGATCCGACAACCATATCATTAACATATATTGATTATGATTGGTTAGGGGTTCAACAAATTGCACAAGGTGAATTTCAAGGAAATGATTGGTGGGAAGGAAATCTGGAAATCCGATTGAGTGAACAAGTAGAATACAATTACTATGCTAATGATACAACTACATTGCTGAGTTATAAACCCGTTGCATCTTCTCCGGAAATAATTGGGATGAACATTAACTCGACCCCAATAGATATTGAGTCTGTGGAAAGAAGTGAAATTAACGGTTTCCTTTTCGATTACTCAGCCTATCATGATAGTAATCCTGTTGGAACACTCATCGTCGATTACATTTATGATACGAATATTACAATCTTAGCGTGGAAATTGCGACAAAAACAATACCCTTATTCACCCGAAAATTCTCCATTTATTGATCTCTATCAAAAATCCAATATTCAAAGTTACTATAATTACACTTTTCAAATGGGAGAATTCAATTTAGATATTATAGTAGATTTGCTAATCAATCTTCCTGATGCTGAATATATTAATGACGATATAGTTTGGAACAAACGCTATAATACAACCAGCACTCTTGAATATGAGGAAGTTACTCATTTAGCTAATGGAACATATCGCTTACCAAATTTGGATATTGATTCAAAAACATATATAATTGACTTCAGTGTTAATCACACAATTGAATTGGTTAATAAATTCAGCGAATATTGGACAAAAGATTATCTCTCTGATGGTACAACGACACGTATTCGAGAATTCGACATTTCAGTCGTTGAAGGGCCTTCTACAATAGTAGTTAGTAATTTTCGACTAAATCTAACGGAGTTCTTCTACGAAGAATTTATCGAAGTAATAAGTGCATTTGACCGCCCTATAGGTACATATAATATACGAAATATAGGGGACCGAACTCTAAATGGGACAAGAGTTGATTTCCTTGGAGGAGAACTCGGTTTAACTGCTGAATATTACTTAGTCAAGGGGGAAGTTGATACCATTTCCTTTAAATACAGGGCTCCAGCGGATTTAAACATAAAAGTCGTGGATAGAATTAACAATCCTTTAAGAAACGCTGAAGTCAAACTGAATTTGGGAAACTCGACGAATGCAACTTTTGGAACTTATATATCTGAGAATTTAAGCGTACCTTATGCATTCAAATTTACTGATTCACTGGGATATGTGCATTATCCAGGTGTTCCGCGGGGGAATTTTACTGTTGATGTGTATTATCAGAATAGATTAGTTGCTGAAGGAGTATTTATAGATTCCAGATTGAAAATAAATGTAGTTTCTACATCTGTCCCTCATTTTCCAGTTTGGATTGTTATCTTTGCCTCCACAAGTGCGATAATAGGAGCAGTTGGGTTTCTTATTTTGAAACGTGCAAAAACCTAATTTGTTACTTTTTTTGGCGATTTCTGATTTCCTTTATGAAAAATGTAGCAACATCTTCTGCTACCGTATTTTGCCCAAAACCTGCATCATACCCTAACTCTTTTGCTAATTCTTTAGTAATACGTGCTCCTCCACAAATCAATATAACCTTGTCCCTAATGCCCTCAGCTTCTAAAAGTTCGACTAAATTAGTCAAATTCTGAACATGAATTCGTTTTTGAGTTACCGTTTGGGATACTAACAATACATCAGCTTTCAAATCAATGGATTTACGAACGAAATCTTCATTCAATACTTGCGATCCTAAATTATGTGCTTCAAGCATTTCATATCGTTCCAAACCATGGTGTCCGTGAAATCCTTTCATAGACATTATTGCGTCTATTCCCATGGTATGGGAATCTGTCCCTGTTGTGGCACCAACAACAACGATTTTTCTATTGAAATTTTGACTGATGAACTCATTGATTTCATCCATAGACATTGCTTTAAATAGTTGAGAATCCTCTTCTCGAATTTTTGTAATATCAACATTATGTATTAGATGCCCGTAAACAACAAAGAAAGTAAATTCACTCTCTAAGCTTTTTTGTAGAACGATGTTGGGCTCTCTTAATCCCATTTTTAATACTAGTTGTTTTGCTGCAATTGTAGCTTTAGGGGTATTTTGCATAGGAAGGGTGAAACTTACTTGGATTTTTCCATCATTTATTGTATCACCATAAGGTTTGATTTTAGTGGGGTCATACTTATCCTTATACCCAATATTTTTCATTTTTTTCAAGTGTTCCCCCATTACACTCCCTCCTTTGCTTTTAGAAAGATGCCGATAAAAGGGTTGAAATATAGTTCTCCTTTTTTCACAACCCCATCTAATCCCTTTCCTCCATCTATGGGGCGCCTGATTCCAGCAAATGTACCCACTTCTAGAGTTTTGAATAACCCTTGTTGTTCTATTTTGGATAATAAATCGTATGCTTTTTTCAATGACGTATTAGCTTGTCGATTGATGATCCCATCTGGTTTGAATAGTATTTCGTCTGATATGTTTTCCATATTATTAAAAATATATTGTGCAATATCAATTGCAATTGATCGATCAGACATGAATGGCGTGTGGATTGCTTCCGTTAGCATACCCAGTAGGCATATCTTCTGATCCGTAATTTTCGTAACTATATTAAAAAGAGCATTTTGTACACATCCCATAAAAACATCTCCTGTCATATATCGAGTTGGAGGCATATATTTTAAAGGAGCGTTCGGAAAAACTTCTCTGGATAATTGTGCTTGGGCTAGTTCGTACAGGAATCCGTTTTTAACGGTCGGATTCATTTCAAAAGCATGCCCAATCCCCATTTGCTCCTCAGGAATACCTGCCAGTATTGCAAATTGCTCATTCATGAGTTGAGAGGTTAATACAGTGAAAGCCTGGTCAACAGCATCTACGGTTTTGATGTAATTATCTTCACCCGTATTAATTATCACCCCGGAATATCCATTAATCATTCGAGAAAAGTGTTGGTCGATAATTGTCCTTTGCATATTGATGTCCCGGAATAAAATACCATATAGTGCATCATTGAGCATGACATCTAATCGTTCTAATGCTCCCATAGCGGCAATTTCTGGCATACATAATCCTGAACAATAGTTGCATAAGCGTATATATCTTCCCAAATCATTTCCCGCTTCATCTAATGCCTTTCGCATCAAGCGAAAATTCTCTTGAGTTGCATACGTTCCACCAAATCCTTGTGTAGTAGCACCATACGGGACGTAATCCATTAAACTTTGCCCGGTACTACGGATTACTGCAATTATATCCGCTCCTTTTCGTGCAGCTGAATCTGCCTGAATTATATCCTCGTATATATTACCTGTAGCGACAATGACATACAGTAATGGACCCTCTTTATCTCCATGTGTCTTCAAGTAGGTCTCTCGTTCTTCTCGATTTGTCCTAATTCTTGCAGCTCCAAGTTCTGCAAGTGGTAGAATTGCATTTTGAATATCCTTAGATTCAACTAATGATATATTTCTTAGATTAATACTGCCATTACCAACTTTTTCTGCAATTTCTTGAGGTTCTAGTCCCGTTTTGTGAATAATACTACCCAAATAAGCAGCAGCCCCCTTTTTAACGTCAATATTATCAACAATTACATTAGGTAATGGGATGCCTTTTTTATTTACTCCATCAATTCCCAAAAGTCGGCAGATAGTTCGTTCTATCGTTGTAGTTGTGTATCCATTGATGAATTCCTGCATTTCATTGGCAATATTTTGCGCTTTTAACCGTGCTTTACTCACTAATTCTCTATCGAGGTCAAGTTTATTATGCATTATCTTTACCCTCCACTCACAATATCAAATACGGGGATGTCTATCATCTTTCGTAACCGTTGTAAAAATGTTTTCTGATTAAAAGAGAATCCATATGGTGACACAGGATTCGTTGTAACTGCAATAATATTAATTGGATTTAGTACTTCAATAGTTCCACCACTTTTACGAAATATTTTGTATAAGTTTGGAGCAATAAATATTTTTGTCCCATCTTCAGCAATAATTTTGAACGTAGAACAATCAATTTTGTATTTTAATAATTGCTCTATTAAATTCGAACTGAGAATTCCTTTTATTATAATGAATTTAGTTTTTGAATTGATATTTTTTATAATTTCTTCAGTAGCGTTTAGTGCGGTATTTACATCTATTGTAAATAGAGTATAATTATCATCTAAAATCCCTGCTTTATTGGATTTGAAGAATTGGGAGATAATCGATCTGGCTTTTACGTCTGAAATGGGAGATGTCGATAATTTTTCGATAGAAAATACTGTCTGTTGAATTACTTCTTCCATATCGTGTGATACAGCTGCACCAGTAGCTAATATTGTGGAGTGAGCTAACACGGGGGAAGCAAATGACTTCCTGTCAAACGCTCCATCAATAAGGACTAATTCAGCTCCATACTCCTTTAATTTATCACATAGTGTCACCAAATAATGAACTAAAGATGGTCCGCTTAGTTCAATGCTTCCTTTATCCAATGCTCTTATTACTATAATTTTACCAATTGCGCTAGATATCTCAGTATTTGTTAGGATTTCATGATCCAATTCAGATCGAGCCAAACTTTCTTCAGCAGTTGCTAGAAGATTCCCTTTCGAGATAATAATTTTTGGTTTTGGCTGATTGGTTATAATATCTTTACTTTCTCCATCCCTTCCTACCGATGTTATGCCGATAATAAATTTAGACTGTAATTTCTCTATAATATAATTAAAAGTTGTCGTTTTTCCCACATTTTTTGCCATTCCGATGAAAGAAAACACCTTATGGTGCTCCACAGATTTCAGAAACAACTCAATAAGGCTCATCTCAGCTCAGTTACTTTTTATGATTTTTTCGCGTTCGGCGTTCTAAATCTCTTGGTTCTAATGTGATTCCATTTCCACACATTAAACCTGCGACACCAGTTAATTGTTTTTCATGATCGGGACAATGACATTCAGGTGTATAGTCTGTTGGTTCGGTATATGTGCAAATAACTCCCTCATAATTCCGAAGTACGACTCGATGATCTCCATGGCTAATCAAGTAACTGGGCATAACCGGAATTTTACCTCCGCCCCCAGGGGCATCTACGACAAATGTTGGAACGCAAAGACCTGATGTATGACCACGTAATCCTTCGATTATTTCAATTCCTTTCCCAATAGATGTTCTGAAATGCCGCAATCCCACAGATAAATCGCATTGGTATATATAATATGGGCGTACTCGGATTTTAACCAGTTCGTTTACTAATCGACGCATGATATGAATACAATCATTTACTCCCGCTAAAAGAACGGACTGATTTCCCATTGGAATACCACCATCTGTTAACATTTCACAAGCCCGTTTTGAGTCCTCATTGATTTCATTTGGGTGATTAAAATGTGTATTTAACCAAATAGGATGGTATTTTCGTAGCATTTCTACGAGTTCTTTCGTAATACGCATCGGCATAACAACTGGTGTTCTGGTGCCGATTCTGATTATTTCTACATGTGGGATTTCTCTGAGTTTTTGGAGTATGTATTCTATTCTCTTATCAGAAAGGAGAAACGGGTCCCCCCCGGAGAGTAAAATATCGCGAACCTGGGGAGTTTGTCGAATATATTCAATTGCTTGGTCTATATGTTCTATCGAGGGATTTAAATCGTGATGACCTGTAAATCTTCTTCTTGTACAATGTCGACAGTACATAGAGCAGGTTTCGGAGACCAGCAGTAAGACTCGATCAGGATATCGGTGGGTCAATCCACAAACCGGGGAATCTACATCTTCATGGAGGGGATCCACTAAATCTACCTCATCTCTTTCCAATTCTTCTGCTGTAGGGATAGATTGTGCACGAACCGGATCAAAGAGATCATTCGGATCAATTAATGACAAATAGTATGGAGTTATTGCCATCCGAAACTGTTTCAAGCAGTTTCTTGCTCCTTCTTCCTCATCTTGACTGAGAGGAATGAGCTTTTTTAAGCCTTCTACGTTTTCAATCCGATTCCTTACTTGCCATTTCCAATTATACCAATCTTCATCGGAAACATCTGAAAATAATTCATCTCGTCGATTTACCTTCATTATTTTTCTTATCCTCGATTTTGAATAAAAAATTATGTATTCACGTATTTTTCTTCGAATAATTTTCGAAGTATTTTACTCTCTCGGAGTTCCTCTAAAGTGATCTCCGCATGATCTTTAGTGTATCCATTTCCAATGATCATTAACACATCTTTTCCAATTCCTTCAGCTCCCAATGCAGCTCGTGTGAAACTCGTTGCCATAGAAAAGAAATACACAATTCCATCGTCTCGAACTGGAAGGATGCTTGACATTTCACATTCGGGAATATTAAGACAATTTATGGAGATATCAACTTCTTTGCCATCATTTATTTCTAAAATCTGATCAAGAATTGCTGTAGCATCTTTTGCATCAGCAATGACTACATCATGACAGAATCCAATTTCTTTTAAGTAATCAGCCCGAGCTTTATTTCTCGCTAAACCTATTACTTTTCCAGTAGGACCCACTCGTTTACGTGCTTCATATGCGCACATCATTCCAGATTTACCTGTTGCACCTAAGATAAATACTGAATCTCCAGGTTTAACTAGTTTAGCTGCTTGTGCTGGTGCTCCAGCAACATCTAAAGCTGCTAATGCTAGTGCTTCGTCCATGTCTGGGGGCAATTTTGAGTAGATTCCACTTTCAAACAGACTTGCTTGTGCTTTTACATCAACTCGATCAATATCCATTTTTATTGCATGGATGGCTTCGATCTTCAATGGTGTCAATGATAATGATACAAGAGTTGCAATTCGGTCTCCCACTTTAAGGTCTGTTTTCCCTATCAATGCGTCCCCTATTTTTTCTACCGTTCCCATAAGCATACCACCAGAACCGGTTACGGGATTTTGCATTTTACCACGCTCTTCTACAATTTCCAAAATTTTTTTCTTGATTTTTTCTGGATTTTTATTTGCTTCATCCTTCAATTGTGTAAAGCTTGCGGAATCAATGTTCAAGGAATCAACCGCAATACGGATCTCATTGTCAAATAACTCCATATCATTGGAAATTTTATAAGCAGTTTGAGGTAACACACCTTTGGGCTCGATTACTCTGTGTGTTCCATATTTGTTCCCTTTTTCCATATCCAACACTGTATCGATAGTTAGGTGTGATAGAAGATCCGATACATGCAGAAAAACCTTTGTTTTGAGGAATATAGGAGTCATAATCCCAAAACTGTGGGAAAATTCTACCAGAAAGAAAAAAGGGAGTAGTAGGCTATTTTTAATGTGGAAAAATAAGCCCATTAGGATCAATAACTTCATGTAAGAGCCGTAATTCTTCTTTAGTCGGAGGGTCATTGATACCTACTTCATCTGCAATTTCCAATTCAAAACTTGTGGCTTTTTTCACATCATCAATAGTTATACCAGGATGGGTTTTAATCAATCTCATGACCTTTGTTTTTGGGTGAAAATCCAGGAGGCAAATATCAGTAATAACACGAGAAGGCCCGGTATCGGGAAATAGCCCCCATTCTTCACGTGAACCCGGTCCATCTAAATATCCTGGAGTAGTCAAGAAATCGAGTTTTTCTACAAATCTTCGAGGACTATGGCGATCCATGATTATCATTGTTTCCCATGCCATAGATGCGAAATCATTCGCACCACCTGAACCCGGGAAACGAACTTTTGGTTTATTATGGTTAGTTCCAATCATGGTGGAATTTAGATTTCCATATTTATCAATTTGGGCCCCCCCGAGAAATGCATAATCTATATAACCTCGACCAATAATATCCATAATATCAATTAATGTTGTAGCCATCAAGGCTTTATGAATCGTTCGAGAATCTCCTACTGAAATCGGAAGCGTAGGTAGTTGAGGTGCAACTCCCCCTGCTTCAAAAGCAATTAGTAGATTAGGTGCTTGTGTTTGTTGCGCTAACATCGCCGACGCCATAGGTAATCCTGTCCCTACCGCTGCAGACTTATTATCTTCTAACTGTCTTGCTGCGACAATACACATGAGCTCTTTAATTGTATATTCTACCATGTTAGTTACCTCCTCGCAGAAACTCTAAATCAACTAATTTCTTCAATCTCTCTTCTCCAAGTTTCTTCAAATACTGGTCAAAATTGTCTAGACAATAAACCCATTCATCTAACCATTTATCCATAACTTCTGGGTCTTCATCTCTCCCTGCAGTGAGATAATCTTCCGTGAACGGATTATCAAAATAATATTGATACGGCATGTTTGCAGGATGGGAGCCCCATTTCTGCTCAATTACCGCGTCTACCATGAAATACGGAACAACAGTATGTTGCGGAGTTTCTCGTATAACTTCTGTATCTACTATTTCTTCACAAGTCACAATAATTTTCTTTGATGCTCTTGCTTGAAGATCGTCTTTTACAATGTGTCCATCAATTTGACAATTACCATACTTATCTGCTCGATGCGCATGCATGATTAGAATGTCGGGATTTAGTGATGGAAGTAATAAAACTTTTTTACCAGTGAATGGACATTTTACTACTTTTCCAGGGGAGTGGCGCATAGTATCAGTACCCAGCATTGTATTTACAGGAATAAAGGGAATTCCTTGCGCTCCGGCTCGGAGTCGATAGGACATCGTTCCATTTGTATAATCCGTCATTTTTACTTCACCACTTTCAAATTGTCGACGTTGAACTCCGGATAATCCTCGAAGCTCGAATCCAACCACATAGGCGATCTCTACGCCAGATACGCATTTTCCGGCCATTAATACATCAATATCTTGAACAGCGGTATGTCCAGATACGGTTAAATTCTTCTTTTTCTGCCGCACTATTTCGTAGATCGTCCCCATCGGAATTCTAATATGACCAAAACCTCCAATTGCAAGATATTCTCCGTCCAAAACGAACTTCTTTATTGCTTCATCTAAAGGCATGCGTTTATCTATCATTGCTCGTGATTTCTTTCTAGCAAATTCTCTAGCGTCTATAGGTGTATTTTTGCATAGATTCTCACCAGAACCCGAGAAGACAACCTCGAAACTATTTCCATCTGTCATTTTTAATCTAATCCACTTGTGTGTTATATGTTAGTCTCTACCCTTAAAAAAATTGAATATTGGATCTTGGGAAAGTATTTTTGTGACATGGTATTAAATGTTCATCATGAGTTCAAATAAATGGATTCTAGTCACTGGAGCAAGTTCAGGGATAGGTCGAAAATCTGCAGAATTACTTGCGCAAAATGGATTTAATGTTTATGCAGGAGCAAGAAAACAATCCGATTTAGACGAATTAGAGAAAATACCGAATATAACTGCTGTTAAACTGGATGTCACTTCCGATGAGGATGTAAATGATTTCCAAAATAAGTTAGAAAAAACTGGGTTATTCGGAATTGTGAATAATGCGGGAATTGCATTAGGCGCTCCCTTAATGGATCTGGAAATTGAAACATTAGAAAAACAATTTGAAGTGAATTTCTTTGGGATACATCGAATAACTAAAGCGGTGTTCCCTTATATTTTGAAAGAAAAGGGAAGAATCATAATGATCAGTTCCAATGCAGGATCATTTGCTTCACCCTTCTTTGGACCATACTCGAGCTCAAAATATGCTTTAGAGGGCTATTCAGATTCTCTGAGAAGGGAGATAATGCTTCACGATGTCAAAGTTGTGTTAGTGAAACCCGGACGAATTCGGACCCCGATTTGGGAAAAAGGTGAAGATTTGTTATTGTTATATGAAGGTTCAATTTTCACCAAAGAAGCTAAAGCAATTGGAAAATCTGCAATTAAATCCGGAAAGGAAGACTCCCTTAAGCCAATTGAGGTAGCTAAAATAGTGCTTAAAGCTTGTGTGGCAAAAAATCCAAAACCACGGTACGTAATCGCTCCAAATCCCTTCGGAATTTGGATTCGCGAACATTTACCAGATCGGATGATTGACAATGTGGTAAAAAATAAACTAATGGAAGCACGAGATTCTTAGATCCTGTAGATTACTAATTTTATTTTTATTTTAACAATTTTTTTTCTTAATTTATCACTCTCCTTGTTCAGTTCTTGAATTATGATTTGTTTTTCAATCATTTTTTTTATAAAATATTCTGGGAGGATAAAAATACTCAAGGAAACTGGATTAGTTACATAAAAAATTAATTAACTATGAAAAAAGGTTGGAATAAATGGCACAAACGATACCGTATTTAATCATCAAGGGGGGAGCGAAGAAAGCGATTAAGTTATATAAATCCATCTTTGGAGCGAAATTAATATCCCATATGCCTTTTGATAAGATTTTTGGAAAGGAAAATGGATTTCCTAAAGATTTTGACTATGAAAATAGCACCATGCATTCTCATATTGAAATCGATGGGGCACCTATTTATTTATCCGACGATTTGAGCTATGGAGATGAAAACATTCGGAGAGGAGTTGGCCGAGTAGACATAATGCTCGGTATTGATTCTAAGGAACGATTTGATGAAATTTGGAATAATGTCAATAATCGACGAGGGTTCAAAATTATAATGCCTGCTGAGAAGACATTTTGGGGGTCTTGGTACTGCCGATTCATGGATTCTAAAAAGGTCGGATGGCAAGTTAATTACGAAATACCTCAAAAATAAACATTTAGAGTAATAAAGTAGATATTTACATTTTTAATCCTAAAATCAACTGAGCGTCAGAAGGATTAGCAATTTCTCTTCCCATTTTTTCTGCAATACTAACGACTTTTTTTACTAATTCCCCATTGGATTTTGCCAAAATTCCTTTTGAGATGTATAAATTATCTTCAAAACCAACCCGAGCATGCCCCCCCATAGCAATAGATTGTGTTATCATTGGAAATTCATATCGTCCAATGGCAGTAACAGTAAATGTGCTAGTTTTAGGTAGTGAATTGACTAGGAACACCAAATTCTCAGTTGTTGCTGCAATACCTCCTGGAACTCCTAAAACTAGATTGAAGTGCAATGAGGCACTGAAGTATCCTTTCTTATGCAATCGTTTAACAGTGTCTATCATTCCCACATCAAAGATCTCCAATTCTGGTTTTATTCCTAAAGTTTTGAATTTATCCGCGAATTCCATTATCATGGTTTCTGTATTCACAAATATCTCATTCCCGCCAAAATTTACCGTTCCGCAATCTAAAGTGGCAATTTCCGGGGTAGGATCTAAATAAATTGGTTGCAAACGTTCCTCAGCGGTCATTCCTACTGCACCTCCTGTAGAGGGGAGGATAATTACCTCGGGGCAGCGTTTTCGAATCTCAGTAATACAATCTCGGAAGCGTTCCTTGTCTTGAGTGGGAGTTCCATCATCATATCGAACATGGAGATGGATAACACTGGCACCAGCTTTAAAAGCAGATTCAGCTTGAATTCCAATTTCTTCTACGGTATAGGGAACATTCGGATTTTGTTCCTTGGTTACTTCTGCCCCAGTTATCGCAGCGGTAATGATGAGTTTTTCCATAAGATCACATCAATTTTTTTGCTTCTCTTAGAGATTCGTCGATCATATCTGCGGTGTAGTCTAAGTCATCTTCTGTGTGTCTATAGCAGATATATCCATGATGGTAGGGCTGGAGGAATACTCGCCTTCGGATCAGTTGGCGGTAAAATTCTTCACGAATGGATTTATACAGTTTCTTTTCATCCCGCTTGAAGGTGATATAAGGCATTAATGATCCCCCAGAATAGGTTGCAGGAACGCCGCTAGTTTCAATACTTTCTCGGATTCGCTTCTCTAAGATGGTTCCTCGTGAT
Source organism: Promethearchaeota archaeon (assembly GCA_004524545.1). Taxonomy (GTDB): domain Archaea; phylum Asgardarchaeota; class Lokiarchaeia; order Sigyniarchaeales; family Promethearchaeaceae; genus AMARA-1. Next base: position 20,305 of record SDNX01000023.1, read on the forward strand.
TTAATCGTTTCTATCACATTATTTTTCTGTAGGAACTCGATTGTTTTCAAGGAAGCCACTTGAGAAAGACTGTTGGGGAAGAATGTGGAAGACAAGAACACATCATGTTCCAAAACATTCATTATTTCTGCCTTTCCCACCAGAGTGCTGATTGGGTATCCGTTACCCATAGCCTTACCGAAGCAAGCTAAATCGGGTTTGACACCAAATTCCTTTTGAGCTCCACCTATATTCACTCGGAAACCAGTTCGAATCTCATCAAATATGAATACAGCACCATGCTCATGAGCAAGTTCTTTCATTGCTTTGAGATACCCCGGTTCGGGTAACTCCACAACATCACCACCCGGAGTATTTATCGGTGTCATTAATACGGCTGCAAGTTCATCCTTGTGTTGCTTCAACAACTTTTCCGTGTGTTCTAAATCGTTAAACTCAAATTCGATTGTATCATTTCGTATCTTCTCAGGAATTCCTGCTGTAATTCCATAGACATCGGAACTCCAATCGTGCCATCCTGCATATGTAGGTCCTTTTAAAATTTTTACACGCTTAGTATAGGCGCGAGCAACACGAACAGCCGCAGTAGTCGCATCTGATCCCATCTTCATGAATACCATTTTCTCGGCACATGGTATTAAATTGCGTAGAACCTTACCGAGTTCATTTTGAACGGGTTGGGTTAAGGAAAAACAAAAACCATGATCTTTAATTTGTTCAATTACTGCGTCGTCAATTTCTTCTTCACGATGACCTATGATAATTGGTCCATAGGAGCATAAATAGTCATAATATTCATTATCATCCACATCAATTACTTTTCCTCCTTTCGCAGTCCTAAAAAAGATAGGATATTCTCCTTGAACAAAATTGTATGGTCTTCGAATTCCCAGAATGGCACCTGGAATAAGGCCTAATGCTTCATCATATAATTTGAATGAGTTTTGTAAATTTAACTTGTCAGTCACATTAATGTCTCCCATATTGCGTGAATTAGTAAGTTCATACTACTTGTTGTGAGATTAAAATGTTATATGTTAATTTAAACCCGAATGGAATATCGACTTACCAAAGTTTTTTTGTTAACATGATACAACACATTAGAATAAGAGATATGATTGGTGAGCACGATTTCTAAAGGATACAATGGTAAAATTTTGTGGATTGATCTAAGTTCTAATGCAATTACCGAAGAGAAGATAGATGAAAGTATATATCGGGATTATTTAGGGGGCTACGGACTAGGTGCTTATATCATTTATTCCCGCTTAAAACCTAAAACGGGAGCTCTGGCCAAAGAGAGTATCTTAGGATTTTGCCCTGGATTACTCACCGGGAACCCCGCACCTTTTACAGGAAGATATATGGTGTGTGGAAAAAGTCCCCTTACAGGAAAAGTGGTTAAGGATAAAGTCCCTACCATGTTAGGTGGATGGGGAGACAGTAACTCAGGGGGGTATTTTGGTCCCGCAATAAAACGTGCGGGATATGACGGAATTTTTATTATTGGAAAAAGTGTAAAACCTTGTGTTATTAGTATTGGAAAAGACCCCGTTAAAATTGAATCTGCTGAAGAAATTTGGGGCAAAACAGTATCGGAAACAGAAAATATCTTAAAATCCAAATTCGGCCAGTCTTCCCAAATTGCATCTATTGGAATTGCCGGAGAAAAATTATCACTAATCTCAGGAATTGTTACAGATGGAGCTCGAATTGCTGCTCGTTCTGGATTGGGTGCGGTGATGGGGTCTAAAAATCTGAAAGCTATTTGCATATCACGAAGGAATAAATTACCCGTATTTGATAATAAACAATTACAGAGTTTAACCCAACAGTATAATGAAGATTTAAAAGAGAGATATTCATCCCCGTCAACCGAATTAATGGCTCAGAACGCACCTCAAATCGCATTTATTATGCGGTGGTTGAGACAAGGAGTAAAAAGTAATGTAAATCTCCACGCTAAAACACTCCATAAATGGGGGACATCGTACGCGACGGGAATTTCATCAGAACTAGGAGATTTACCAATCAAGAATTACCTAGGAGCCGGATACAAAGACTGGCCTCAGAAAATCGCAGAAAAATTTTCTGGACAATATTTGTTGCGATACAAAAAGAGATCTTATGGATGTTTTAGTTGCCCTCTTCAGTGTGGGGCAATACTTGAGGTACCAGAAGCAGGATTAGAAGAAACTCATAGACCTGAATATGAAACACTAGGAGCTTTTGGAGGGTTAATCCTCAATGAAGATATCACTAAAACAATTCGGGTCAATCACATACTGAATGAAGCGGGAATGGACACTATTTCTGCGGGTGCAGTACTTGCTTTTGTACTTGAATGTGTAGAAAAAGGACTTTTGACACGCGAAGATTTTGTTTGTAAATCTTATCCGAACGGATTTCTACCCACATGGGGAAATCCGGATTATATATTTCCCTTAATTAACATGATGATCCGTCGTGAAGGTTTTGGAGATGTTTTAGCAGACGGGGTACGGATCGCAAGTTTGAAAATTCAAAACGGAAGTGAAGATTTCGCATTTCATTTTTCAGGTCAGGAACCTGGAATGCATGATGCACGTTTAGTACCTGCGCTTATGGTAGCATATGAAGCAGATCCCACTCCCGGTAGACATACAACAGCTTGCTTAGATTATACTGCGCAAGGAGAAATTGACAAGTTTCTCACAGGATATACTTTTTCTAATTCAGATAATCCATTTGATAAGGGTAAAGCTCAAGGGGTATTTGCGAAATTTTTACAAAGCATAAATGCATTAGGTTTCTGTGAATTCGCCCTTTGGATGGGAGAGTATCCCTTGATAGAAATTATACAAGCAGTTACGGGTTGGAATATCAGTATAGATGATCTCTTTGAAATAGGGTGGCGAATCCAGACTTTGAGACAGCAGTTTAATGTCAGGGAAAATGCTCTAGAAATCGAACCAAAAAAAAATCGATTATACGGGTATCCTCCATTACAACAAGGTCCATTATCTGGTAAATCAATTGATGAGATTCAAGACCTCCTTGCTGGTTATTTTGATAATCTGGGTTGGGATGAGAACGGGAAGCCATTAGAGACTACTTTACTAAATCTACGTTTACTTCAATTAGGTGAAAAAGATGAAAAGTGAAAAAAAGGAAAGTACCGATTCAATGCAAAAGCAACTGGATAAATTTTTACCTGAATTACAGAAATTGTTCGGGTCTTTGAAAGAGAATATTATTAATCCTGTTGGAGATCTAATAACTCGATCTTCAAATAATATCTCAGATGCACTTCAACTCGGATTAGATCTATTAAACAAAGAATTACGAGGAAAATCTCAGCCGAGTTATTGGCGCTACTCGTATGAGGAATTGAATGAGATTCTAAAAGAAGTAATGTGCCCTTGTGCTTTCTTAGATTTAGAAAGTTACGATGAGAATTTAGATTGGGTAGATCAAGAAATTCAGAAATTAGGCAAAAAGATCCGGATTGGCACCAAATCTATTCGAGTGCCAGAATTAACTATGCGTGCATTGCAGAAACCCAATATCGATGGGTTATTTATTTTTCATCCGAATGAAATCAAACATTATCAAGAAAAATACCATCAGAAAGACTTTCTCTTAGCCTATCCAATCTATAATCGTACTGAAGCGGATGTTTTAAGTCAAGCTGTTAAGAGAGATCCAGAAACTCGGGTTCATGTTATGGCAGATAATCCTGCACACTTATACTTATTGGAGAAGTCTGCAGCAAAGCATAATGTTGAGTTAGGAATAATTGTGGACTATGATGCATCTATACAATTTTTGGGACAAGTTGCGGGAGTTATGCGCAGTCCATTAACACAACCTAAAGAGGTTGTATCTCTAGCCCGTCAATGCATAGAATTTCCCCATCTCAAATTTCGGGGCATTATGGGATATGAAGGGCAAGAAGCTGGCATTGGAGACTTTAGCATAGTATACTCCATGATGAAACAGAAGTCGCGGAAGGAAAATATCGAACGCCGAGCTGGAATTGTCAAAGCGTTAAATGAAGCTGGTTTACCACCGGAGATTGTGAACGGTGGGGGTTCTGGCTGTTTCCAAGATACAGCGTCTGAAGACTCAGTTACAGAGGTCACAATTGGCTCTGGCTTGTTTAAATCTTACATATTTGATCCTATCGAATCCATGGATAATTTCAAGCCATCTCTGTTCATGGCATTAAGAATAGTGAGATTTCCCAAAAACGGTGTTGCAACTTGTTTCTCTGGAGGATTCGTATCTTCTGCAATCAATAAAAGTCCAAAAGTCGTTCTACCTAAAGGATGTAAAGAAACAACACGGGAAGGATTCGGAGAGGTTCAAACTCCTATATTATATAATCCCAATGAGGTTTTTTTTAAGATGGGGGATATAGTGATTTGTCGTCTTGCAAAAGCTGGTGAACCATTGGAGAGATTTAATGAAGTCAATATAATATCGAAAGGAAAAATAATCGGATATTATCCTACAAATCGAGGCTGTGGATTATGGTGTGGATGAAAAAAAAAATCAAAGAAATGAGGTCTAAAAATGAACCTCAGAAAAAAAAATTGAATTAGAGTCCAGTTTCTGCTTTCATTTTTTCAATCATCTGCTTTTTCTCGCCTTTAATATCATACAACAGCGAAAATAGACCGATGAATAGGGCTAAACCCACCGATGGGATGAGTGAGAGTAATGAACGAATGCCGAATGATGCAGCGGGATTCTGAACCTGACCAAAGGGTAATTCTGCATTAAAACCTGTGGCTATTTGAACCCAAAGAGTGACCCCAGTAAATAATATAATCATCAATCTACCAAAGAACACATTAATCCCAACAAATACCCCGGCATCGCGCTTTTTGGTCTTGAGACTCAGTTCATCTAAAACTTCCGCAAATACAGGAGCAAGCATCGTCCACATACCCCCATTGCCAAATCCCGCAATAAAGAAGAACGGCATCGAAACATAGTAATCTGTAATGAAAATGAACGGTGCGGTTAAGAGTGCTTGACCAAAACCTGCGAAAATCATAGTTTTTCTGAATCCTATTTTTTTAGAAATTATTGTCCAAACAGGCACCGCAACCAATTGCCCGACAATAAATAATGCCAGTAATAATGTTGAGTCTCCAGCAGGTCTAACCAAGATATATTTATTCCAATATGGTAGGGTTCCTAATACAAACTGGTCCCATAGCTTATTTCCTGTATAAAAGAACAGATACGCTACATAACTCTTAGTTCCAATTCCAATTTTGAAATATTTCCAAAATGGTGTGGGTTCTATCTTGTCTTCGTTCCATTCCATCATTTTTCTACGGGGGCTTTGTCTGGTGCCATATAATACTCCTGCACTTGGAATCAATGCAATTGCTCCAATAACTAAAGCCATCATCGCGTAAGATCTTATATTGTCATATTCGTAGAGAAGAGGTGGTAGAAGGGCTCCTACTAAAACTGCACCGATAGCTAGATACAATCTCCATACATTTGCTTTTCGTTTATCATCGTCTGTTCGAAATTTTTCTGGAAATTGAGCGAACCAATGTACATAAAATAACGAATAGAAAAGATCTGCCAAACATAACATGACAAACAACCAAAGGAACAAAAGATAGTCAAAAAACCACGGGATTTGACAATACTCCGTAACACAATCAGGTTTAAAGATTATCGAGGGGGGGGTAAACACTGCTATATAACACAAGTACAATAAAGGTATGGAAATAGCAGTCCAAAGACCTCGTTTACCCCATTTCTTCCAAAATGGTCGCTTCTTTTCGGAGATAAACCCGATAAAGGGGTCATTTAAGGCATTCCAGATAGCAAATAAAACATTTGCTGCCAATAAAAATGCAGGACCTAAAAATAATTCCGTTTGGTAAAAAAAGAAATATAAAGCACCAAATGAATTTCCAGCTAATTCTACTGCGAATGAGCCAAATGCATAAGACGCCATTGTCCGATTCGATATATTTCTTTTTTCCCAACCATCATATTGTGAATAATCAACATTTGGGGCGGTTTCATTCATAATTTACACACCAATTTTAATAAGTACAAGATAAAATGGTTAAACATAGTTTGTGTTAGATGTATTTATAGTTTATTTTAAATTCTATGTAGATCTATATAGAAATTTTTATACTAGTAATAGAATACATTGAAATGAATATCATGAAGAAAAACACAGTTAGATTGGATGATTACTCTTGGGAAGAAATCAAACATCTCGAAGAAAATGGATACAAAACTATCGTGTTTGGAATTGGAGCTACTGAACAGCACGGTCCAAGTCTTCCATTACAAGCAGATGCACTGCAAGCGGATAAAGCTGCGAATATAATAGCTAGCGAACTTCCTAATGCATTACAAGCTCCTACTATTCGAGTGGGGTATTCTAAGTATCATATGCACTTTTCTGGTACCATTACACTGCGAGAATCTACACTCCAAGCGATCATTGAGGATTATATAGATTCTTTTGTTCATCATGGCTTCAGTAACATTGTGATTTTTATTTCACATGGTGGTAATGTACCTTCAACAGAAAAAGTAGTAAAATCAAAACAAGAACAATACCCTAACACAAAAATTGTGTATTATTATGATCAAGATGCAATGACTGCAATTGGAGAACTTGCTATGGAATTACAATTAACACCTGCTCAAATTGGCACTCATGCGGGACATATGGAAGCGAGTTTAGTGCAATATTATGCCGAAGATCTTGTGGATAAAAATAAATTGATTGAAGGATACATAGGTGAATGGAGTGAAGAACTACATCAAAAGATGCATGAAATGGGTATGCACACTCTTACAAAAAACGGAGTATTGGGAGACCAACGTGGTTCTAGCAAAGAAATGGGTAAAAAATATCTCAATGTTTTGAAACCCGTGATGATGAATTACATCAAAAAGAAATTAGAGGAATAATCCTCCTCAAATCATAATTTTTCCATCTTGCAAGATGATCATTCCATCTACTTCAATAGTTCCGTTTTTCATGATTAAATCGTAATGTGATGCAGCTTTAACGATTCCGCCTAATGTTATGCTTGTACCTATACCGATGTGCACTGAACCGAGAACCCCTTCATCTTCAAGCATTATACCCAAAAAAGAACATTTAGGATTAAGACCAATTCCCATTTCAGCAATGTTGTACACGTTCGGATCATTTTTGGATTCTAAGTTTTCTTTTAGTATTTGAGCTTGCTTTCCCCCCTTAATTGAGGTGATGTAGCCATTTTTCACTATGCATTTGACAGGTTCTTCTAAGATTCCGATTCCAATATAAGGGATACTGGCGTCTGCCACTATAATTCCGTTTGTTGACCCTTCTACAGGAGAGCAATTTGCTTCAATTGTCGGAATAGTTGAAAATTGACCTGGTTCAACAAGGCAATATAATGCATTTCCTCTGCGATCTTTTGCAGAATATGTCAAATCGGTTCCATTCTTAGTCATTAGATGGACTCGATCTCCATCTTCTAGAATTTTTGCGAATTTCTTGCAGATAGGGGCAATCTTTTCAAAATCGGCTTCAATTCCACCACCCATGAGTATTTCTTCTGTGAATTGAGTCATGAAAATACCTCGGGAACCATTCTTCACTGCATTCTTCACTGCATGAGTGTGAGTAATAGAGGTTTTTACAGCCGAAATGAAAACGTCACTAGCTAACATTGCATCGGCTGCTGTTTTTGGGGGTTCCTGACCATCTGAGATACGAGGAATCATAGAAATAATAATGGGTTCGGCACCAACTTCCTCGACTTCTAATGCAACTATCTTTGCAATCGATCCCATTGCTGGTTCTGTTAAAATTACTACCATCTCTCCAGCTTTTACTTTGGCACAAGTTTGAACAACTGTTCTTGCTCCCCGAGCCATTTTTTCTTTTTTATTCATGGATTCACCGAACAGTTAATTGATTTTCTTCTTCGTGCGAATTCTCATGTGACTTGCAGGTTTTACTTCCACATCAATGATTACGGCGTAATCCTTAGTTAGGGCATCTTTCAATTCCTTACGAAGCTCATCAGCATCAAACACATTGACTCCTTTCAGTCCCATGGCTTCTGCAATTGACGCAAAATTTGGTCTTTCATATTCACAGAATTTTCGTCCTTTACTAGAAAGGTAATCCCGCACATTTCCGAAGCATCCATTGTTAATTATCACGATGATGGGATCAAAATCATATTGTTTCATTGTTTCAAAATTATACAAGCACATCATCATGCTCCCATCTCCTTCAACCGCTATTGTTTTTCCTTCTTTGTGAATCATGGAAGAGGTCATAGCTGCACTGGACGCCCACCCCATTCCAGCTGCACCACCGGGACCAATAAGTTGCCCCGAAGCTTTCGTTTGGAAGAGTTTGGTGAACCACATGCGATTATTTCCCGCACCTAGCACTAGTTTATCATTTTCACCTATAACCTCATTAATTATTTTCACAACAACCTCAGGATTCAATGGTGCTTCTTCTTCATCCATCATATTGTGATGGAACCATTCATTCTCCGGATCTTTCTTACGCTCCACTAAGTCTTTTACTCTTGCGTTCACATCGATCCTAGGTTTTTTCTCCTTGATCACCCGAATAATCTCTTGAAGGGCTAATTTTGCATCCGAGGTTATACCCATATCAATCGGATATGTCCAACCAGCATTTCGGGATTCTATATCGATCTGAATGATTTTTTGGCGTATCGGATCAATAAATTCCAGACTACAATTCATCGTGTTATCGGGTGCAAGTGCGGATCCAATCACAAAAATGACATCTGCTTCAGCAATTTTTTCATTAGCAAGGAGTTGACTTAACGCTCCTGTGGTTCCCAGAGCAAGATCGTGAGTTTCGGGTATAATTCCCTTACCCATATAACTGGTAGCGACAGGCATTCCCAAAAGTTCAGCAATTTCTAAAACCTCTTCTTGTGCTTTCGAAGCGAATGTACCTCTTCCGCACATCATCACGGGATTTTTTGCATTAATCAATTTATCTGCAATAATTTCCGCATCTTTAATACTAATAGAAGGGGGATTAACTCTCAAATATCCGTCAGTCGGCCAAAGCGGTGGATCGGCATCACTCATGGAATCAACTGAAGCTAACATCACATTCCATTTTGCAATGA
>SDNX01000104.1 GCA_004524545.1 Promethearchaeota archaeon
GGTTCTTCAGTCATTTCGTTTAATTTTAAAAGGACTTCTAAGCGGTGCTCATTAAGTTTGATATCTTCGACGGTTTTTTCCAATTCACATTGGTATATCTCACGCTGCTGCTCATCTTGCCTTTTCTGGATTAATGTAACAACCGCTTCAATTAGTAGAGTTAACTGGTTGACATCAGAATCCTCATAATATTCTTCTTTATTCCATAATCCCGCAACTGCAAATAATTGTTCTCGAACTAAAAATGGAACAGCAATGAATCGAAATATCTCTCTGGGATTCGAAGGAAATAGATGACGATTTTTACCAATTTCGTTCTTACTGTTCATTATGAGAGGTTTATTGGTCTGAATTATCTCGTCCCATATTTCTTTATTGATAATAGCTGATAATTTGTCAGTAAATTGGTGCATCGGAGGCATATCTTTTGCATGAATTGACCAAACTCTCATTTGAGATATGAAATTGTCTTTTGGATCAACATGTGCAATAAATCCGTGAGTTGATTTTGTGAGTTGCACTCCCTTTTCTAGTGCAAAATTATAGATTTCATTCTCTGACTCGTAATTCATCTGAGTAAGTTCGAGTAATGCTTCTAATCTATTTTCATTTAGTTTGATTTGTTCTTGTACCCAAATTTTTTCTAATGTAGCCCCCAATTGGGATGAAATTAACTCTAGAATGGTTCCTGTTTGTTCAGAAATTGATACATAATTACGAGAAGCTACATTAAAAACTCCTATAACTTGATTTTTGACAATGATAGGAATAATACAATATGATTTGATGCCTTCGTTGATAATTAATTCATTTGCAGTAGTTTCAATATGTTTTAAATCCCGATAAATTATTTCTTTTTTTCCAAAAATTTCTCCGCTTGTATTGCGAAATTTGTTGATTTTTACTTTCTCCACAAATTCAGAACTTCCACCCACATTATATTTTAACTCGAAATCATGAGTTTTTTTATTGAGCAAATACACTCCAATTAAATCAATTTCTGGAACACTTATTGCACTATCAATGCATAACTCAAATAATGCATCTTGTTCAATGACTTTATTGAGAGAAATTCCAAAATCACGCTGGATTTTTAGCAATTCTTCGGATTCTTTTTGTTCGGTAACCTCTACACCCATTCCTGCAACAGCCCAAGGATTTTCCCCTTTATTGGCAATTGGAAACTTAGTAACTAACCAAGATCTAACAACCCCATTGCTAATTGTAGTTTCGGTTATCTGGGTTGAGGTTTGAGTGTTTAAGACTTGTAAATCATTCTTACGAAATATTTTTGCTTCTGCCTCAGAAAACAAATCGAAATCTGTCTTTCCTATGCATTCTTCATAGATGAGATTTCGAGAGGGATTTTGGTTTACTAAGTTTTGTAGAGTTTTATTTAGATAGATATATTTTCCCTCTGGAGATTTTATAAAGGCGACTCCACTGAAATTCTCCATAAAGGCGGCAAATACTGTGATACTTTCCGAAAGCTTCTGCTCGGTTTTCATTTTTGTAGTAAGATCATTAATGATTAAATGAATTGCATTAGGTTGATTGTTTTTATGGATTAATGAGGGAAAAATTTCTAAAATTTTATGATTTCCTTTCAAAGTTACAATTTCAGTGGAAAATGGAGCCGCTTTATCACCCTCACGAATTTTTTGGGCTAAAGCTTCATAAAAATTGTATAGATCTGTTGAAATATTAATTAAGGTGGCATAAGTTTTACCAAGCATCTCTTCGACGGGTAACTCAAAAATTTCACTCGTCTTAAGATTGCAATCTAATACTGATCCATCTAAACTGAGTAATACATTGCTATTAGGAGCATTTTGGAAGACAGATTGGTAATTTAATTCACTATTCACACGTTCTTGAATATCATTAATATATTCAGAAATATCGGAAAATAAAACAAGCTCATCAAATTCTGTTGTTTTCATTGCGATTTTTTGAATTTTAAACCAACCAAGAGGTTCGATCTTTTGAAGACTAACTTCATGAATTTGAGAGAATGCGTTCAGAGAATTCAAAGTCACCAATTGATTATTGCTTTTTATTTTTAAAATCGAGTCAACATTTTTCCCAATAATGTCATGAGCCTTAATATTGTACTTATTTAAAAAGTATTGACTTATCCATGTGATATTATGAACTTTATCAACTGCAATAATTGGTAAAGGAAGTATATTTAGATATTCTAAAGGAGATTTTTTCATGAGTTCTCACTTTCGAAAGTCACATGGAATTCTTTTTTGATACTTAAAAGAAACCATTCATCCGACTTAATAATATGTTGATAGAAAATAAAGCGATCTCATGGCTAAATATTCTATTTTCTTATATTTTCAAATTTGATAGTACTTGTGTTATCTCCTCGAGCCTGTAAGGTTTTGCAATCATCCCAGAAAAACCGAATTGTTTATAGTCCGCCATAACACTATCCGTAGAGTATCCAGAAGACACTATTCCAATAACACTAGGATCAATTTTCAATAACTCTTGGATAGTTTCTTTTCCACCTAATCCTCCTGGGACGGTTAAATCCATTATTACTGCTTTAAATTTTTGATTTGACCATAATGCTTCCTGGTATAATTGTAACGCTTCTTCGCCTGTTTTTGCTGTTGTTACTTCATACCCCAGCTTTTCTAGCATTTTTGAAGCGACCCTCAGAATCGTTTTATCGTCATCCATCAGTAGAAGCCTTCCTACACCCTTGTGAAGGCGATTGGTAAGAGATTTTTTGCGATCTGGTTTAAAAGATACGTTCTCTGTAACCGCTGGAAGATAAATATAAAAAATCGATCCTTCTCCTACTGTAGATTCAATATCAATGTAACCTCCGTGTTGACGAATGATTTCATTAGATATTGCAAGACCCATTCCAGATCCTTCTTTTTTTGTCGTGAAATAGGGATCAAATATTTTGTTTAAGAATTTTTCAGGAATCCCTATACCTTCGTCTTTAACAGTCATTTTGATGAATTTGCCAGGTTTCAGAGGAGATCTGGGTTTCTCAAGCTCAATGTTTTCTGCGGATATTTCGATATTTCCCCCTGAAGGCATAGATTGAACAGCGTTTATTAGGATATTATTGAGAACTTGTTCAATCTGTACTTGATCTCCTACTACAGTCCATAAATCTTCGGGGATGGAAAAATAACTTGTCACCGAAGAACCACGCAATACAAATTCAGTGGTATCTTTTATCAAACTTTTAAAATCTGTTAATTGCTGTACGAATTCATTTGACGGTTGCCGAGGGTTCCCATACATCAACAATTTCTTGGTAAGTTCTCGAGATCTTATCATTGCACGTTTCGCTTCATTTAGTTGACTTTGCAGCTCATGTGGATCATCAACGGATAATTCCGCAAGCGAAATACTGCCTACTGCAGCGGTTAATATATTATTAAAATCGTGTGCGATACCTTTTGCAAGCGTTATAAGTGAGTCTCGTCGTTGTCTTTCAATTAGATCTTCTTCAATACGGATTCTGGATAAAACACTACCAATTTGAGAGATTAGGCTTTGGAGTATGTTACGGGTTGCCTTGGGAATTTCCTCTTTTTTCAATGAGGAAAAAATAAAACACCCTTCAATATGGTCAAGATATTTTACGGGTAAAGCAATAAACGTCTTACAACTATTTTCGCACATTTTTGATTGCAAGATTTGCTCATAATTGAAGTAGATGTTGTTTCCTGCTTTAATTTGTACCAGAAAATCAGGATTACGGGAAAATTGGGTAATTAATTCCGATTCATGATCCCCCATACTGATCTGATGTTTCAAATTCAATTTTTCAGAATTGGGATCATATATAAACATGGCTCCAAATTCCATTCCTGATACCGTAATTGCCGTATTCACACAAAGACTAATAAGGGAATCAATTTCGTGAATATTACTTAATGCAATTCCAAAATCTCGTTGTATTTGTAAGACTTTTTCAAAGTTCTTTTGTTCAGTTATATCACGCATAGAGATGAAAATTCGAGTTGGTCTATTCTTCTCAATAACTATTGTCCATTTGACATCAAGAATCAACATTTCTTCATTCATGGTTTCTGCGAGGAGAACTGTCTCGTGAGATAATTCTCCTTTCGTGAAAGCCATCAGTCCATTTTTAATATTTGTTAGAGATTCTTTTGGAAAGAGTCTTCTGAAGTTGCGAACTATCTCCATTTCGTCTTTAGCTTTAAACAAGTCTAATGTTGCACGATTAACGGAGACAATTTTTACCTTTGACATTAAATTGGACATTTCACGCAAGTCATCGAAATGGGTTTCAAATTTTATTCCATTCTTATGCAAATTTTCCAAGTACGAACGTAATTTGTCGATTTCACCTGTCCATAATGAAATCGGGCTATCCTCAAATAAGGAACGGTATCTTTGTTCACTTTCTGCGAGTAATTTACCACGATTTATTAATTCATGTTCGGCTTTCTTCCTTGCGGTAATATCTTGCATAATGATCTGAACGGCATAAGGTTCATTGTTCTGCTGAAGGACTGAGGGAAAAATTTCGAGCACAATTTCTTTTTTATCCAGCATCAATGGAATTTCAATAGGTCTTCGCAGTTTTAGTGCTAAAACCGCTTGGAAAACATCAGATAAATCGGAAATTTGGGTGTTGTCTAAAAATGGTAACTCAGAAAAATGCTTGTAAAGAAATCCTTCTTCCTCCAGCTGATATTTACTTAGAAGTTCACTCATTTGTTCATTAATATCAATAATTCTCCCTTCTAAATCCGAAATTATGATAGGAGTAGGAGACGACATGAAAAGAGTCTGATATTTGGTTTCACTATCGACTTTCGCAATAATATCATTGATGTTATCGGTTATATCCACCATATATACTAAAATTTCGTTAAAATCATCCTTATCGTTAGTGAAAGGTATTTTTTGTGTATGAAACCAGCGATAACCTTGATTTGGAATTTTGACTGATTCGGAAATATTTTCTAAAGCTTTTTTTGATTCAAAAACTTCCTTATTTTGTCTTATGAGTTCGGTTCCTTGCTTTTCACCGAATATCGATATAAGGGATTTACCAACTACTTTGTTTCTTGCTAATCCGAATTTATCGAGTGCATAAATGTTAATCCACGATATATGATTGTCTCGATCGTGCAACATTATAAAAGCTGGTATTTTATCTAAAATCTCTAGGGAAATATTGTCTATTGGAGTCATCTTAATCCCGATGTATGAAGTGAACTGAATCGATCAGTATAATAATCAGAATGAAATTCATCCTAAAAAATAGATCCAATGTTATGCTAATTTCATTCTTTCTCTAGCAATTTTGCAGTATTCTTCGGAGATATCGATCCCAATGAAGTGCCTTTTTAGTAGTTTTGCTACTTTGATAGTAGTACCACTTCCCATGAGGGGGTCCAACACAACTTCTTCCGGATTTGTCCATGATTTGATATGATCTTCGCATAATTTTTCGGGAAAGATTGCAGGATGTGCAAAAGCGATCTTATCTTTAGTAGAATTCCCCCTTCCGGTGGTATATTTCCAAATATTCGTTCTCATTCCAAAAGGAGAAACTTCAATTCGAGAAGTATCATTTTCATGGGTCATCGATCCGTCTTTTTTACGTCTTTTCTTACTAAACGTATATTGCGTCTTATTGGGTTTATCTTTTATAGGGTTGAATGATTTTGGTCGGCCTTTACTAAAAATAAACATATATTCAAAAATTTGATGGTATCGCTTTGTAGATGGATAGGCAAATCCACTTTTTTGATAAATCATCGTATCATGTAAGGCGAAGCCCAACTCTTTGAAATACAGCGCTTGGCGAAAAGAGACTCCTGTTTCACTTCCATTAATTGTGCTGTCCCCTATTACCCATACAACAACTCCGCCTTTTTTCGTGACTCGGTAGAGTTGGGATGCGATTTTCTTAAAGTCGAAAGAAAAATCATTGTAATCTCGTAGGGCATCGTATGGAGGACTAGTTAATGTTAGATCAATACAATTCTTTGGAAATTCCGATAGAACTTCAACACAATCTGAACAGATTATTGTATCAAGGAATTTCACTAACTCTTTCTCCATAACAACAATCTTATACAACGAAAAATAAATTTTGCTAGTATTCGAGGAGTGAGAGCCAATGAGAAAACAAGATCTTCGAGAAGAAATCAAAAACTTAAAAATGAAATATTTCGTGAATGATGACTCTAATTACTATACATTATCCTCTCAGATGGTATCTAATGTACTTAATTTCCCTCTACATGTGGTATCTGAAAAAATTGCACTTTTTGCATCTAAAAAGGCTTCATTTGAGATATACACAGACGGTCTGGTTCAACAATGCAATGATTCAGGAAAAGAAGTATATCTTCCTCGCTGCATAACACCTACACGCGACCTTGAGTTTGTACAAATTATAGATCTAGAACAAGATATGGAGATCGGAGCATTTTCTCTCAGGGAACCCAAATTAACCTTGTCCAGAATAGATCAAGCATCTGTTTTCAAAAACTTTGATCTGGTATATGTACCCGGCGTTGCGTTTGACATGGTTGGGAATCGACTAGGATTTGGATCAGGATATTATGACAACTTTATTAAGATATTGAGAAAAATTAATGGTGAAGTTCCCGTTGTTGCTCTTGCTTTTGATTTCCAAGTGAGAAACGAGGAAATTCCTCACAATGCAAAAGATGAAAAAGTGGATTATATTATAACACCCAGTTCAATCTTTAAAACAAAACACTAGATGCTATAATATATTAAGCCAAAACGAGTGAAGAAATCCCTTGCCATACATGTTCAAAATTGTCAATTCAGGTGACGGAGCGGTCGGTAAAACCAGTTTTCTCAAAAGATTTACCTCCGGAGTATTTGTTGAACAGTCACAATCCACAATAGGCACAGGATTCTTTACAAAATCAGTAAAATTAGAGAATCTTGACCACGCAGACTTGACTATCTGGGATTTTGGGGGACAAGGAAGATTCAGAGATATTTTAAGAGATTTTATAATCGGGGCTTATGGTGCACTTTTACTGTTTGATATAACACGTTATCAGTCATTTTCTAATCTGAGAGAATGGATTACGCTTCTTCGCTCAAAAGAAGAAGATTATGAACTACCTATTTTACTATTGGGAACAAAATGCGATTTAGCAGATGTTCGTGAAGTATTTCCAGAAGATATCGACAAATTTGTTGAAGATAACAATCTTATTGGCTACTTCGAAACCTCTTCGAAAACAGGAATCAATATTGAAGAATCAGTAAAATTTTTAGTGCAGTATATTTTTAATCATAATAAAGGAATAACTCAACATCGTAGCGTGTATTAAATTTAAATTTCTTAATAATGGATTAGAATTATGCGATTTCTTTTCGTTGCTCCCCATCCCGATGATTTGGAATTCAATATACCAAGTATAATGTTCTCAATTGCCCATTGCATGAAATCTAGTGAGTACACAGCCAATTCTGATATTAAACGAGCCCTGGATATAAGTAAGTCGTACTTTACTACTAAAAAAAAAGATGAATTCCTGTTTAAGGCAGCAAGTATGACTAGAGGAGAAATGGCATCCCTCACCGATGAGGTCCAATCCACACTAAAAGCGGCCGAAATCCGTTCTCAAGAGCTCATTAATGGTCAAAATATTTTAACTAACAAAGAACCTGACTTTTTAGGTTTTTTCGATGGATATGTAAAAGTGACCGAAGAAGCTGTCCAAAAACTATTTGACTATATTGTTAAATTGCAACCGGATTATATAATTGGTCCAGAGCCAACGTATGTATATTATATCCACGAAGACCATGTGAACACAGGACGAATTTTATATTATGCAATTAAACGAATGGCTCA
>SDNX01000024.1 GCA_004524545.1 Promethearchaeota archaeon
AATCAGATTTATCCATGAATTATTGTATGTCCAAGCTTAAGATAAATATTTAATTCGGTTTGGATATTTCACCGTGATGGACCCTACCAGCGTGTTTGATCTAATTGTTGTCGGAGGAGGCCCTGCGGGTATCTCTGCGGCTATCTTTGCGAAAAGATTAGGTAAACAGGTTGTGATTGTGGAAAAAGCTTCTGTGTTAAGTCCTGAACCAAGAGGAGAAACTCTCCATAATGACCCAATTTTGGATGAATTGCTTGGAGAAGGAGTAATGGAGAGCTTAGCGCTATCTAAAACTGAATATCGAGAATATTTTCCTCCGTTACCAACACAAGATGCAATGGTAGAACTAGTGAGGAAGACTCCAAGCATTGTGTTTGAATGGAGGGAATGGATCAGTTATTTCTTGCTCCAAATCACGAAATTAGAAATTCCATGTATTTTCAATGCTGAAGTGTTCGATGTAATTAAGGAGAACAATCAAGTAACGGGCATTAAATATAGGGATCAAGAGGGCTCTGACCAAAAAATCAATGGAAAAACGGTTTTTGTGTGTGATGGACATAAAACCATTATTGGGAGAAAATTCTATTCTAATTATCGTGTGATGAATTTCCCTATTGTAAAATGCTTAATGAAGAATGGGAATCACAAAACGAAAGCGTTCAAGTATTTTCTAGTTCCTGAAGGTGCGTTGGAATACGCCCCGAATTTTCCCCCTTGCATCATATTCTTATTTCCCCGAGAAGAACAAAATCTTGAAACGGGCCTGATGATCCATACCGATATAGCAGAACAACTGGGATTACGAATTCCCCCCATAAATGAAATTATGGGGGTATGGGTAAAAATCAAGAAGGATTATCCCATTTTTTCCGAGATGATTGGCCGAGCCTCAATTTCTCATGAAGATATAACTACAATTCCCATGACCGGTCCTATCACAAAATACAACCCCATTCCTGGATTAGTATTTTTAGGAGACGCGGCAGGATTTGTAGAAGCCTCGGGTGGTTCCGGATTAGTAGCATCTATCAAAATGGCAAAATATTGGGTAAATGCAATTGATTCGAATGATATGGAATCCGATATCGAAGCAAAATTCAGAACTTCTGAACTTCATAAGCACATTGCAAAGGTAGCAAAACGATATAATGGATTCCGTAGGTTTCTCTATGTTCGATTGAGAACGGCTACTCGTATACGGAAAATGTGGTGGTTACTTAAACTCATTCTTAAACTTGCTTAGTTGAGGAAGTGAAAAATTTAATAGAAATCTTCGATAAATACTCAAAGCAACTAATCCTTTTTATTAATAGAACGGGAAACAGACGTGCAAGTATAGCCAAGCGGTCGACGGCGCCGGACTTGAGATCCGGTGGGCTTATGCCTTCGTGGGTTCGAATCCCCCTACTTGCGTTTTTCTTTTCCTCCTTTCTTGATTCTTTTTTTATAATTATGAGTATCGTACTTATTTCCATAGCGAAATAGAATCTATAGACGATAGGAATATAAATTAAAAGGTGGATTTTGAATTGACAGTAAAATAATTTTAAAAGATGATTTTATTATGGAAATGAAAAACAATATCAAATTAGACGATAAAAAATCCATTTTGGGATGGACGCTATACGATTGGGCAAATTCTGCATTTGCAACAACTGTAATGGCAGGATTTTTTCCGTTATTTTTTGAAAATTACTGGGCAACAGGAGATACAAATGCAATATTTTGGCTAGGAACAGCAAATTCGATTGCCTCTCTCGTTGTGGCTGCATTGGCACCGATTTTAGGAGCAATTGCAGATAAAATGACTGGAAAAAAGAAATTCCTGTTTTTCTTTGCGTATTTAGGCGTAATTATGACTGGAGGGTTATGGTTAATTGCTGCAGGAAAATGGCAATTTGCAGTTTTATTTTATATATTAGGCACAGTGGGATTTTCAGGCGCTAACATATTTTATGACGCATTGCTACCCAGTGTTGCTTCTGAGAAGAAAATCGATTCGGTTTCATCTTGGGGCTTTGGAATTGGGTATATTGGAGGAGGAGTTTTGTTTGCTGTTAATGTCCTAATGTACCTAAAACCAGAATGGTTTGGGTTTACGGCATGGGTTTTAGTAGATGGATCTCCATTTTTTAATCCTGATGGTATAAAAGTAAGTTTTCTCACTGTCGCAATTTGGTGGGCGGTATTTTCGATTCCAATTTTTATTTTTGTGAAGGAACCTAAATCACAGAAAAAAATGGGATTCTTCAAGGCTATTGGATCAGGATTAAGAGGATTGTGGAAAACAATACTCCAAATCAAAACATTCAAATGGGTAGTGATTTTCCTAATTGGATACTGGTTTTATATCGATGGGGTCGATACTGTGATACGGATGGCTGTTGCGTATGGTAGTGAGCTCGGATTTCCAGGTGATTCCTTAATCATTGCGCTATTAATGGTTCAATTCATTGCCTTCCCAGGCACTTTGCTCTACAACTGGTTTGCAAAGAAGATAGGTATTAAATGGGGTATCCTTGTTGCAATTGGAGCCTATTGCGGAATGGTTATATTCGGCTTTTTCATGACTGAAGTATGGCAATTTTACTTATTAGCTGCATTGATAGGCCCATTCCAAGGAGGAATCCAAGCATTAAGTAGATCATTTTACTCCAGACTTATTCCCGCTAATAGATCTGGTGAGTTCTTCGGATTTTTTAATATGCTTGGGAAATTTGCTGCTGTGATTGGACCATTCTTGATGGGATTGATTACAGAATTAACCGGTAATACAAGATATGGAATTCTTTCAATTTTAGCTCTATTTGTTATTGGTGGAGGTCTCTTTATGTTGGTTAATTTAAAAGAAGGGGAACGAATGGCAAAGGAAGCTTCAGTAGAAACTCTTGAATAATTCAATTCTCTCTTTTTTTCCTGAAATGTTCATACCCTGTTTGTTCATCTAGATTTATTTCTGTATCTTCTGTCCTTAAAAGGATCTTCTTTTGCTCCGTAATTTTCCCTATAACATAAAAGGACAATACATTTTTCTTGAAGTGTTCCTGAATTGCACTCAATTTAATTTTTGGGATAGTAAAAATATGAAAAAATTCTTCACCGGCATTAAATACAAGATCAATAGGATTTTGGTTGGTATTCTGGCAAAACTCTATTACTCCTTTAGCTATAGGCAACGAATTCCATTCCAAAATGGCACCCACATTACTCGATTTACATATTTCTCGTATTGTAGCTAAAATTCCGTCCGAGGAATCGCAAGAAGCAGTTACCCAATTGTTTTCCAATAATATCCGACTATGGTTTATCGGAGTTTTAGGAATCAAAATAGTATCAATGAACTGTTTTCTTTGATCCTCCTCCAGATCATTGGGTTCTTTATTATTAACTAGTATTGAAAAACCGCATCCAGTCTTTCCCATCTCACCTGTACAAATCAAGAGATCACCAGGTTTTGCTCCTGATCGCGGTATTACACCATTAGGAGCATCTCCAAAAACAGTACATGAAATCACCGTTTCTTTTGTTTCATTCAAATCCCCACCTAGATATTGTACTCCGTACTCAAGAAATCCGGCTTTTAATCCAGAAATCAATCCCTTAAATCCCCGATCCCCTTCTACAGGGAGGTTACCGCTGATACCCAGCGCTACTACTGCCCATTTTGGGTTAGCTCCCTTCACGAGAATATCAGATACCGTCATAACCACGGCTTTTCGAGCGGCTTGAAATAAGGTCATTTGGGGGGGAACATCAGTGGTAGAAACGAGCATGTCAGTATTGATAACCAACGTGGACGGATCTTTTAATTTGATAGCAACTGCATCATCTTCTCCTGTAAGAATATCATTTCCTAATCCGCCTAATAATTCTGAAATAATGTGGATTAATCCACGTTCCCCAATATCACTAACAGTTTTCGCTACCACTTTTAATCAACTAATATACTATAATGGGAATACTTGCAGAAAAAAACAACGATAAATTTTTTATGAATTGAAAAATGATTTAAAAAGAGTGAGGAATTGATTAATTCCAATCTTTATATTGCCTTCGTGGCTTAGCGGTATAGCGATTGATTCGTAATCAATAGGTCGAGGGTTCAAGTCCCTCCGGAGGCTTATTTTTTTTATAATAACGCTTTATAGCGATTCCCTTCAAGATCTAGATTCACATCAGATCGTCGAATGTGAGTTGGGATATAATCCAGTACCGCTTTGCATCGTTCATCGTCTTCTAAACTATTTTCCAATTGAGAATCTTTTACTTGTAATGATACCATCCGCGTTCTTCCACCTTTCCGACCAAAAGAAACTACACGGGATGATACAATCCCAGATAAGTCTAATTCTTTAACTAAATCTGTAACTCGTTTCGATGTTAGAGAATTCAAGCTGTACAATTTTTTACTAATTTCCTTATAAGTGTTATAAATTTCCCCGCTGTTGGATTCTTCCCCTTTACGGTGTTTTTGGTTCAAGTATATAGAAAGCAAAATGATCTTTTGCTGAACAGGGAGTTTCTTTATGAACTCTTCAGTAGTATCTTTTTCAATCTCATTTTGGGCTGATAGAACATCCTCTTGTGTTAATTTTGCTCTACATCCACGTTCCACGATTTCTGCACTTTTCCTTAACAAAGAGAGTGCTCTTCGTGCGTCTCCATTCTCTTTTGCTGCCATTGCAGCACATAACCGTAACGCACCTGGATCGTAGGTACCTTCGTGAAAAGCCATTTCTGCTCGGGATTGTAGAATATCATATAATTCAATAGCGTTATACGCAGGAAACACTAGTTCTTCTTCACATAAACTTGAGAGAACCCGAGGATCTAAATCCTCTTTAAAATTGAGAATATTAGATATCCCGATCAGGTTGACATTGGAATCACATAAATTTTCGTTAAGACGAGATAAAATATACAACACAGAGTCTTTGGCTTCTTTATCATTAAGCGCATCTATTTCATCTAATACAATGAAGCACAATGTTTTTTTCGATTCCAATAACGAGATAAGACGTCCAATCATTACATCACGCGGAGTTCCTGTGGGAGGAAGAATATTTTCGGGATCCAATTTATTACAAATTGTAGCGAGTACACGATATCCAGAAGTAACTTGATTACAGTTAATATAGATCCAATCAATATTCGGAATCCCTATCTCCGAGCATTTTTCAATTAGTTTACTACTAACGTGACGCACAACTGCTGTTTTTCCCGTCCCCGTTTTCCCATAAATGAAGATGTTTTGAGGAGTAGAATTTTTGAGTGTGCAAGCCATATTTTGCGCAATTGACTGTAATTGATTGTCCCGATGAATGATTTCATCAGGGATGTATGTGGCAGAGATGAAATCTCTATTTTTAAAAATCTGCGGCTTCTCCAAGTAGTCGTCAAAGAACTGATCTAAATTAAATCCTGTTTGCCTTTTTTCCGTTTCGTTTCACACCCTATACTGATAAAAGTCGTAAGTTTGTAACCAAAATTGTAATTTCGTTATGAGATTCATAAAAAATTACGTTCTTGTAGTTAATATATATGTTTACGATTTTAGTCGGTAAAACATAGAATGTTCGTTGGGTATAAAAACCCAATTGTTAATTCGGTAGTTATTAAGGAAGTAATAGAAAGGCGTTTTGTTGTTAATCGGTTAATTTCATGATCTCATTTAAGATGTTGGTTAGAGTTTCTCCAGCATTTTCACGAAATACCACAGTTGCTGCTGTATCAAATGGTGTTGGTTGATTGTTGATAATGATGAGGTCAGCCCGATTTTCTAAGGCATATTGTGGACAATACGCAGCTGGAGTGACAGAGAGGCTAGATCCAACTACAAAAAAAACATCTGCCATTTTCGAATGGTCAAATGATTCCGTAATTTCTTTTTCCCAAATGGGATCACCAAAATTGACTATGGAGGATATAATTCGCCCTCCACATTCAGGACATTTTGGTTGGCCTTCTTGTTCTGGATGAGTTCGATATCCTTTTCCCCACTTTTTCTCATCCCAAAACCCTTCCTTTTGGAATTCTCTATCACATTGTAGACATCGCATCAGTTCCATATTCCCGTGAAACTCTGCGATTAATTCTTGTTTTATGCCCGATTTCAAATGGAGGTTATCTACATTCTGCGAAATCAGAAATTTCATCTTCCCCATATTTTGGAGTGTAACTATTGCCTTATGACCCAAATTAACATCTACCGTAGACCATTTTGGCATCTTAGGAGGAGGTAATCCTTTATCTCTTCGAGTCCAAAGACCATCGGGACCACGATAATCAGGAATTCCAGATTCTGTAGAAACCCCCGCTCCAGTGAAGATCACTAAGTATTGGGACTTATAGATTAATTCCGCTGCTTCCTTTATTCGTTCTTCAAATCGTTCAGAAGTCATTAGGATGGTGAAGAAAATCGTAATTATAAATAATTAGGTCATATCATTATGTATGGTTCCTGTGATATTACTCTATGGTGCGGGTGCTATAGGGTGCACGATATACAAGTGGTTAAAACCATTTCACAATAAGTTGACATTACTAGCACGTAAAAGAACGGCTGAAAGTCTTCGAACAAACGGATTAGGCGTTTATGAAGATTCTGAAGAAAATTTATCCAGAATTTCAAATGTTGACATAATAGAATCCCTTGATGAACTGACTGAAGAACCGGACATTATCGTAATTACCGTAAAAAATTATAGCTTAGAGGAAGTCTGTAACACAATTAAGGAATATTATCAAAAAAAACCCCCCCTAATCGTCTCCTTACAAAATGGAGTAGAAAATTTGACAGTTCTTCCCAAATATTTTTCCCGAATCATTTATGGAGTTATCTGTTATAATGCATGGAGAGATTCGCCAGATATGATTGGATATAAGGAAAAAGGACCAATTCTACTTGGAACTCCTGATAATTCACTTCTTAATGAAATGAAAATGGTTCAAACCGTATTCCAAAAGGGATTCTCATGCGATATTACCTTGAAATATCGTGATGCAGCTCACAACAAAATTTTGTTGAATATATCAAATTCATTTTTCACGTTATTAGGGGTAGGATTTCAAAAAATAGATTCTTTGGACAAATTTCGGATTTTAACTACATCAATAACATATGAAGGTCTTAAAGTGTTGAAAAAAGGGGGAATAAAGCAAGTAAAATTAGGATCTCTACCTTCCTGGACATTACTAAAAACGGCAGCAATTTTACCTGGATTCATTACCAATCCAATTTTTAAAAAAACTATAGAAAAGTCTTCGGGAATCAACTCCATGGCACAAGATCTCCTTATCAACGAAAATTCTAATACAGAACTTGAAAGTTTGAACGGATATCTTCTAAAATTCGCAAAAGATGCGGGATTTGATGCGAAAATTAACCAAAAACTCTATGATATATGCAAGCAAGAATTTTCAAAAGAAAATTTTCAACCTTTAAAAATTGATACAGTTTGGAATGAATTTCAAGAGGTTCTCTAGCTTGAACACAAATAATATACCTAAGGCAATGTATTTGTTGGATAATAGGAGATAACTCTCGATGACTGAGCAAGTAAAAGTCGTGAAGAAGAAGGATATTAAGCTACGTTCCCTTATTTTTACGGGATTAGGGGGAACAATAGGTGGGACGATATATGTAATATTAGGAAATACCATCGATCAAGCCGGAGCTGGTATTCTTATTTCAATTCTTTTATTGGGAATTCTTATTGTATTTCTAGTTCAAAATTATGCTGAGCTTTCTTTATCTTTACCAATTTTGGGTGGAGGATATTCATTCTCTCGAGAAGCAATTGGGGGGTTTTGGGGATACATCATCGGTTGGTTACTATTGCTCGGAAATATGGCATTTGCTGCTCTTTCAGGATTGGGGTTTGGATTATCCCTATCTGTTTTTTTTCCTTTACAAAATTGGCCACCATTTTATTTTTCCATGGTGGGTTTTGCAGTTATTTTAGTTCTAAGTATTTTCAATCTTGTCGCATATAAAAATCTGCAGAAAGTAATGAAGATATTCACGTGGGTGTTAATTTCAGGTTTTGTAATCTATATAATATTGGGGTTGAGTTTAGGTCCAGTTTTAAATTCAGAGAATTATAATCTACCTAATTTGTTTGAGAATGTACAATTTTCAAAAATAATGCTGGTTAGTCCTGTATTGTTTGGTATTTTTTGTTTATATGAATGGAATTCTGCTTTTGAGTCAATAACTTCGAATATTGATCAAATTAAGAAGCCTAATAAAAAAATCCCTCGAGCTTTTCTTCTTTCAATCCTTATTGGATTGTTGATTTATTTTCTTGTTAGCTTGACGACACTAGTTAATATGGGGCCTAAGGGGGATATCGGTACCATTTGGTATACTATTACCCATTCAAATAATCCTTTAGCAGAAACATTGAATACGGTGATAGGTCCGACTGGTTTATACCTTATAGGATTCGCTGGTATGATTGCCACAATGACATCTGCACAGGCTGCAATCCAACTATCCTATCGAATAACCTTTGCTATGGCACGTGATGGATATTTACCAAAAAGATTTGCCAAAACTGATTCTAAAACGACTACTGAAATTCCAAAAATAACTATGCTTATTAGTTGTTTGCTGATTTTAGTTGTGACACTATTTTTCAATTCAAGTAATCTTAATATTTTGATTGATTTCTCGAATTTCTCGATTATACTATCTATGAGCCTGCTATCCTTCAGTGTAATAATCCTGAGAACAAAACGACCCAATCTAAACAGACAATATAAGACCATGTTTTATCCTATAGTCCCCATTCTTACGGGAGTAATTTGTTTAATTTTGATTTTTTTCATCGCGCCTAATGGATTAGCTATAGGAATTCTTATGACGTTATTTGGTGTGGTCATATATGGATTGACATTAGCCAAACGGGAACGGATATTATTAATGCTCAGTGGAACTAAGATCGCGGCCGTATTCCTTACGGTTATTGTAATAATTTTTACGAAAAATGAATTTTCCATGCAAGACGGAATCCTAAAAGGATTTATTGAAGCGTTGGATGGAATCTTGATTTTAATTATCTGTGGGATTAATTTGATCACCGTATTTTTTGATTTTAAACCCTTAGACACAATGATTCGTCAACGCGCTAAGAAAAAGGATAGCGATGCCCAAGTGATTTCTGAAATAGTCGAGTTAGGAAAAGAGAAAAAGGAGGTAATATTTCAGTTTAATTTGATTTTGGGGAGTTTCATGCTCGTTATGGCGGGAATTGTGTTTTTCTATGTACTTTTGATAGGTAACAATGCATTAGTAATTGAAGACAAATTTTTTGCAACCCAAAACATGAAAGAAATCACTCTGGTGGTGTTTACACTATTAGGAATTGTATTAACTATTAATGGGGTTAAGCGAATTTATTTGGAGATAGAAAGTCGAAAAATTAAAATCTGAAATATCAAATACAATATTGAAATTTATAATCAATAAGTAGAGATAGCCAAGCCAGGTTACGGCGCCAGACTGAGGCTCTGGTTCGGTAGCGAACCGAGGGTTCGAATCCCTCTCTCTACACTATTTTGCTTTCGGGAAGAATTGTCCCCTTATTCGACTAATTTATTAAGGAGACTTAAGTAGATGAAAAAAATAAGCGGATTATTCGCGCCTGTAAATTTTTGAACCACATTCTTCACAGAATGTAAAACTCTTATCTAATAAAACATATTTCATTCTATCGCTAAATTCTTCTCCACAATCCGGACAGAAGCTTTCTCTTGCTTTGGATGGTGTAGGCGGGTTAGTGTTCATAGGGTGATGCACTTCTTCCCCTACCGGTTCAGGTGCGTGAACTGTTTGTTGATGGTACTGATGAGCTGATAGTTCAGCTTTTGGTTTTGGTTCTTTAATTATTACAACTGGTGGATTTTGAACTGGTACGGTTTGAGATTGGGTTGTATATGTGACAGTTTCTACTTTATGGCTATATTCACCTTTAACCGGATACATACGTGCAACCAACACCTTCACATTCTCACCAACTTTGGTCCAATATCTTGGGATATTTTTCGGACCAGATATTGCAACAAAAGGTAATCCAATTAGTGCAAATGAGAGGTAGATACTTATTACAGATATTAATATCGAGAATTTTATTGATTGTACAGTTATCCACAAGGATCCGTAAATGACGTAAAATATCGCCATGACTCCAAAGAACAGGAATACTCCTACTAAAATTTGTGCGGGTAGTGCGAGTGCTTGAAACCAAGCAATGAATAGATTCCAATATTGTGTGATATAATTCACAATCGTATCCCATTCGTCATTCATCATTATTTTTTCATCTAATGTATTTTATGATCTTAATACATCTTGGTTGATACTAAAAAAATTTCAAGGACGAGATTTAGCAAATTTGATCGAGATTATTGGTCAATCACGATTTTCTACCCAGCTTGCGACATATTTGTAAGTTGGGGGAATATTTTTAAGATCAGGCTGAATTCTTTGCCATTTTCCATGTTTTTCAAAATTTCTCATGGTTAGATCAAAATGACACATTGCGATTCCAACATCGAGTTTTTGATAATTGAGGATATGATCAGATTTTGGTTCGATTTGAATAAAAAAATGGACAGCTCCATTATTTTCCACAATTAATCGCCATGGCTGTTTATTTTTTGCAGAAGGCGATAATCTAACCATTTCTAGGGCTGTGATTATTTGATTATCGAGAATAGTAGAATCTATCGGTTCCATCAACTCACTGAAAAACAGTTGTTCCCAAGGTTTACGCACTTTTGCCCTTATTGCCAAACGGATTATTTTTCCCAAAATACGTCGATTTTTTTGAGGAATGCCGATTGGTGTAATAGCGGGTAAAATTTCTTCCTCATTCAGATTTATCTCACGAGCAATAGTGCTTCGCTTGAATGTTCCTCCCAACCAACATGTACCTAAATTCAATTCAGTCGCTTTAAGGATTATATGTTCGAATAGATACCCGAAGTCTTCTAATGCCAAATTTTTCTTTGGGATAGCTCCAGCTATAAAGTATTCAGCGCCTTTAATGAATCCATAAGTTCCGAATTCGGAGTTTACCTTGTTTCTTTCTGAATCAGGGATTTTAATGAGTTCGAAACGAGCTTTATTACCAAACGGACCTATTTGATTTTTTGATTCAATGAAATTCCTAATTTCATTCAAAATATCCTTAGGTATGGAAGAAGTTTGGTCATAACTCCTCCAAGAGCTTCGTCGTTTGATTACTTCGACAATAGAAGTTTTGTTCATGTGCTAATTGTTTAGAGGGTTCGTACTTTTTATTTCTTCTTTCTTTAATCTAAATATGGCAGACGTCCATCGTATCGAAGTCGGCATAACTCAAGCAGACGGAGTTAAAAATGCAATTAAATCAGATTTAGGCTATAGTGTAGAAAAGGTTCTTGCTATTAATGTGTACACGATAGAGGGGGGGAATTTATCCTCATCAGAATTGGATTTTCTTGCAGGCGAAGTTTTTTCTGATCCGATCGTAGAAAAATTTACCATAGACTCTCCACTTGCTGAAGCCTTTGATGGAACAGTTGTGGAAATTGGGTTCAAGCCCGGTGTCACAGATAACGTTGGCAGGACATCCAAAGAAGCAATCAAAGATGCTCTGAACAAAGATGTCACAGGGGCATATTACTCTAGACAATTTCTTTTTTACAGGACTTCGGAAGATGTTGCAGAAAAGATAGTGAGAGATTTACTCGCGAATTCATTGATTGAACGATGGGTAGTAAAGTCCGGAGTTGAATATATGGGATTTTCTCCATTTATCCCAAAAGTTATCCTTAATACGGAGCCAACAGTTGAGGAAGTTAATCTAAATATCAGTGACGAACAGCTGATAGAAATGAGTAAAACTCGATTATTGGCTTTAAATCTGGAAGAGATGAAAGCTTTACAAACTCACTACAAGAATCAAAAAAATATCCGATTACAAAAAGGATTACCAGCAAATCCCACCGATATAGAAATTGAATGTATTGCTCAAACTTGGTCAGAGCATTGCAAACATAAAATTTTCAATGCATTAATCGACTATGAAGAGCCTGGGAGAAGTGAACAGATTGATTCAATTTTTAAAATATATATTCGAGGGTCTACAGAAAAAATCAATTCCCCTTATCTGGTTTCTATTTTCAAGGATAATGCAGGAGTAATTCAGTTTGATAAGGATCATATCTTTAGTATGAAAGTGGAAACACATAACTCACCCACAGCACTTGATCCTTATGGTGGTGCTTTGACGGGAATTGTGGGTTGCAATAGAGATCCAGCAGGAACCGGGAAGGGTTTTAAACTAATTTTCAACACAGATGTATTTTGCTTTGGTTCTCCATTTTATGAGGGGGAAATTCCACCCAGATTATTTCATCCTCGAAGAGTCTTGAAAGGAGTACATAAAGGAATTATAGATGGAGGAAATCAGTCTGGTATTCCCACGGTTAATGGAAGTTTATATTTTGATAAACGATACTTAGGAAAACCATTAGTTTTTTGTGGTACGGGGGGTATCGCTCCGACAAGAATTGCTAATAAATTAGTGCACGAAAAAGCCCCTAATCCAGGAGATTTAGCAATTATGGTAGGAGGAAGAATTGGGGCAGATGGCATCCATGGAGCTACATTTTCATCCCTTGAAATAAACGAAAATTCTCCGAACACTGCGGTTCAAATCGGATCTCCTATCGTGCAGAAAAAAATGTTAGATTTTCTGTTAGAAGCTCGGGATTTGGATTTATTAAATGCGATAACGGATAACGGTGCAGGGGGATTATCCTCAAGTCTAGGAGAAATGGGTGAAGAAATAGGAGTTCAGATCGATTTAGAAAAAGCCCCTTTGAAATACTCAGGTTTACTCCCATGGGAAATTTTGCTAAGTGAAGCTCAAGAACGTATGAGTCTTGCAGTTTCTCCAGAGAATTTAAAAAAACTCATTGAACTTACAGTGAAACACGACGTTGAATTAACGGTAATCGGTAAATTCAATACTACAAAACACTTCCAATTTTATTATAATAATAGATTAATTGGGGAGATTCCAATGGAATTTCTCCACAATGGAGTTCCTCAGAAGAAAATGAAAGGAATATGGTCACCTAAACCAGAAGAAGAACCTATTATTCCTATCCCTGAAGATTATAATATATTATTGAAAAAAATTCTTACTCGGCTGAACATTTGTTCAAAAGAAGAAATTGTACGCCGATATGATCATGAGGTGCAAGCATGCACGATTGTTAAACCATTTATGGGAGTTTCTAATGATGGACCAAGCGATGCAGCGGTATTAAAACCAGTGTACACATCTTGGGAAGGTTTAAGCGTATCCCATGGTATGTGTCCTCGCTATTCAGATATTGATACATATGCTATGGCTGCAAACTCAATTGATGAAGCAGTACGTAATGCTGTTTGTGTGGGGGCAAATCCTGATTTTATGGCAGGTTTGGATAATTTCAGTTGGGCAATGGGGTTTACTGAGGAGGATGAAATTTATTACACAGGATTGCTCGTTCGTGCAAACAAGGCAGTGTATGATGTCACGACTGCATATAAAGTCCCATGTATCTCGGGTAAAGACTCTATGCGGAATGATTATCGAATAGGGAACACCTCTGTAAGTGTTCCTCCGACTTTATTGTTTAGCGTAGTTGGAAAACTACCTGATGTAAGAAAATCGATTACAATGGATGTGAAACACGAGGGAGATTTGGTTTACGTATTAGGAACCACAAAGAATGAATTGGGTGCAAGCGAATATTTTGACGAATTGGGTCACACTGGAACTAAAGTCCCGCAAGTTGATACAAATACAGCTTATCAACGATATCGGAAACTCTATGCAGCAATCCAAGATAAATTGGTAATTTCTGCACATGATTGTTCAGATGGAGGTTTGGGAGTTGCGTTAGCGGAATCATCATTTAGTGGAGGAATAGGAATGGAAATTGACTTACGAAAGGTTCCTAAAGATAATATTTCACGAGATGATTTTCTTTTGTTTTCAGAAAGTGCGAGTAGAATTATTGTGACGATTTCTCCGGATAAAAAAGAAGAATTCGAAGGAATAATGGCAGGAACTGATTTCGCACAGATTGGAGAAACCAAAGGATTAGAGATTAAAATTACGGGGTTAGATGGAACAAACCTTATTCAAAGCGAAATAGCGGAGTTGAAACAAGCATGGAAAGGGACTTTTCAATTCCTTGGAGGGAAGGAGTAAGATGGTAGATGTAGCTGTAATTACGGGATATGGGTTAAATACGGATTATGAATCGGAAGAAGCATTTCGATTAACAGGAGCTGATCCCGTTAGAATACATATAAATGACCTAATTTCCGGAAAAAACTCACTTGAGAATTACCAGATTATGATGGTTCCAGGAGGATTTAGTTATGGAGACCATTTAGGTTCAGGAAAAGTTCTAGCAAACAAATTCCGGTTTAATTTACGGGATGATTTGAAGAGATTTATTGAAGCTGACAAATTAATTATAGGAGTTTGTAATGGATTTCAAATTTTAGTGAAGATGGGAATTTTACCTGCGCTTGAGGGGGAATATTTCTCTCAAAGTGTCACAATTACCTACAACAAATCCGGTCAATTTGAGTCCCGATGGGTTAGCATGAAAGCTAATCAGACAAGCCCATGTATTTGGACAAAAAATTTAATCACTCCTTTAGATGCTCCTGTAAGGCATGGAGAAGGGCAGTTCATTCCAATGAACGAAGCCATTTTACAGAAACTTTGGGATAGAAATTTAGTCGTGTTCACATATGACCCTAATACCTATCCAAATAACCCAAATGGATCCACAGATGGAATTGCGGGGATATGTAACGAATCTGGTCTCATTTTTGGGATGATGCCTCACCCAGAATGTCATTTAATCCCACAACACCATCCACAATGGGCAAGAAATAATAACCCTGACACTACAGGGTTGGTAATTTTCAAGAATGCCGTAGAATATGCCAAGAAGAATTTATAATTGGGATTCTTTGAACTCCCATTCCTCTTTTTTTGAGTATAAAGAAACTAACAAGTTTTTTGATAAAATTGGGTCTTTAGTTTTAACATACATAAAGATTCGGTAAAAATGTCTACATAACGCTTTCTCAGACAGATTTTCTAAGAAATCTTTGCAGTTATGAAAAATTGCTTTTTTCCCCAAATCAATCTGAAACAATAAATCATCTTCTGTATCATCCTCAATGGAACCAGATAATGCGTCATTTTCTAATTGGATATGAAATTTCTTAGCGGGAATAGTGGTTCCTTCTTTAAGAGCATCTTCTGTCATAATGGCTTTGACAATCGCATTTAAAGTTAAAGATTTGGCGTCCATTTTCTTTGTTTTTTCTTCGATAATGCTCATCCATGGGTCGATGCTTTCCTCTATCCGATTCCAATGTTGGAGCATTTTTTTCTTATTAGATTCTTCAAAATTGTTTTTTTCTCGCTGAATTACTTTCAAATCATTCTCGTTGAGATAGAGGAGTTTTTCTTTTTCGATCAAAATTCCATCAGAGATCGCTTGTGTGATTTTCTTCACAAGTGCCGTGGGTTTATAAGGGAGATTTAATTTATAGCTGATTTTATAGATTAAATCGCTTTTAAGGATGCTTTGAATTCCTAATATTGTCCAGATTTGTCGAAAAAATTGAGAATTTTCATCAGATACTGTTAGATTCATTTTTTTCACATCAGAGTTAGGGTTATTGTATCAAGTTTTCCATATTTTTCGGAGATAATCGGTACTTTTCCTGGTGTGGGATTTATCCCTAGAGATTTCATGAATTTTGTCTGTGCTTGAAAACAACCAGAGTTCACGAGTAGTACGTTTCGATAATGACCCAAATCATTAATATGCATGTGTCCCGTATGAAAAACATGAGGAATTTGGTCGACTACTAACCAATCAATTGCTGTAGGTGCTTTTTCCGTATGCTCCTTCCCGAAAGTTGGACTGAGGTGACGGCACCTTAAAAATTCCTTCATTGTATGTGTTGGTTTATTGCTTAAAAGCCCAGGAATGTTATTATTCATATCAATAATTCCATCTCCATGATATAAAAGGAATTGTATACCATGCAATTCGATCATACTTGGATCCCCAAGAGAAGTGACACCTAGATCGAGGAATGATTTACAATATTTTGAAGGAACTGCAGGATGGGGGATTGCTTTTCGAACTGGTTCATGATTCCCAGGAATGTAAATGATCTTCACGTAATCCGGGATCTTTGAAAACAGTTCAGCTGCTTTTTCATATTGTTTGTAAATGTCGGTTATTTCCAACTCATTGACTTGATCTGCATAAATCCCTATCCCATCAACTAGATCCCCACAAACGATTACATATTTAATTTTACCTGCTTCTTCTTGATCTCGTTCTGTTCCAATTTCCCCATTGAGATATCGAGTGAACCGGGTGAATACATTTTCAAGAAAATTATCACTTCCAATATGGAGATCCGACAATAGTGCAAAAGAAACGGGACAAGATGGAATATGAGTCTTATTTCCCATTGGAATATCTGGCCATATGATTTTATTTGCAAAAAGAACCCGAGATCCATAGGACATATCCACTTTTAAGAATCCTGAAACAAATACAACCTCATCTTTTACCAGATAAATCATACTTTCATAAGTTTTGACATTTCGATCATCATTTCGAACAACCACATCAATTTCTTCCGTTTGATCATCTAAAGAAAATTTAATGGCATGTCCACCGCGAGAGGGGCTCTTATCGGTCACCATTCCTATGATATTTACAGTCCCTGAACTATGGAGGGATTTTGCTTCATTAATGGGAATAACATTCTTTACTTCGGGATTTTGAAGGAGAATTTCTGATAAACGCTCAAAACGATCTCGAAATTGCGCGATGAAATCATCAATTGAACCAGTTGTGTATAAATTTGTGTTTGGATCCTGCAGAATTTCAATTTGCTCTGCATAATCTTTTGCTATAGGTTTAAAACGACTCATTCCTCCAGAACTTTTAGAAGAGTTCGAAGTTTTCAATTCCCGGATAATGTCTTCATTACTGGGATGTTGAGGTTCTGGCACAAATAGCTCTGATTCGATGAGATCTTCTGCTAATTCAGTTGCACTAGTTATATCATTATTAGAATTTTTACTTTTCACTTCAAAATTTGGTTCAACCGAATATTCAGGGAATTCCTCCTCCAGATCGGATTGATCTTGATTATTCTCTTTTGATGTTTCGATTGGGGGATGTTCTGAATTTGAGGCTGGATTACTTAGGAACTCAGTTTGGTTTAAGATTGATTCCGTTAAATGTAATTTAAAATCAGGTAAATATGAAACTTTTCGGATTAATTCCCCTAAATCGTTATTAGAGAGAGATTTGGAAGCGAGAATACTAAGAGCTTTTGGAGTAATGTTAATTCCAGCACTTAGAAAATGCCTTAGAATATCTCGTTTCTTGAATCCGGTTTTGATTTCCATCCTCGTTACCTATTTGTTTCCGTTTTACTTATCCCATTTTTTCTGGATTTAAAAGAGTTATGAGCGTTAGCAGTATGTCGTGTTAAATTATAATGATAGTCGTTTTAGATATTTAGAATAGTTTTCTATTAACGCTCTAATCGTTAATGATTTAAAATTTCATTATAACTACTGAATAGCGGATTCCTTATGACGACCGAAAGCCCAATGGATAAAATTTTGCATCATAATGATGTAGATGAAATCAAAATGGATAAAGATACCGAGAAATATTTTGCTTCCATTCGTCAAAACATCGAACAGTTATACGCCGTTGCTGAAAATGCTCGTAAATTAGGTTTAGACCCTGAAGAAAAAGTAGAATGTCCGCAAACTCATGATGTTGCTGACCGAGTAGAAGAGTTAATTGGACCGGAAGGGATTGCGGATCGAATTCGGGAATTGCAAAGGCAAAAATTAGATCCCGATAAAATTGCGTTTAAAATTGCGGATGAAATTATTGAGGGAAGTATTGGAAATTTCAATTTTGCTGAAAAAGTAGATCGTGCAATTCGAGTAGCAATGGCTATTAAGACTCAAGGAGTAGTTTCAGCGCCATTAGAGGGAATAAATAAAATTATCATACGAGAGAATCCATTTGGACCTAGGTATTTGTCATTATATTTTTCTGGTCCCATTCGAAACGCGGGAGGGACAATTCAAGCTTTTGCAGTTTTAGTAGCAGATTATGTAAGAGAAAAAATGGGAATTGAGCCTTTTCAAGCGACTCAAGAGGAAATTGAACGGATGATTGAAGAGGTCAAATTATATGATAGAAAAGTCAATCTTCAATACCCCTCCACAAAAGAAGAGCTGGAACACGCTTTAAAGAATTTGAAGGTAGAATTGAATGGAGACCCTACAGAAAAATTTGAGGTTTCAGCCCACAGAGATATACGAAGAATTGAAACTAACATAGTTAGAAGCGGTCCGGTCTTGGTTCTTAATGATGGTGTGCTTTTGAAATCAAAAAAACTAGGTAAAATGATTTCAAATTTAGATATAAAAGGATGGGATTGGCTAAGCAAAATTAAGGGAAGTCAGATTGAACAAAAGGTTAACGACGAATCCGATATAATTCTTACCCCAGTAGAGAAAAGACGAAAACAATTGGAGAAAATGGTCAGTCCTAGTGATAAATACATGTCAGGAGTTATAGCTGGACGACCTGTACTTTCTCATCCTTCAAGAATAGGCGGCTTTCGAATAAGGTATGGGAGATCTCGGAATACGGGTTTAGCAGCATGTGGTATAAATCCTAATACCATGTATGCATGTAATGAATTTCTTGCTGTAGGAACTCAAATAAAAATCGAACGACCGGGGAAGGCAGCATCTGTTATGCCGGTTTCATCTATTGAAGGTCCAGTTTGTTTGCTTAAAAATGGGGATGTAGTTCAATTCAATGAACCGAAATCTCTTCAAGAAGTGACTAAAGATAATCCTGTACTGTCGATCCTGTTTTTGGGAGATATCTTATTTGGATACGGAGAATTTTCAGAGAATAACCATGTCATATTTCCCTCAAGTTACGTTGAAGAATGGTGGGTTCTTGAGTTGGAGAAAGCCGTAAACTCCAGCAATTCAACACCAATCAATTCTTTCCCAGTTCAAGACCTTGAGAATTGGATTGACAATCCATTCACATCAAAACCAAGCGGAAATGAATCAATTCTATTATCCAAACTCTATAATATCCCTATCCATCCTGCTTATACGTCTCATTTCGGAAATGTAAATGGTTATGATCTATTGCGCTTTCGACAAGAGATAAAAGATTATTATTTTCAAAACAAGCAGCAATTCGACAAAACACAAAATCTTAGAATTCCCGCAAGTGAACTTTGTAAAAAAGTCTTGTACCAAAGTTTTACTCCTCATAAAAATTATTCTGAGTTCCTAGAATTGGAGAGTAACTTATCAGAGGTCTTCATCGAAATTCTGGGATTATCTAAAGATTTTCCTCCTGAAGATCTACTAAAATTAGAAAATAGTGATAAAACCGCACTGGAGGTTCTTCCGTTTCTATCCGATCTAATTGTTCGGGATAAGGGAACATTTTATATGGGAGCACGAATGGGACGACCTGAAAAGGCGAAATTTAAGAAATTAAAACATGGGATTCAAGTTCTATTTCCTTTAGGTCATGGTATTGGAAGAAATTTAGAGAAGGCTAGTCGATCCAATAGGTCTAGCGCTGTTGATATTGTAAATCGTCAATGTCCAAAATGTGGAGAAATCTCATTTCGAAACAGGTGCAAGAATTGTAATGAACATACAATTATCCGAAAAATTTGCAAAGATTGTAATTCGCACGTGGATAAAACTAGCTCGAAATGTCCGATGTGTGGTGGACATTTAATAGATTACACGAAACAAATAATAAACCTTAAACAAATATATGAAGAGATCCCACCTTCCATGGAAAAAATCATTTCCCATAACGTGAATTTTGTGGAGGGATTAACTTCGCAGTTCAAAGTTGCAGAACCAATTGAAAAAGGAATTCTACGAGCAAGAAATGAAGTTTTTGTCTATAATGATGGAACTATTCGATTTGATGCGATTGATATCCCCTTGACCCATTTCACTCCTTTAGAAATTAAGACATCCATTGAGAAACTCATTGAAATGGGGTATACTCATGACTATAAGGGAAATGAACTTACTCAGGAAACTCAAATTTGTGAGCTAAAATGTCAAGATTTCATTGCTCCAACTCATGCAGGAGATTATTTTGTCAAAGTTGCTCATTTTATTGATGATGAATTGGAATACTTATACAACATGGAAAGATTTTACAATTGTACTGATCGGGACGATCTTATTGGACATTATTTCGCCGGATTATCTCCTCACACTTCCGCATCAATTGTGGGAAGACTAATTGGGTATGCATCTATTCAAGCGCTTTATGCTCACCCTTATTGGCATGCTGCAAAGAGGAGAAATTGCTTCCCTGAGGAATCAAAAGTCTTAGTTGAATGTGGAAACCAAATATCACGAATACCGATAAAGAGAATATATGATGATTTTTTCGATCAAGAGAAGAGTATGAATTATGGATTCAAGAAGTCAGTAAAGAAAAAAGATGTGCGAGTTTTTTCATATGATAAATCACGGAACCAAGTTGTGAAAACTGAGATTAAAAATATGATAAAAGTTCCCAGTACGGAAACTCTGATCAAATTCAAATTGATCACTGGAAGAGAATTTTCAACAACTCCAGATCACCCTGTTTTAGTTGTTTCGAATAATAAAATTGTCGAAAAGAAGGCGTTAGAAGTTGTGAAAGAAGATAAATTCATACTTCCACACCTGAATTTCTCAGAAGAGGAGATAAATAAAGTAGATCTGTTACAAATTTTCACAGAACTACGTTTTCAGTCAATTCATGAAGATCTAATGCTTCGTAATATCAATAATTTTATAAATGACTTGGTGGGTATTAAGGGATTGAAACACACCGCAGAAATCTTGAAAATAAATAAAAAAACATTGAACAATTATTACTGTTCAAGAGATTCTGTTCCTTTATCCATAGTATTGAAATTATTGGACATGTATAAGAAGCAGATTACGGATATTCCAAATTGTACTCTCGAATTTAAAAGAGATCACACTGAAATTCCCCGATTTATTTCGTGCAATCTTGAATTAATGAGATTGTTTGGATATTACATCGCGGAAGGATATTATCGAGAGACAAGTCGTGGATATCAAGTAGAATTCGCTGCATCTGAAGATGATATTCGAGCTGATATTCTACACTGTATAATAAAGGTATTTGGCAAAGGTTTCAAACCATCCGTGAATGAAAATCGAATAGTAATTGGAAACCATGTAATTTATTTACTTTTTAATAAGATCTGGGGATTTACGAATTCAGCAAGGTCGAAGAGAATCCCACCTTTTGTATTTAAATTATCTCTTGAAAAGAAGAGGAACTTGTTGAAAGCATATTTCACAGGAGATGGAGGATTAGATAAATCACACGGAACAATAGCTTGTTCAACATTCAGTTCTGAATTAGCTTATGACTTGGATACTTTATTGCTGTCTCTTGGGATATTTTCCGCTATTTCAAAGCATAACAAGAAAGAATATGGAGCCGAATATAAAGTGCGTATTCGAGGTGAAAACGTCAAAAAATATCGGATGCAGATCGGTTTTACTTCAATTCGTAAAAGTGTGTTATTAGACAAGATACTTGAAAAGAAAAAGACACGTCCTGAAAATTTGCTCTATAATCACAGGTTATTAAGAATAAGAGATATTGAAATCGTTAAATCACAATCAGAATTTGTTTATAGTTTGGAAGCTGATAAATATCACACAATTTTAATCAATGAAAATATTGTTACACATCAATGTGACGGTGACGAAGATGGGATAATGTTACTGTTGGATTTGTTAATTAACTTCTCCAAATACTACCTATCATCAAAGATAGGGGGCAAGATGGATGCACCGTTGATGTTAACGGTCACTCTCATACCCGCAGAAGTCGATGGTGAAGCATGGAATGTGGATTGTTCTTCAAAATATTCCTTGAATTTTTATGAGTATGGTAAAAATTATATGAGACCTGGGGATATCGAGAAAGATAATCATCTGCAAATGGACATTGTCCAAAAGCGAATAGGAAAAGAAACTCAATACACTCATATAGATTTCACTCATCCTACTGAAAATATCACCTACGGACCAAAGTTATCCACCTACAAAGTGTTGAACACTACGGAAGAGAAAATTCAATCCCAACTCGAACTTCATGACAAAATTATCGCTGTAGACGCACAAAATGTAGTAAAAAAAATGTTACAAACACATTTTACCCCTGATATCATGGGAAATATGCGAACTTTTGGACAGCAAGAATTTTCATGTAAAAAGAATTCATGTGGAGAAAAATATCGTCGCATACCTCTTACGGGGAGATGTAGGAAATGTGGGGGAGAATTAAAACTCACCGTTACTCAAGGGGGGATCGAGAAATATCTGAAGAGATCTTTGGAACTAAGTGAAAAATATGATTTAGGATTATATACAATTCAAAGGATGCAACTAATGGATGAAT
Organism: Promethearchaeota archaeon; assembly: GCA_004524545.1. GTDB lineage: Archaea > Asgardarchaeota > Lokiarchaeia > Sigyniarchaeales > Promethearchaeaceae > AMARA-1. The sequence continues at coordinate 22,642 of SDNX01000024.1, forward strand.
ATGTAAAATCGTTGACAGATAATCCAAAAGTAAAGCAAGTGAAAATAACTTCATTTTTCAAATAACATCCCAAAATTATATACGAGTTCGGCAGCATTACTACTCTCAATTACTTAATTTTATGTGTGATTAATGTGGTTGATACCAAGAAATTATCTGAATTGCTGGATTGGTACTTTAAGACAGTAGACACATTAGTATCTGTAGTAGTAGCTGATAGAGACGGATTATTATTAGCTGCAAAAGAAAAATCGGAGTCTGCTGAATTAGATATTGAAAAACTAGGTGGTTTAAGTGCATTAGTTGAGCCTACTTTAAAGAGAATCGCAAATGAGTTTAAATCCAGTGGATTTGGTGCCGGAACATTTGATACTGAAGAGTATCGTATGATTTTTATCGAATCAGGATATGCTGTCTTGGTAACAATTATCGATTTATATGCATCTCTGGATGAAGTTTTTCCCTATGCATATATTATGGCAGAAAAAGTATCTCGAATTTTTGATAATCGCCCCGTTTCTCCCGTAATTCCGCATTTGGGTAACATTTCTAAATTAGGAGAGCAGGTCTCAGTCAAAAATGAGATACAAAAAATTTCTCCTGAAGGTGAGTTTGTCTATAAACTAATTTTGGGCGGTGATGGGGGTGTCGGTAAAACGACTCTTGTCAATACTTTCATTGAGGGGGAGTTTCAAGCAGATTATAAACCGACTATAGGAACTAATATTCTTAAAAAAGAATGTAGAATGGAGAATATTAGCACGATTGTACGGTTTACAATATATGATCTTGCAGGACAAGGCCAATTTGCTCGAGTTCGGCAATCCTATTTAGCAAATGCAAGGGCTGGATTTCTTGTATTTGATATAACAGGAAGGGAAAGTTTTCAAAATGTTGAAAAATGGCATTCAGAGTTTATGAAAGGTGCCGGTCAAGATATCTGTCTTATTTTAATAGGAAATAAAATCGATTTGGAAGATAAACGTGTTGTTAGTACTCAAGAGGGAGAGAATCTAGCCACGAAACTTAATGTCCCCTATATCGAGACATCAGCCCTCAACAAAGATTTGGTGGATGAAGCTTTCCACATGATAGCATTCAAGCTTGTTCAAGATAAACTCCAATACATCTAAAAATAGTCCTTCAATTTTTTATTATGAAAGATTATGGTTGATCCAAAAATAATGATCCCTCATTGGCCACAATGGGATAAGGAAGATGTAAATATTGTTAAAGAGGTTCTAGAAAGTGGGAAATGGTGGGCTGGTTCACCTACCGGGCATAGCGGAGAAAATTTTTGGTTGTTCCAAAAAGAATTTGCTGATTTTTGTGAAGTAAGACATGCATTCGCGGTTACGAATGGAACTCATGCACTGGAAATCGCTTTGCTGGTATTAGATATTGGAATGGGGGATGAAGTTATAGTTCCCGATATGACATTTTTTGCTTCAGCCTCCAGTGTAATTTCTACAAACGCCGTTCCCATATTTGCAGAAATAAGAGAGGACACCTTTAACATTGATGAAAATAAAATTGAATCCTTGATTACTGAACGAACAAAAGCAATTATTGTTGTACATTTGGGGGGAATGCCGGCTGAAATGGATGTGATCTGTGAAATCGCTAAAAAACACAATCTTGGAGTAATCGAAGACTGTGCGCATTCCCATGGAAGTCGTTACAAGGGTAAACGACTAGGTACGTGGGGAGATATTGGAACTTTTAGTTTCCAAGCATCTAAAGTACTAACATCAGGAGAAGGAGGAGCAGTAATAACAAATGATGATGAGTTGGCTGAAAAAATCTATAGCATTATTGATTGTGGTCGGAAAGAGGGAAAACATTCGTATGACCATTACAATTATGGATCAAATTATCGCTTATCTGAGCTTAATGCAGCATTATTACGAAGCCAATTGAAAAAATTTCCAGTACAGCATATAAAACGAAATGAGAATGCCCGTTATTTGTTGCAGAAATTAAATGAAATTGACGGGATTGCTTGCCAGAAACGAGATGAAGCGGTCCAAGAATGTGCCAACTATGTGTTTCCTTTTAAATTCAATCCTGAAAAGTTTGGTGAAATGAGTGTTACCGAATTCTATACGTATTTAAATTCCATGGGTATTCCTTCAGATGATAGTTATCCTCCGCTTCATGGATTAAAGTGTTTTAAACAGATGTATTTACGAAAAGGAATAGATTACAGCAATGCAAATTGGGGAGGAATAAAATCTAATAATAATAATTTCCCTGTAACGAGCCTAGTATCTTCCCAATTGGTGGAATTACCTCAAGAGGTATTACTAGCAGATAAAACTCTTATGGATTACATTGTAAAGGTAATTCGAGAACTGCGTGAATCATTTAGCTCGTGATTTTTTTAATGGGCTTCCACACTTTGGGCAAATTAACTCTTTTTCCGAAGGTGTGAAGGATTGAGGTTTTCGCAGAGATTTTTTCATCTTACATTTTGGATTAGTGCATTTGAAATTCATGGTAATAAAAGAAAACGTAGGAGGTTTTTCCATGTCACTCACCGATTTCTTGTCTGGTAATGATACGACGGCGACATCTTTGATTTGAGGTTGTTTTTCTATATCTTGTTCTTTAGATTTGTGTGTGCTTGTTTTTTTACCAGATTTTTTTTCACTGGTTTTTTTCTTGGGTTTCTCTGAATCAGTTCCCATAAATCTATCTAATCCCATTAAAATATCTCCTTATAGTGTATAAAGAGGAAAGAAAATAAAAATAGATTCTGCAAATTCATTAAATATCTTAGAGAAAAAAAATTACCAAATTTGGTGATGTCCATCAATAATTTGTTTTCGAACCCCTAGATAATCATCCAGATATTCTTGAGCTGTTTCAATAGATAATTTTTCCAAAGAACTGAAATTTACATTATCTGCCGGTATAATTTCGATATCTCCAAGCCAAGGGTTATTAATAGGATGTCCAATCTGGCTTTGCAATCTCACATACACCTCGACAGCATCTCCCCCAGCTTTTTCATATATTGATTTTGAAATAAGCTGAGCCATAATCGAATAGATTTTTCCCACATGATTGATTGGATTTTTCCCTGCTGCTGCTTCTAGAGATTGAGGTCGGCTGTGAGTTGGAGTAATTAACCCGCTTGTTCGGTTACCTCTCCCAACTATTCCATCATCTCCATTTTCTGCACTAGTTCCGGTTATAGTTAAGAACATGACTCCCTTGTCTAAATCATCACCAACATTTACTCCTACATTTACATTTTTATTGGGTACGATTTTTGCAGAGAGATCCAATATGGCTTTGTTAATTCTATCAACAACATTAGCATATTCTGATTTATCATTGACATATTTTGAGATAATTGCATTACACACAGTTAGATTGACTTCGTTTCCAATCCGGTTAGTCATTACTTTAATATCTTCACCTGATGCGGGGCAGATGTCTTTGAACTTATCACTGTTCAAATACAACTCTGTCTCCAAGGTTAATTTCTCCGCATCAGAATAAGGAGCAAATCCTACTCCGAAACTTGTATCATTTGCCAGTGGAATAGAAGCTTGTTTATTGTCAAAAACACCGACTAGATCAATGGAACCAGGACGCAGAGCATAATCATATTGAACGTCAAGATCCGGATCCAATGCTCGGAATGTATTTTTAATAATATCCCGACAACTTTTAATGGCGATCATACCTACGGGAACTTTTCTGAGTTTTTCTCCTACAAGCACTTGTTCTGTAGCACGTCCAATGGCTAGAATTTTTATGGGTTCGATAATTTCCCCACCACCGAATTCGGGGGAAGCAACTCCTCCAATTAATGCGAGTTTGTCTACATTATGATGTAAAACTTGTCCAAAAGTGGCCTGATAATATTTACTTAATCTTCTTGAAATTTCCTCTGCACACTCATCTGCGACAGAATCTGGATGTCCTTTACCCTTTCGTTCAACCATTTCCGGGGTGTTTGATTTTTCTACAGGAGTTCTATTTGAATTCGAGACTTTTAGCATATTATTTATCCTCAACGCGTCTGCTTTAGTTAGCTAGGCTAATCCTAGTTTTAATTTAAAATTTTTTAAACCGAAAAACAAGCTAGAGGGAAACTCTGCATAGAACTGTCGGAATACTCTTAGGATACACAATTTTTCATTTAGGGTTTATTTTTAAATCGAGTTTTATTTTTACCGCACTCGTGCTTTTTAAATGAACAAAGTGTCATTTAATTCTTACACACACCCTTATTTTTTGGGGGAGGAACAAAATCATGAGTTCTGCATCTTTTTATGACTGGGAAAAATCACTTCAAAGTAATCCGACTTCTCAGTTTTCTATCTCCCCCTCTCCTATTAAACAGAAAAATATCCTTAAAGAAAAAGCTAAAGGAACTATTGATTATTTCATAGATAAGAATACAGGGGAAAATAAACATCAATCCATTGAGAATCCAATTGAAGACTTAGATAATATTGGAGACATGATTTTTCGAAAAATTGTTCGATTATGGAAATTAAAAAATCTGTAACGAAATAAGGTTCAAACACACATTTTAAAGTGAGCTTTCCCTTTCATTTTTTGATTAGTATATGCCAAAATGTTACTATTGTGGTATAGACCACCCAAGTGTAATCAAATGTCCGTATTGTAAACAAGAATATTGCTCGATTCATTCTGAACCTGATCAACATGATTGCCCCTTAACTCCGATTCAGAATCCTTTTGAAATTCCTCCTAGTTCTGCTTCAACATCCTCTCCATCTTATTCTGAAGATTTGACTCCAACTTCAACATCAGGTAACAATCCAAGTTCGACCGATATGTATACGGATGGAACATATTATTGGCATCGCAAACCAAATCAAGAAGAGGTTCCAGATGCGTTCGATCCAGCATCTGCGGTGAAAATTCCCGGAATCCTTCTGCCGAATCTCTCTGAAGTAGCCCATGTCATCATTGCATCAATTTTAATTTTAAGTTTATCAATATCTTTTTTTGTCATCCAATTCAAGGATGTTCCTGATTTAGGAATGAAAATCCTCATTATTGGATTTTTATCTCTTATGTATATGGTCGCTTTTTTAGTTCATGAGTTTGCCCATCGACAGACTGCGGTTCATTTTGGATTACAGACAAAGTTCCGATTGTTTACTATGGGAGTTTTAATGACAGCAGTATGTATTTTTCTTCCTGTTAAAATGGCTTTACCAGGTGCAGTTGTCGTACTAGGATTGGAAAATATCAGTAGGGAAACAGGGTTGATTAAATTAGCCGGACCGTTATCCAACCTAATTTTGGGCGGGGCGCTTTTTATCGTAGGACTTTTCTTAAGCTTTTTCCCGACCTTTGTATTATGGGCATATTTGCTTTTGACAGCAGCTAACTTCAATTTCATGCTTGGTGCTTTCAATATGCTTCCATTTGGAATTCTGGATGGGGATAACATTCGAAAGTGGAATCCAAAAGTATGGTTAGGATTTTTCATTTTGTTGGTTGCGATGTTTATTTTGACATTGGTTTTAATAAATTGGATAATCACTCCCGTTTAGAATCTTTTCAAAGCCCGACTCAAATCTGTTTTAATTTGTATTATCCCAAGGTTTTTTTTTCCTCAATTTATGTATTATATAGAGCAAAACAACTATGATAGCACATTTTTCTTCAGATAGTGAAATTTTCAAATACGGGGGCAAGTTCATTGGTTAATTGTGATTTTTGTAGCGATGATGTAGATTATCTTCCCTTTAGGTGTCGGTATTGTGGCAAATCTTACTGTAAAAAGCACCGCATTCCAGAAAATCATGCGTGCACTTTTGAATTTAAGAATGATCCTTATATAGTAAAGTCGCGCGAAGAACCCAAACCCACAAAAATTTATGCGGATTTTCCTGCAGAGAGTGAATCTCGACAAAGTATAAATAGACGAGAACGAGTGAGAATGCCTCGGATACGGGACCGCACAAATCGAACCAGACCCCAAGTAACATCTTTATTGGGCATACAAGCAAAACCATATGGAACTTATGGGATTATGGTTGCAACCATAGCATTCTTTGCTTTTTCAATTATCCTAGCATTTTTTGACAGGGATTATCTAATCTATCTATCAATCTCTGATTATACTGATGGTTCATATTATTACTGGACATTTATCACGTCT
>SDNX01000025.1 GCA_004524545.1 Promethearchaeota archaeon
CACACACATAGATTTTAGAAGGGTTAAATTGTTTTACCCATTGAATTACTGCTTTGACAATTGTTGGATGAGTTGTTATCGCTTTTTCAGGTTTTGCTGGTTGGAGTAAATTGGGTTTTAAAAGAACCTTCATTCCATCTCTCATTAATTTCTTGGCATCAATTAGGTCGAGGCTCTTAAAAACTGCCATCTTTACGTCCTCGTTGACAATCTTCTGGATCGCAATAGGAGTCTTCTCTACCATAGTCACATAATTGTGTGCAGAGTTTAAAAAAATTAGGGAAAAAATTGTATTATAAGAACTTCACTAAAAGACCGATTGCAGTTCCTAAAACCGCTAAAAAGCCTATGGCTACAACACCGAACCACGAGAAGATAGCATTCCTTGCTATGGGTATCTTTAGCGTTACAGCATTTTCAGGACATAATTCATGACAACAGAAGCACGTAATGCATTTTTTCTTATCCCAAATTGGTGTGTTACCTTTCTGCCTTACTTCGGGAGGATCTATAGCATTTACAGGGCAGTTTTCCCAGCAAGTTCCACATAATATACACTTCTGAGGATCGAAGCCGATATGGGCTTTGAACACAGTATTCGAAATATAATCTGCAATCGCTTTTGGTAATCTAGCTGAAATCGCTCCGATGTGTTTCGGAAGCTTAAATTTACGCTTCACATCCTCGATTTTTTCACCCAAAAACTCAATTTTGTTGAGATCTGTGGTTCCTAAACCTTTCTGTTCTCCAAATTTCAAATATTTCACATCATTTACTGGGATTTCAGTGATTTGGCAAACAGTTGTGTCTAATGCAACTCCATCATATCCCGCAAGGATTAAATCAAGCTTAACAGGATCACCCGACCCCGGTCCTTCACCCTCCATTGCGAGATATCCATCGATTATGGTCAATTGAGGATTGGATACGGAATAAATATCTGTCAATGCTGCGGTAAATCGATCTAATGTGGGAAATTGTGCATGTGCTTTTGCTTTATTTGTTCTTAAAATGGTTCCGAACATATTTTTTATGCAACATGTGAGAGTACATTGACCGTGCGTTTTGATTTTTGGGAGGTTGATAATAAGATCGGCATCCCTGAGCAGATGAGAGCTTGGGAACTCTGTTAACTCTAAAGGATTTTCTACCTTGTAGATAACACGTTCCGTTGCTTCAAATGGGACACATTCCACTAATTCTCCCTCTTCCTCGCAAACTGCCCATAAACCGCTTGCTTTTAATGCTAATTCAGTTGTTTTCGGTTTAAAGCCTCCTCCACTGGAATCACAAACATATATTTTTGCGGGATTAAACTGTTTCACCCATTGAATGACCGCTTGGACAACTTTAGGATGCGTGGTTGCAGCTTGTTCCGGTTTTTTGGCAGATAACAAGTTTGGTTTAAGTAGAACCGTCATTTCCTCTTTACCCATTAATTCTTTTGCACTAATTAACTCCAACGCGGAGAACACAGCAGAATGCACATCATCATCCGCTACTTTTTGAATTGCAATTTTTTTCCGTTCTATCATTGTCTTATCCTACTCTTTGTTAAGAGAATTAAAAAATCCAAGGATTACACGTCGTAGCAGGTACCACACTTCAGATATTAAATTTCTGAATCAGTAAAAAGACTGGCTAAAATGAATGAAAAAAACAAGAAAATACTTAAAAAATGAATTAAATTTACTCTTCGTTTACAACGATTGCTGTTTCAGGACATTGAGATTCGCAACTGCGACAGCCTGTACAGTTATCCATTTCTAAAATAACAGCCTTTCCACCTTCAGGTTCACCGTAAACATCAAATGCGCAAACGTCGTAACAGGTACCACATCCGGTACATTTATCCATATCGATTATAATTTGAAATGACATAATATTTTCCTCTATAAAGTATGATCATTTTTACCTACATTTTATTCCATTTTAAAGCTTGTGCTCGAATTGCTACCGATTTTTGAACAAAATGAAAGAATTAAAATTAACCAAACATGGAAACATTTGCTTTAAGTGGGAATCTCATGGGATTTACACTATGTAAGCACGATTAACCCAAAAAAACACCGATTATTCTGTTTTATCCATACTTATTTATGTCGCGCATTAGTTATTTTTCCATAGCTCGATGGTTTACAATTAATCTGTCCATCTGAAACTTAAGAGGATACACAAAAAATGTCATGGAAAGATCTCTATTCAGAAGTTAAAGCTAAGAAAATGGCTGCGTTGGGAAAAAAAGACGTAGTAAAAGCCGTAGAAAAACATGGAAAAATACTCGCAATTCGGGGTAAATATGAGAAACCCGAGAAAGTTATCAAATACTCCTACGCTTCGGTAAAAGACATAATTGGACCCAGTCAAGTTCCAAAATCAAATCTCTCAAATTATGATGTCGTATTAATCGGATGCCCTGGTTCAGAGATCCCTAAATCTGGAATGAGTAAATTCCGTGATTATGTAAACGAAGGGGGATGGGTGATAACCACTGATTGGTGTCTTCGTACTGTAATAGATGATGTTTTTCCCGGATTTATCCACTGGAATGGAGAAAAAACTGATGATGCTGTAGTAAAATGTGAGCTGGTCGATCCTCATCATCCGTTTTTGGATGGGGTGTATGGAGAAATTACAACTGGATCCTATTCTACTAAAGGTGCAAAAACTCCTACTTTTTCGTGGTGGTTAGAAGATAAATCATTTCCTATCACCGTAATACGACCCGATTTAGTTACTGTTCTTATCCGTAGCCCCGAAATTGGGAGTCGATGGGGAAAGGATCCTGTATTAGTCTATTTTGATGTTGGAAAGAATGGAGGAAGAGTTATACATATGATCTCTCACACACATTTACAAAAAGGAGGAAAGAAGGGCCATTTTGTCTCAGCTATGATATTGACCAACATATTGGATGAAAAAGTTGGAATCAAGCATGGGGTGAAAAAATCAGGAGGTGCTCCTCAATACGCGGATTATGGAGGTTCTACACAGACGTATTCCTCTGGGATTGAATGGGCAAGTCCTGCCCCAAGCACTCCTAATCAATATCAAAATTTTGATCTACCGGATAATCCCCCACAAGGATCTTCCCCTGAGATGATTGGAACTACTCAAGTTATTGAGATCACCGACACAAGTACTATCCCTTCTACTCAAAAATGCGCTCTTGGGGATGGTAATTTCGTGGATTCAATTGGGAAAATTTACAAATGTGGAAAATGCGGAACTCTGTACCATGAAAGCTGTCTGAATATTCAACTACAAGACGGCACATGTAAAATATGTGGTAGTATTTTCCTATTTTAGGAACATAAATATCAATCTTATTAATTTTTACTCAGAATCTTTATCCTTGCATGCTTGCTTTCTTTCGTGCATTTGAATCGCTTCTTCCATTGTCATATTTCCACGGTAAACTTCATTAGCTAGCTCACGAGATAAAGATAACTTTCCTGTACTTATCTTCCGGGATAGTTTTTGAATATGTTTTAGTTCGGCAGAATGAGCTTCCTTATTGAATAAAAACTCTAAATTTGAGGCGGTTAATTCTTTACCAATACGATACCCGATTATTATTGCTGCTTGCTCGTCTTTGGTTATGGATTTTTTATATTCAGGATAAAATGCTTTTGTGTTTTGGATATAAATCCCATTTTGTTTACTAGAACCGAATTCGTCCACGAGAAATATATGAATAGGGCTAATCAGACTATCTTCGTCCGTTAAAACTCTCAAAATATCTCGTAATGATCGTATACTCCCTTTCCCAACTTTAACCTCGATCTCTGTTGGTGCAAAACTTGCAGCACTCATATTAATTCGACTAATGACTTTCGCTTTGCTATGCACTGTTTCTGTGTAGATTAAATTGCTGTCAAGAAAATAAGCCATTCCAATGTCTTTCTGTCCTGGATCGATTGCAACCAATAAGGTGGAAAACTCGTGGATGTCATATAATACTCTTAAAACGTTTAAGATTAAAGATGTAAAATTCGGATAAACCTCATAATCAATAATAGAATATAAGGAAGCGCAATTTTGATAGTTTTCTGACTGCTTAATTTTTTCCATTCCTTCATTATCGGTCACGATTAATGAATTCTTAAATGGTAATGCGTTTACTGACTCCAGATACGACCAAATAATGCGTTTTTCCTTTAATTTCCTCGCAAGTATATAAAATACTTTCATATCCCGAATAAAAAGGAGTAATTTTTTATCCACAAGTAAAAATAAAAGTAGTGTATTAAAAATATTACAGTAATTCCTACTTGGTGCATGTGGATGAAGTTTTCTTTAACAAATCAGAAGCTCAATTCTTTAGTCCCATCTACTGAAGAATCGGCAAGTGTTATCCACATCTGGGGGGATGTTGGTGTAGGGAAAAGTACGCTTTGTTACGGTGCCACTCTCTCAACCCTAGCTCAAGAGAAGAGAGTAATATTCATAAGCACAAAATCTCACTTTAAAACCGCTCGTTTTAAACAAATGAGCAAAAATTATACCCAATTCAATGAGTATAACTTTTTACTGTATACTCCCACTACATTCGCTCAACAAGCAGAAATTATTATGAATTTAGAGTTCCTTATTCTTGAGGAAATACGGCACTTAAAAAAAACCTCAATTGGATTGATCGTACTTGATAGCGTATCTATATTATGGCATCTAGAAATGAAATCAGATGCATTATATCAAAATACGCTGCGTGCACTCAATACTCTTATCGCAACTATGGATCACATTAGACGAATGTATCAAATACCGATTCTTATAACTAACCGGTCAGTGATTCGGACGCAAAATAATCGCAATTTCACTCAACCTGCAAGTAATGCGGTAATGGAGTACTGGGGGAAAACAAAATTAAAAATCGAACGAGTTGAAAATCCCGCCATTAGAGAAATCATTCTGGAATCTCATCCTACAAGGCAAAATCTTCCTGAAAGTATCTTTGCCGAATTAACTGACTCGGGATTCTCTTAACTCTGAAAATTCTTTAATAAATTCTTCATTTCTACAATAGAGGCAGTTGTTTTCAACCCTTGGGGGTCAAAATGGGTTCTGGATGAATTGTGTCCTAACTCTTTCAAGTGTTCTCGTAGTTTTCCAAGAGATGGATATGTACAATTGAGTGAATCTGCTAGTTTTGGAATGGAATAAAAATACGGGGGAAATTTATTTTCATTTTTTGCCAATTCTACAAATTTTTTCATTTGAATATAACTCGGAAATGATTGGATTAAGGAATCGGCTAGCTGTCCTTCTAAATTCGTCATATATTCAGAATTGTGGAGATCTCCTAACCATAACAAACCTGATGATATCATAGTTTCACCACAAATTGGACAAAGATTAGACTTCATTGTTGATTTTGAATATTCGAATTTTTCTGCAGAGCGATGAAGACAATTTCTACAATATTGATAAGTACCAAATTCTCGAATATTGGAATTGACTCCCAGAATTCCTTTTCTGACTAGAAGAAATACACGGACAAAATGATTTGCACTAATAGAAATTACTGGTTTAATATATAATTCAAAGAGATTAGCAATTTTCGCTAAATAGTAGATAAATATCCTTGTTCCCATCTCTTTGAGAAAATCTGTTCGAATTGGGGAGGTAAGATATTTCCGAATACATGCTTCCTTTTTAATTCCAAATAGAACTGGAGTATCAGTGGCAGTCGCACAGAGTAATCCACCACCTTCCGATACACTAATGCTCTGCATAGCAGCAGGGATGTACTGACAGGGAGAACCAAAAGGATCGATATCAATTATATCGAAATATTCATCGGTATCTTCATGAAAATGCGAAAGGAGTGATTTAGCATCTTTAGTATATAGTTTATACTGACCTGATGGGACTTCATTCAATTCGAGATTATTTTTAATGGTTTCTATAGCGATGGGATTAAGATCGTTAATATGCACTTTCTCTATGCCTGGACATTGTTTCAATAACCTAATCGCACGTATACCAGTAGCAGCCATTGAATCACAATAGGAAAGTTTGGTAGTACGTTGCTTGGAATAGGTATTTACAACACATATGGTCAGATCCCTATTGATCGTCATCCGAGGATTATAAAACACCGACATGGATTTCCCGATTTTTTTTTCGCTCTCTGGTTTTGAATCCTTTTCAGGTAGGAAAAATTTTACTCCCGCTTCTTCTACTTCAATAGGATTGTACTCCTCATTCCGAATTTTCAACTTATTTGAATTAATACACAATAGCAAAAAAAGGTAAAACTATTTTCATGTGCGTCCCTAATTTTTTTTGACAAACAATGAGTAAACGCTGGTTGACTGAACACCATTCGGACGAATTCCATAAAAAATCCAAACAAGAGGGGTACTATGCTAGATCAGCGTACAAATTGCTGAATATTGATGAAAAATTCAATATCTTCAAAAATATTAGATATGTTCTCGATTTGGGTGCTTCTCCTGGATCATGGCTCCAAGTTACGAGCTTAAAATTAGACAAATCCAAGACAAAAATAATGGGAGTAGATCTGAAGAAAATTAGACCGGTTGAGGGAGTAAAACAACTACATATGGATGTGTATTCTGATCAACTGGAAGAAGAAATACGGACTTATTTTACGAAGGGAATTGATCTAGTGCTTAGTGATCTTGCTCCGAATACCTCAGGAAATAAAATTTTGGATTCAGGGCGTTCAATTGCCTTGGTGATGCGCGCATATGATATATCTCACCCGTTTCTACGCCAAAAGGGGAAGTTTGTCGCGAAATTGTTCCAATGTGCAGAAATGAATGAAATTAAACATCGATTAGAAAAGGATTTTCTAAAAGTACAGTTTTATAAGCCAAAAGCTAGTAGGCAACATAGTCGAGAATTATTTATAATTGCTTCAGGATTTAAAAAATAAAGAATTAGAATAGATTAATAAAATTTTGTAACGTTTATTTTAAGCTGGCAGCGTATGCGGCTGCATCCATTAAGTTTGCCTTATCTCCACTAAGGTTGGATGGTTTTATTTTAACTAACCAGCCATCTCCATATGGATCTGCATTAACGGTTTCAGGTTCATCTTCCAAAGCCTCGTTTACTGCAACAATTTCTCCTCCAACTGGAGCAAAAATGTCTGCAACAGCTTTTTGAGCTTCTACGGATAAATCTTCAATAAGATCTCCTGCACCAACGGTAGCTCCTACTGCGTCGGCTAAATCACAAGTAATAATTTCACCTAATTGGGCTTGAGCAAAATCTGTTACCCCAACTATTACTAAATCACCTTCAATTTTTGCGTATTGGTGCTTGTCGGAATAAAATAATCCTTCTTCGATATTAATTTCTTTATCATTGACAGTTACTTTCATTTTTTATATCACGTTTTTAAATTAGATCGATCTTGGATTATCGCTACAGTTAAAAAAAGTTTTTTTTCATGGACTACTGTATTTTGTGAAGATGCTTCCAAGTGGAATTTTCAAAGATAGTGAATTTTCAAAAAAAATCCGTCGGATAAGAGAAGATCTAGGATTTTCTTATGACGAGGATGTTAAAGCTAGAGATAAATTGCTAGATATGCTGGATAAACGGAAAAATTACCCCTTATTAGGCATTCTGGACTCAATTAAATCGTTAATCCATAGAGTTGAACATATAGTAATTTTTGGAGGTGGTCCCGATGCAGCCCAATTCATGAAGTGGATATCTGAGATCAATGAAGCTCCCCATTTTAATCGAAAATCAGTACTCATTGTAGCAATTGATGGCGCAGTAGAACTCCTTTCACAATATGACATAAAACCCAACATTATTTTTACTGATTTAGATGGGCTACAATTGTCTACCGTGGGGAAGCAAGAATACGATAGAACCTTTTTTGTGGTTCATGCTCATGGTGATAATCAACCACTATTAACTGAATTTAAATCATTAATTCAATCAAATATGGTTATTGGAACGACTCAAACGAGCTCAAAAGGCTCAGTTATTAACAGTGGGGGGTTCACAGATGGTGATCGTGCGCTATATTTCATGGAAAGTTTTCTGAATAGTTCTCAAATCTTGTATCTAATAGGGTATGATTTTACTACAACTGTTGGAAAATTCTCCAAACCGTATCTAACGGAAAATGTACCTGCATCACTTCTTAAAAAGAAGAAATTAGATTATGGCGCGCGGTTGACTCGAGATTTTTGCACAAGAGCCGAATCTAAAATTCAATTTCTCGAATATGAATATTCATTTACTCTCAAATCGGAATTAGAACAATTAGATAATTGCAGTTTTCTTCAATTCCAATCCACTGAAGATTTTGAGAAATTACTCCCTATTGATCAATTATTCCTAAGGTAGTAATTGTGAATGGTACTTTTTGATTTCTATTTCTGTCCGAATTAACTAAATATGCCCATCTTTGTTCATCTGTTCTACTCAAATAAATAATTTCATCTACATAATGGTTGAGAACATACTCCATAACAGGACGTTCCGCAAATATACTATTTTCTGCAGTGAACCCGGTCACTTGGCTGATTAGGATCGTAACAATATTATTTCGTCTAGTTATCTCCCGTAGGTATCCTAATATCCGTTTCAATTTGTCTCGTACCTGCATATCAGAAATTTCCTCATTACCTAAATCCAATCGAATATGTTTCGTTAAAGAATCAATAAGAATTAGCTTAATTTCTTTATCCAAGCCTTGTGCATCAATTTTCTTAAGCAATGTAAATATCATGTCGGTACTTGTGGCTTTTAGTACCCGAATTCTTGAAAAAACTGTGCTATCCCCAAGATTGTATCCTTGAGAGGCAATTTCTTGTATTCTTTCTGGGCGAAAAGTATCTTCAGTGTCAATAAACAAAGTGGATATATGGGGTTTCAAATTTTTATAGAGATTGTATAACGAGACGCATGCATGAAAGCCGATTTGAGTTTTTCCAGTGGCATAGGCACCATACACTAAATATAAAGTTCCTGGATTGAATCCTCCTCCTATGAGTGAATTAAATTTGTTGGATGATAATGTTATCGGTTTATTAAATGACCTATTTTGGGGTTGATCAAGTTTTAAAATATTCTTGACACTCCTTTGTTCCCGAATTCGGTCGATTTCAGACTTCGCTTTATCAGTATCGATGTTTTTCAACCGTTCCCATTCTGAGGGATTAAAAATCTCCATGTTCAGTACCTATACTCTTGTAAAGCAAATCTACTTTATATTTTCACCGAGTGCTGGTGATAATTGTTTAACCATTTATGTTAACGAATGTCTCCATATTTTGGAAATCCATTTCACAAGATTTATTATTTTTAGTTAATTGACATGATCGAGTGCTATTTTCTCGCAATTAATCATTTTTGGGGTCTACATGGCAAAGAAGAAAACTCAATGTCCTTACTGTGGAAAACTTTTTACAAGCTTGCCCCAACACAAATGCAAGCTTGCACCGGACGCAGATTCGGACGAAAGTGAACTATCCGATTCTACCCAAAGTACGAATAGTTCTGCCAAAAATTCCTCCAAAAAAAAACGCAATTATTCTGAAATTGATAAGGAAGTATTAGCTTTCATTAAGGAGCATCAAGAAATTTATAAAGATGAAATTGTAGATGCACTTGATATCGATGAGAAATTGCTATTTAACTCAATCAATCGTTTGAAATCTAAACAAAAAATCAAAATGAAAGATGACCTTGTCGAAGGAATACGCAAAGAGTTAATTCAATACATCGAAGAATACAAAATGAAAGGTAAATGCGCAGATACGAAAAGCGGAGACACTATCACATGGGAAACCATGGGAAATTGTCCTTGTTTTTTATGTCCCAATGTTTCTAAATGCAATTTTGGTCAAAATGAAACCAACCCTATTCATTGTAATTATCTGGTGGAATGGATTAATAGTAAATTGAATTCTACACATTATGAAAGTCCATTCAAGGGAAACATCGAAGACAAGAAAAAATAGATCCTTTAGATCATTTTAATCATTTTATACTCATTATAATCAATCAAGACTCGATAATATCCTATTAAGTGCTGATCCATCTCAGGATCTCGAATATCTGTTCGAATACATCCTTCAGGTAATGTAGCTAATTTTGAACGGGAACAAATGATGTGAATATTTTGTTTTTTAATTTTTTCTAAAACACGTGCAGTGATCTGTAAATTACCTCTCCCAAACACAAATCCCTGACGTCCTATTGGGGTTAATACTAAGATGACAAGCTCGTTGTCAACGATTTTTAATATTTGATCTTCATTTGCATCGCGTGCAATAATCTGATTGTTGTGGACAATATCAATTCCTAGTAAGGTTTTTTCTAAATTTAACACCTCAAATATACTTCGTATAGTAGTCCCGGGTCCGAATATATAATACGCATTTTTAGTCATTTCCTCTACGAACGTTCTCGCAATAGCTTGTTGATTCTCTCTTTCGTCATCGGTAAACGGAGTTGTTTGTTTCATTCCTTGGATTAACAATGGGATATTGGGGACTAACATAAAACCGTACAATTCTACGTCAAGTTTGTTCTCTCGAAATGCTTGTTCATTGATATCCAGCACTTCCAGCTCTATTAAAGGGGCGTTTCCTTTTAGGAATTCAGCAACTAATTGAGCACCATGCAAAGGAGAAGCTGCAAATATAGAAGAATAGACTTTGACTCCTCCAGGGATTCCCAAACACGGTATTTTCTGTTGAATTATTTCTACAATATCCCGTGCAGTTCCATCCCCCCCTAAAAAGACAATAATTTCAGCTCCTTGGTCCATTATCATCCTACTGGATACCTGTGTATCTGCTTTATCAGTGGAAAATAAGTGTAATTCATGAGAATAATGGTGCTGCTTGATAAGTATATGGGGTGTGTTTGTATCTTTACATGCGTCTCCTCCCATAATTCCTGGAGGAGTGATTAAGATGAAATTAGAAATCACCTGATTTAAGGCGTTGAGGAATAATTTAGCTCGATCTTGAATTTGTGGCTCCGCTCCTAACTTTTTTGCGCGTTCAAGGATTTCTAGACCATCGGTTCCTTTCAGACCGACCGCTCCTCCCATCCCTGAAATGGGATTTATCACAAATCCAATTTTATGTTGATACTTTTGCATGTATATCACCAATATTGATCGTTTTATGCAAATCCGTTAAATAACACAATCTTTGTACTAGGGAATCTTTTTTAGTTTTGTATTAATTTTATATTCAATTCAATACAGCAGTGTGTACCGATGAGCGAAGTATTCATTAATAAAATTAGGAACAAAATGCCGTGGGTCCTAAATAGCATTAGAATTCCTTATATTGATTTTCCAGATTTCAAAGGACGTAATTTAGATATTCCAACACCATCCCGAAATGTTCTCTTGGGACTTATTTACATTTTCCTATTTTGGTTAATGATGGGCGGTGTATATTTAATGATACCTGATTCATCTGGAAACACTCCTTTAGCATTAGGTGCAAATCCACAAGGTGAACCCATTTGGATTTATCCCAGAATCACGGATGCTTTCGTAATTGAATCTATAGTCGCAGGTGCAGTTATTTTCATTGGTGCAATAGGATTTATTATTCTGTATCAATCAACCAAACACATTTACAACACTCGATATGCTCGATTGCTAATCGCGGTTGGATTTATACTCGCAACAGTCACGTTCATAATCTTACAATACATCATTATCCAAGCGAAATCTGGTGGATAAAAATCAAAAAAAAATTTATGGGTAATATATTTGGTCTGGTTGGGTCCAATACAGAACTTTTTGCATAAATCGTTCTGCTAGACTCATCTTCTCTTTTTTCATGATCCCAATCGTTTCATAACTAAATACCACAGTTTCGATTTTCTTCAAGGGGATTTCTATCTTTTGTGTGTGAATATTGTTTAGCACTAGGAACGAATTTGCTTTCGGATTATTTTCATCGTAAGTTATGGATTGGATATATCCAGTTTCCATATTGTTAACCGCTTTCTTTAGATATATCGTTACTCGCGTTAGGTTCTTCTTTAAATAATCCAAAATCTTAATTTCATCATCAAAATTTTCACTATCACTGTGGAAATGCAATCCAAATTCATTTTTAATTACTAAGGTAGAATTCAAGGGATAGTTATCTTCTTCTCCTGTTTCCACATTTTCACAAACTAACGTAAAATGGAATTTGTCCTTGTCAGGTCGAATTTCCTTGAGACGAAGCAATTGAAGGGTGGCTCTTTCCTTTAGGAAGATTTCTTTTCCTTTTGCCTTATATATAGTGTTTAAATTAAATTTAGGTTTAAATCGCCACTTTTTTTCGACTAGTTGCTCTTTTTCATCTAAGAAATAATAGGTTATGTATTTTCGGAGTAGTTTTTTGAATTTATTATAACTCTTCTTAATGAAGGCGGGTTCTTTGGATAATTTTGCTGCCTCTTCATGAAGGAGCGGGTCAATTTTCACCGAGACTAATATTGCATTCATTTTTTTAGATAGCTGATAAAGTGCACCAAACTCTAATTCTTTCAACTTCGCTACATCCTCTGGAACAATATAAGATTCAGAAGATGTATGTGAGGTGTTAAATTGAATGAATTTTTCTGCATTAATATCTATAGCTCCGTTTTCAGGGAATATCACTTCAATTGGGGAGAATATATACTTAAAAGGTTCGCATACTTCATCCTCAATTTTTAAGTCTTTCATAACTCCTATTCCCACAGAAAAAGTCTCCTCATCCACGTGAAGATAGACTTTATTCATCATTACCTCATAAACTTCTTTTTTCTTTAGGTACTCCAAATATGCAGCATAATTTTCAATTCCAAACATAGATTTGAATTTTTTATTAGCCATTTCTCGATATTTTTCTCGAGCTGCCTTCATATTTCTTCCATACTTTAAACGGCCACCTTTTCCCAACAAGAGAAATGGCATGATAGATTCTCTACCTGGTTTAATCTGGTCTTCATTGTCATACATAGTCAAAATTCTCAGATATGATGGAGGATGGCTATTCATGAGGTTACTAAGAAGAGAACCAACCTTTGGATTGTTCATGTGATCATCCAAGTATTGAGCAGTCGTAGAATAATTATCCACTTTATTATATTCGATTATTTTTTCTTCAGAAAGGAGCATTGTATCCAACCCTATTTCCCTACCACTCGAATAAAATCCTTCTAAATTGTATAATCCTTTGGCGAGTTCATTTCCAAATCCACTTTGTCTGGTGCGTCGATCTGCTCTTCCTTCTAAGATACGGATGAACACATAAATAATAATTGTAATTGCGAAATTAACTACAATAAATCCCCAAAGAGGAATAGGGGGCTTGATTGTTCCAAAAGTGTAATCATACATGGTAGCTGGCCAACCCGGTATTGCCCAAAACACAAGTAATTGTATACTGCTGATAACTGAAAGGAGTAATGTATCCAAACCTTTCGCATGATGAAGTTCGTGCCCAATAATTCCTTTCAGTTCATCTGCAGGAATTTCGTTGATATCGCTAGAGATTATTGCGATTCTTTTATCAAAGAAAGCTCCGTAGGCCATTGCGTTTAGAATGGGATATTTACCAAATCCTACCTTAACCGGATTTCTCCTTTGATACGTAGAGCTTAGTGCATCCAGGAGTTCTTGCAACTGCAAGTATTGCGATTTATCTATCTCAAGTTCTTTTCTTCTTTCCGGGTTGATTTCGGATTCTAAAAGTTTATCAATTTCGACTAGTTGCTTTGGTATGCGCCTTAATCTAAGTCTTTTTAACTTGCCCTTGTTTTGGCGTTCATCTAGGAATTCCTGCAATTGCAAGTATTGCGACTTTTCCGTTTCAAGTTCTTTTCTTCTTTGCAGGTCGATTTCGGATTCTAAAAGTTTATCAATTTCAACTAGTTGCTTTGGTATGCGTCTTAATCTGAGTTTTTTTAACTTTACTTTGCTACTTACTTCATCTACGAGTTTCTGTAATTGTACATATTGTCTCTTTTCGTTTTCTAGTTGTTTTATTTTCTCCTTATTCGTCTCCTCTTCTAGTTGTTTGTCAATTTTCTTGATTTGTTTTGAAACACGTTTAATTCCCAACATTTTGTCCAAAACTGGACCTGAAACTGCATATACTGCCCAGCTAATTACGAAAAGTGCACCGTATACGATGGATCTTTGGGCTTCAGGTGAGATTATATTTTTCCAGATCAGAGAGAGGGTTCGAACTGCTAACCATGCGATGATATAGAGGAACATGGTCAGATATTCAGGGCTCATGAATCGTAAAACTACAATATATTTTCTACCGAAAAGAGCAAAACCTAATATTAAAATTATCCAAATGGAGAATGAAAATGCCGTATCCCGAATTTTCCAATTTTTTATGTATTCTCCATCAATGAATTCAATCATAATTCCTGCATCATGGAGGAAACTGTTCACTAATGTTGCAATGAATATTATATTATATGTGACTGCTGTGATAATGAGTAATTTATTGAGCACTTCATATTCTCGTAGTTCATAAGCTCCGAAAATAATGAAGATCCCAAAGGCTCCAATAATGGAATTCATAATCGGATCTGCAACACTATCTAATTCTGGGTCGTATGTTAAAAGATAAATTGTCACAAATATGAAAATTAGAAGTACCAAGTCGAATGCTTCGCTTCGTTTACCTTGTTTTCGCCAATGATATAATTCGTTCACCATTAATCCAAACATACCCAAAAAAGCAATAGTTATTCCAATATCGAAGATTTGCTGCTGTCCGGTAAAAAAATGAGGTTGTAAACCTATCTTTACATAAGCTAAAAATCCTAATATAATCAGTAATAAAAATAAATAAACCCCAAAAAGCACGTTACGTCTTGATTCTTTCATAATACCACTACTCGAACTTAATTGAAGTAGTGAAAATAGAATCTAAAATAAGTTTTATCCTATGAAAAGGAAGAGGTAGTTCTTCATTCCAATATATTCGAAATACGTCGAGCTAAAGATTCCATCAACATAAAAATTAATCCCAACTGCCTATCACTTCTGATGAGTACACATAAAATTGTGTGTTCTCCTGCTTGTTGGAGGATAATTAATCCCATTTTTCCCTCGAGCAGAATCCTTTTTAAATTTCCACGGGCCAATTCTTGAGCGGCTCGTTCTCCTACGGATAATATTGCAGCTGTCATTGCTGCGACGATACCTTCTCGAGATTCATCATTTCCACTCAGATTTGAACAAATTGGAAGTCCTTGTATACTTACCAAAGCGCTCCCTTCAATATCCTCATTTTCTGCTTCAAATTTGCGTAGCATATCTAGGATTTCGTCTAAATGATTTGTCATGTGATATCGCCGATAAGATGAAATAGTATGGATTCCCTTAATGTTTTGTGAGATTATTAGTTTAAGGGGTGTAATTCCACTTAACTAATAATTACACTGCATTTTTGTATATCAATTTTTTGTTATTTTTATTTTTTTATTAAATTATTTTTTCTTATTTTTCTTTCATATCTTCTGATTTTATAGCTTTGCTTTGTAGATCTTCTAATTAGGTCTGAAGAAGATCCATTTATTTCGAAATATTATTGTGTGGGATTACATTATGAAATTTCATCCAATATTGAATAACTATCTACCGCTTATAATGATGAATTATGTCTGAGAAAAAAACTACTAGTAAAAAAACTACTACAAAAAAAACCTCGACCAGTACATCTACAGAGGCAAAGCCTACCAAGAATGTAACGAAATCAACCTCCCAAACAACTAAAAAAACTACAACAAAAAAACCCACACCCAAAAAGACTACGACTAAAACAACAAATAAGAAATCCACAACAGCACAAGAGACTCCCTCGAAAGTGAAATCACCCACAGCAACAAAAAAATCTACAACGAAGACTGCTAGTACAACTGCGACAAGTGAGAAAACTGTGAGTAAGAAAACTTCTGCACCACCAGTAAAAAAAACAACTACCGCAAAGAAAACTACGACTGCTAGCAAAACCCAATCGTCCACAAAAACGACTACTAAGATTCCACCAAAGAAAACCGAAGAGGAAATCCAAGAAGAAAAGGAACGAATAGAATCCTACACGAAAGCAGGAGAAATCGCTCGGAAAGTAAAGACGTTTATTCGCCCCAAAATCAAACCTGGAGTAAAAATCATTGAATTAGTGGATCTTACCGAGAAAAAAATTGTTGAATTGGGTGGAAAGACCGGATTTCCCGTGAATATTTCTATTAACCATATTGCTGCACACTATACTCCTCCTCCTGGAGATACAAATGAAATCCAAGACGGAGATATTGTAAAATTTGATCTAGGCGTGCATATCGAAGGATATAGTGTTGATACTGCGTTTACTGTTTCACTAAACACAGATCCTGCCTTAGAAAATCTCGTTAAAGCTTCAGAAGAAGCTGTAGAAAATGCGATAAAGTTAGTGAAGCATGGTGTGAAGACCAATGAATTGGGAGAAATTATTGAGCAAACAGTTAAAAAATACGGATACAAACCTGTTCACAATCTCCAAGGTCATAAAATCGAACGATGGGATGTGCATGGTGGCAAATCGATACCTTGCATTTCTACACCAACAGGGGATACAATGGAGGATGGGGAAATTTTTGCTGTGGAAGTGTTTGTTTCAAACGGAGAAGGGGCTATTCATGCACAAGTATCAAACGAACAAATTTACCAACTTAATCCAACAGTTGGAAAAATTCCACTTAGAAATAAAACAGCCAGAAAAATATTGGGATATCTCGTTCGAGAATTCAAAACCCTGCCCTTTTCCCGATATCAAGTGTATCAAGAATTTCCTCAAGGCACATTTGCATTGTTATCAATAATTAGCACCAATAAACTTGAGAAGCACCATATTCTATCTGAGAAAAAAGGATTCTTCATTGCACAAACTGAACACACCATTATGGTCACAAAAACTGGATCTAAAATCCTAACGTAATGAGGTAGAAACTAATGGAAAATCAACGGATTTTAGTCACAGGAGGAGCCGGATTCATTGGTTCTCATCTTGTAGATGCACTAGTGGAACAAGGAAATCAAGTTATTGTGATAGATAACTTAATCTCTTCCACCACGGAATATATCCAACCTCACATAGATTCCCATTCAATTCAATTTATTGAAGCTGACATTCGCGATGAAAAATGCATGAAATTAATCGAAGGATCCCTAGATTTTATTTTCCATTTTGCGGCTGATCCCGATGTTCGAGAAAGTGTCTTTACTCCCTTAACCTCATTTGATCATAATGTGAAGGGTACTATGAATTTATTGGAACTGGGAAGGCAGAAAGAAATCAAAGGATTTATTTTCGCCTCGAGTGGGGGGACCCTTTATGGAGACGTTGAATCGTTTCCCATTAAGGAAACCGATTTGCTTAAACCAATTAGTCCGTATGGGGCATCAAAAGCAGCTGGGGAAATGTATATCTCTGCATACGCCAATTCCTATCAATTTAAAGCCGTTTCGTTGAGATTAGCAAACATTTTTGGAGAACGATCTAACCATGGAGTAACTTACGAATTTTTCCATCGACTATCCACAAATCCTGCGGAATTGAAAATTCTGGGGGATGGCCAGCAAAAGAAATCTTATTTGCATGTTTCCGACTGTGTAAAAGCCGTTATTACTGTAGCAGATATTATTGAGTCACAATCTAAATATTATGATTATTATAATGTGGGATCTGAGGACTGGATAACCGTGGATAACCTTGCACGCGGACTAGAGGATATTATGGGATTGAAAGCTGTCAAACACTCATTCCAAGGTGGTACGAAAGGGTGGGTAGGGGATGTTCATTTACTACTTCTCTCCATAGAAAAAATCAAAGCACTGGGTTGGGCACCAAGCCTTTCGTTTACAGAAGGTTTGAAAAAATACGTTCATTGGATGAAACTCGAAACTCATTAGTTATTCTCTATATTTTTCTAACCATTTTTTCACATTTATTTTTCGTCCCGATTTGGCTGAATCCATTGCAATTTCGCACATTTTAATCGCCCTTAATCCAATCGTACCTGAAGCACTCGGTTCTTCATTATTTTCTACCATAGTAATAAGAGATCTCATCTCTTCTTTCAATGGTTCTTTATATTCAAAGAAAATCTTCTGTGGGTGCTCCTGCTCCATTTTAAATACCATCCGTTCATCTTTTTCGACTTTCGTTATATGTGCATTATATATCACAATTTCATTTGGCTTAAGAAATTCGATTACTGCCGTTTTCTTAGATCCTACTACAATTAATTCCCTTCTTCTTCCATAAATTGGGATTAACCATGATTGGCTTAAATACGCTTGAATGTTTTCCAAAAAGGTCATGCTTATGCTTGTAATTTCCTCGATATCTTCTTGTAGAAAAATTCCACGATGTGCTAGGATAGTCTCAGGATACTCGGTGTCTAGCAAAAAGCAAATTATATCAAAATCACTCACCGCGAGAGTAAAAATAACTCCCGCGTCTTCTTTTGGCACTCCCAAACCATATTTCGTTCCCACCATGAATAAAATTTTTCCTAGTTCTCCAATATTTAACCGACGTTTTAACTCCAGCAATGCTTGGTGATATCGAAACAGATGCCCTACCATGAGTCGTTTTTTGTACTTTTTGGATAGGATTATAAGTTCATTTGCTTTTTTGGAATCCAACGTGAATGGTTTTTCAACAAACACATGCTTACCGAATTCCAGTGCTTGCTTTGCGAGTGAAAAATGCGTGGTTGAGGGGGTTATTATTAAAATCACGTCAATTTGGGAATTGTTGAGCAATATTTCATAACTTTTGACATATTTAATGCCATATTGTTCTGCAGCTTCCTTCGCACGCTGAATTTTGATATCAAATAGAATTACATCACCATCAAAATAGTTCTCTCGTTTCAGTTCATCAAATACTCGAACAATATTGCTGCCCCAGTACCCAATACCAACGATTCCTATATTCATTTCAATCCCGATTTCATTTTCTTGAATTCTTTTAATCCGATTTTGAGAGGATTTTCAAGACCACCTATTCTCTCAAAAGTATTTGTACGTTTGTAAGACAAAAATTGTTTGAAAACTTTGATAGTCTCGGGTACAGTTTTCGTATGTTTTAAAGGAAACCCATTATCAATAAGAAATTGTTCTTGAGGATAGGTTTGTAGTGGGAAAAACTCTATTGAGGGTACACCTAATAATGCGGATTCACGAACCATGGTCCCACCGCCTGTAAGCACCATTTTCGAAAAATACATTATTGCAGCGAGATTATCCATTCCACGATGAACCTGAATAATTCCATTTTTTATATGATCCTCGAAATGGGTATTTAGATAAGCATATTGTTCCTCATTTCGAGTAATAATCACATAAGTCAATTTATCTTTGCTTATAGAAATTGCTTCTGGAAGAATTTGGGTGAGCAAAGTCTCGTGTGGTTCCATTTTATCTATTAAATATACCGCCTTTGTAGGTTCGGTTCTGCAAACAACATATTTTCCTTCTTCTAACCCGAATTGTGTCAAAATCTTCGGATCAGGGTGAAATACATTTTGATTCAACCATGCAACTTCATCAATACCATGGAATTGGATAATTTTTTCTTCCTTAATTCCATAATCCAGATACCATTCTATTGGGATTGGTTTAGGGACAATTACTTTGTTCACAAAGGGCAAGGTTAATGCAGAACATCCATAACTACGGGGTTCATCATTAAACATGATGTTTGGAATTTGTAATCCAAATGCAACTCGAATAGCTTCAGGACTGGTGATACAAAAAAGAAAATCAGGTTCTTCTTTCTCAACAACATCAAGCAAATCGTTCAACCTCTCAGTATAGCTCCTTAATTTACCAACCAATGTCCCTCCTCCGTAAGATCCTGCGTTGTGGAATGGAATTCCCCATTTTTTTAAGAGGAAAAGGGTAGAATCAAAGTCACGTGCCGTAATAAAAACATCATGCTCTTTAATGAGTTCCTCATATAACGGCCGTAACATCGTAATTGATTTTGGTTCACAAAAATCCAACCAAATCTTCATATGACGAAAAAGAAATTCATGAGTAAATAATTTTTGGGAATTTCGTTACACTCGAGGATCATAATCCCAGATAGAAGGATCGGATTTATACCACTTAATTTCCTTGGTTACTCCTTCTTCAAAGCTAATTTTTGGGTCATATCCTAGTTTTTCTCTTGCTAAAGATATGTCCAAAATAAAATCTTTGAGTTCAGCCGGGAGTCTCTTTCTCTCTGGTTGATGTTTACTAGCTTCTCCTGGTTTTGGATCGTCAAATATGGGTTTTAATGAAGGATCTATTAATTTTGTTACCATATTTGCAATATCAACGACATTCACATGGGCAATTCCTCCAATATTGAACCTCATTCCAGATACACTATCATTTTCTATCCCAAGGATATTCGCATCCACAACATCAGACACATAGACAAAATCTCTCCTCTGGGATCCATCTCCAAAAATTACGGGAGCTTTCCCGGAAAAAACCCGTTTAATGAACATAGTAAGTACACGACCATACCATTCATGAGGTCCATAAACGATTCCGTATCTGAAGGATACTGTTGGCAAGCCATATAATTGAGTATATTGTTGGCAATATTTCTCACCAGCAAGTTTTGCTACTCCATATGGCCACTGTGGCATAAGTGGGTGGGTCTCTTTTTCCGGAGTATATTCGGCTTGCCCATATACTCCCCCAGAAGAAGCATATACAACTTTTTGAATGTCATTTTTAATTGCTGCATTTAAAACATTTAGTGTGCCCTCAATATTAACACGCATCTCATGAATTGTATTTCCAATACCCGTAAACACTTCCAATTCAGCAGCATGATGGGAGACTATTTCACATCCTTTCATAGAGGATTCGAGAAGTTTTGTGTCTAAAATATCACCTTTAATGAAGCTAATGTTAGGTAAATCTTTAAGATATTCTTTCACTCCTGTGGATAAATTATCATACACTACAACTTCTGCACCTAAATTCACGAATTTTCGTGCAAGATGAGATCCAATGAATCCTGCACCTCCCGTAAGAAAAATTTTCTTTCCTTGAATTTTCATTCCTTACTTATCTCCTTCGTTTCACAATCACATGGATGAGATTTACATTTTAAACAATGATTGGGGTATTTTTTCTTTAACGCTTGTTCTAAATCAATATCAAGTAAATTCGCGATAGAAGTACCCCATGCAAAAATATCCGCAATCTCCAAAGCAATGTTTTCTTTGGAGGATTCTTGATTTTGCTGGGTATATTTACCAATCGCTTCTGCTAGTTCCCCCACTTCTTCAATAAACCACAAGAAAGTTCCTTGAATTCCTCTCTGGTTATCCTTTTTGAAATAAACATCGCGGATTAATTGCTGAAACTCACGAATTTCCATAGAGGAGAGATGTGAGGAGTATGAAAAAAAGTTTCCTTAATGGCTGAAACTTAACTATATTTTAAGCTCCGACACCGAACAGCCAAATGAAAAAATTCGTCTGGGCTAGAATCGCGAATAACATCAAAACTCCTGCCAAAGATACGATCCAAATAGGACCTATCTTCCAACCTTGACCTGTATCTTGAAAGAACCGAATTAAACCTGCGCCGCTCATGGGCATAGGTGAGTCTGAAGATCGACGTTGGTTTCTAGAAGTTGCTTTCTTTTTAGCCATGCTACCTAACTAAATAATCTGATTTATTTTAAATTTTCCATCTGTTGAAACAATTAAAGTGTTGAACTATATACATTTTTAATGTATATTGTATTCAAAAAATTGTAGCGAATTCGGAGTATCATTACGTAAAAGGTTGAAAACATGCAGATTTCTAAAAGAACTCATTTCATTTTGTCCCTATCCATCGTATTATTAGTATTTACATCCATGCTGTATTTAAATTTGCAAGCTAAATCGGATGACCAAAATAACCCAAACATTCCAAATGCAAGTTTAATTGCTGAAAACCTCTATATAGGAGTAGCTGCCAGACAAAACGCCGTTAATCAATATGGAGTCAATGTCGTAGTTGATAGCTTGACCTTTGTAAATAATGGCTCTGAGCCCATTAACTACGTATATTATACGCTTAACACAACTTACGAAAAATATTATTTGGGATTTACGGCCAAATCTGAATTTAAAGCCACATTAAGTTATCAAGAGGCTGAGCATGGACTTTTTGGTTATAAAACATATATTGTTTACTTGAATACACCCATTAATCCAATGACTAACCAAACCGTTAATTTTATAACAACTTATTCAGGATTGTACACTGCATATTTCAATACCACTTCCGGACAACAACAAGTATATTTCAATTTCAGTATGTACCCCTTTAGTCCCTATCCTATCTACAATGCAGTATCCAAATTTGTACTCCCGTACAGAACCTTCTTTTCCACATATACGGGGGCCCCTTCAGAATCTGGAACTACTCTAACATACCAACAATCGGTTGTGACCCCTTTTTCCGAAGAGTATTCATACGTAGAAGGAACCAACAACCAATATTCTTCAATCAAATTCACCGAAATTACCCGAAGAATTTATCTTAATCCATGGGGAAATATTCGAGTTGTCGAGAATCATAATCTCAAAAATACGGGAGATATTTACCTTACATCCTTTGAATACAAACTGCCAATGGTTGCTACCAATATTACTATGTATGATTCTATTGGAACAATAACCAAGGGTACTTTTGACGAAGAAGATGGAATGTATACAATAAATCTTGAAAATCGCGCAGGGATTAACCCCTCTGCTATAAAGAAGTACACTTTGGAATATTATATGCCCTTAGATGCATTTTTCAGCAAGAGTTACAGCGTATCCTCAATAAAAATGGATCTTAATCTGATGGATCATAACATTCTTACCGAAGAACTGGATACATATTTATATCTCTATGCCGGAAAATCCATAATATCAACTTCAATCCTTCCCGATTCTCTAATATATGAGGAACAATCCATGGTGCTGTATTTCCACCATTCAAACGTGTACTCATTGACAAATTACTACCTTCATTTAGAATATAAAGAAAGCAGCTATCAACTTATTGCCCGAGGATTATTGTTTAGTGCAATTTTGTTTGTCGCATTCTCCCTCTATGCGATGATTAGAACAAAAACAAAATCTCGATCTGAAGAAGATGAGATGGTTCGAGAAGAAACTATTCCTGAAACAGAAATGCGGGAATTTATTGCGTTCTATGAAGAATTAATTGCGGTTCGAATTGATATTAAAAACTTGGAATCTGATTTATCTCGTAAGAGAATTGCAAAGAAAAACTACTCGAAACAATTGAAAGTCTTGGAAACCAAAATGAAGACGACTCAAGAAGATCTCAAACCCTTTAAGAAATTTATCTTAAATGCTGGAGGACCTATTGCAGAAATTGTCAAACGATTAGATTTACGGGAAGCTGAACTAATTTCCAACCAAGATAGTATAAAATTATACGACGACAGATATAAAAAAGGGAAGTTACCTTCCAAACAAGCCTATAATACCCTTCGGACTCAAATGGTTGATAATGGAGAGAAAATTCAACGCCAAATTGATAGGCTTATTAACCAGATGAAAACATATCTAATCTAATCTTTCTTTTTAGTGATTGTAATGGATAAATTAAAAATATGCCATGTTTCGCTGGCAGTCTTTCCTGATCACAAAGATGGATCGGCAAATTTTGAGCGTTCCATATATGATGAACTTAAATCTAGAGGTCATGATATCACTCTACTCACGGTTAAATGGTCTGAAGGATTTCAAGATCCACATATTCACACTATAGATGTTCCTAACTCACGTTTCCTATGGGTACCAAAGTACTCCTCCTATTATCGCAAATTTCTAAAAACACATGATTTTGACATTATCCACGCAAACGGGGCTCGTGGGGCACTACCTGTCATCCTAGCAAAAAAGCCCTATGTTACACACATCCATGATGTGGGTCCATTTCAAGCATCCTTTTCCGCTATTCCAGGATTGAAATGGTTAGAAAAAAAAAATGCTCAATCTGCTTCAAAGATTATGTGTGGAGCGCAGAGTGCACGAAAAGAAATATCACATTACATGGATGTAAATTTGGATAAAATTGAAGTAGTCTCTGTAGGTATTGGTTCTGAATTTAAACCAGTTCCTAAAAAGGGAAAGGAATTAAAAGAAAAATTAGGAATTCAAGGTCCTGTAATGTTCTACGTTGGACGTATTGCGTTTTACAAGGGTGTAAAGGATATCATTCAAGCTTACAAAATAGCAAAAAAAGAAATTCCCGATCTAAAATGTGTAATCGGGGGTAAACCTACCTTAAAAATGGAAGCAACCGTGGAACAATGGAAACACGATAATCCTGATATTTTGTTCACGGGGATAATTCCTGTTGAAGAATTACCCATGTATTATAGTATGTCTGATATGTTTGTGACCTACTCGTATGCTTCTGAAGGATTTGGAATAACTCCGGTTGAAAGTTTATCTTGCGGGACCCCAGTGATCTGTTCTAATTTATCAGCGTATAAAGAAGTACTTCAAGATCAAGCTGTATTTGTGGAACCAAAAAATCCACAACTCCTTGCTGAGAGAATCGTTGAACAAGTAAAAAATCCTGAAATCGGGTTGGAAAAAGTCCGAACTGCTGGACCGTTACTTCAAAACTATTC
The DNA here is from genome assembly GCA_004524545.1 of Promethearchaeota archaeon. GTDB lineage: Archaea > Asgardarchaeota > Lokiarchaeia > Sigyniarchaeales > Promethearchaeaceae > AMARA-1. The sequence goes on from SDNX01000025.1 coordinate 24,684, forward strand.
ATGGGAAGAAGTTGTGAATAGAATAGAATCTGTGTATGCAACTCAATTAAGGTAATTTCTTTTCTTTTATGGAAAACACTGTATGAAGAGTTTTTTTTAATTAATGATTATCTTATTTGGGAAAAAATCGATAAAATCTGCTGAAATTGCTAAAAACTATTCACAATCACTTGAAATCAAAAATAAAAATAGCCCCGGGAAGATTCGAACCTCCGTCAAAGGGTCGCTCCGAAAGCCTTAATCAATGATTAAGAGTTCCTTCAAAGCCCTCTATGCTTGACCACTACACTACGGGGCTGTAGTTGTAAAAGTGATGTTGTAAATACATGCGATAATAAAAATTTTTCTTGAGTCTAATCCAAAATAACGTCATCGGGATATAATTTCCGCCATTTAGTCAAGAAATTGAGATCCATTTCTTCTCTTTTCATTGTTTTTGGATAAATTCGAGGGATAGTTTTTATGACAGGGAACCACGTTTTACAACTCGAACACACCAAAACTCCTTCTTCTATTTCCATATACGTTAAGAAAATATTTAGAAAGAGTAAATCTTGGAGAATGGGCTTTAGAAATTCGTTTAAATCTCCAAAGGGTAATTCTTTACTTTTTACATATGCTTCTTTGATAGTAGACTGTATCTCCTCAACAATAAGTTTAAAGGATTCTGTTGCAGAGGTATATTCAGATCGATCAAAAATAGCGCTAAATTCCTCCAGAAACTCTAAATAATATTGAAAATACCTGTCAATGGGTAAGGGGTCAATCACACATGTATCATAAATCACACCTTCCTCATTATCCTTAACTAAATGGATGATTCCTGAATCCTCCTCGAGCTGAGAGATGTTTTTTTCAATTAGTGCATTCATGGGCATTGAATCCAAAATTTCAAAATTCAACGGAGACTCTTCATTTCTGAAATTAAATAGGGATTTCGCTCCATATCCTTTAACCAGTTTACTAAAATCTTCTTCTTGATTCTCCCAAGTAAATATAACAAGTTTCAAAGGATACGCACCGTCATCAGGACATGCTAAAGTATGATTTAACCAAATTTTCATGAAAATCCTCAATTCATTGTATACATATGAATAATGATAAAATCTACTCCTATTTCATTTAAAATCTCCGAATGCAATTATGTCTCAACTTTGACTATCAGTTGTACCAAATGGTTGAAAAATGTTTAATTGCCATATTACACAGAACTAAGCAAAATAGACTCTGGAGTTCTAAATTATTGATATCATTTGATCAACTTGGGTTCAAGGTATGGCAGATCCTCCTTTTATTAGGAATAATAGTAGGATCTTACTTTTTCACACAATTTCTGTTCCAAAAATATATTGAATTTGCCCGAAAGAAAAACTGGATTGGGAGGGACATTCATAAGAAGACTCGTCCTGAAGTAGCAGAATCTGGAGGAATTGCTTATGTTATTGGTATTATTCCCGGTCAAATCCTTATTATGTTTATTTTTCCCACTATTTGGAGGGAAACCCTTGCATTTTCCTTAACTGTTATATTATCGGGAATAGTAGGTTTCTTAGATGATCGTAAAACCCTCTCGTCCTTTAATAAAATGCTTCTTATGATAGTCACAGGAATTCCATTATTCATTTTAAATTTAGATTTAAGTACTATTAACTGGCCTAATTGGCTTTCTTGGTTAAGCTATATAAAGGTGGGATTTGTAGTCATTGAAGATCCTATTGTTCCTATATTGGGACAAACTCGATTAACGTTAATTTACCAATTAGCAATTCCAATAATTTTGATGGTGTTAACCAACGGGGTTAACATGCTAGAAGGTTACAATGGAGAAGGATCGGGTTCCAGTCTTATCGTAATATTCTTCATGATAATATATTCACTAATCTCGAAATCGTCTGAAGGACTTATTTTCTCTTTGTCAGTAATTGGAGCTCTTATCGCATTCTTCAAATTTAATCGCTTTCCCGCAAAAGTTTTTCCCGGAGATGTCGGAACTTTATCTTTAGGGGCGTCAATTGCATGTATTGCGATATTTGGAAGCTTAGAAGTAGCGATGTTTTGTGCGATTTTGGTGTATGTCTTCAATGGATTTTATGTCATTGCATCTCTTCGAGGGTTCCGCGAACGTCACACCATTAAAACCCAGGATATTATTGTTACAGATTCCCAATTAATTGAAGCATCTAAAGGGGAAAATGATCATCTCACCCTTCCACGGCTCATTCTTGCAGAAAAACCCCTGACTGAACCCCTTCTCGTAAGACGTATTTGGGCGTTAACAATCATAGGAGGATTATTTGGGGTGGTTGCAGAGACAGTTAAACAGTCATCATTGACTCCTTTGCCCTTATTCGGTGATATGGATGGGGGTTTTCATTGGATATGGATATTGGTTTCATTAATTATCGTTGCAGGATTTTACATCCTTATTATTAGGAAATACAAAGCAATTCGCGTTATAACCTACTTCATGATAACTCTATTACTCGGTGGTATTGGTCTTCTAATTGGGTTACGAGCAATTCTAATTGCTCAAATTCAGTTGGGACATGATTGGTTAAAATATGTGAATTGGCTAATTGCAGGAATTCTAGCTATATTTGGATTTATTATATGGTATATTTTGTCTGTAAAACACTTGCGCACTAAAATCTCGAAATTAAAAGAGCGCAATGGAGAAACTTCAAATAAAAAAAACGTCACACCCACATAACTATCAGATAGGAAATTAAACATGAAAAAAATTCTTATTACTGGAGCAGGAGGTCCTGCTGGAGTAAACGTATTACGAAGTTTACGGGATTCTGGAGAAGAAATGAAACTGTATGGTACCGATATTAGTGCGTATCATGTCGAATTTGCCAGACCATTGTTAGATGATGTATTTATTGTACCACGTTGCACCGCTCCAAACTATATTGAGGAATTGAACAAAGTTATTGATGAACATGGAATCGAATTTGTGCATACTCAACCCGATATTGAAGTAAAGGCAATTTCTGAAAAACGGGAGCAATTGCACGCAAAAACATATCTTCCATCTAAAGAAACAGTAAAAATTTGCCACGATAAGAATCTTTCTGCAAAAATATGGGATAAAAATGGCTTTCCAACCGTAAAATCCATCGTTTTACATGACGAAACTCTTAAAGAAGATTTAGAAAGAGCATTCCAGGAACTTGGTCCGAATCTATGGATCCGTGCTACTCAAGGTGCAGGAGGAACGGGTTCGACTCCATGTGATTCCGTCGATCTTGGGGTTCATTGGATTAAATATTGGAGAGCTCGAGGAAACAAATGGGTGTTTATTGCTCAAGAAAATCTAACTGGGAGAAACGTTGCATTCCAGAGCGTTTGGAAAGATGGTAAACTCATAACATCCCAAGCTCGTGAACGATTAGAATATATATATCCTTATCTTGCACCATCTGGCGTAACTGGCACTCCGGTAGTTGCAGCAACTGTAAATAATGATACAGTCAATGAAATGGCCACAAAAGCGGTTTTGTCTATTGATAAAAATGCAAGTGGGGTGTTCTGTGTAGATATGAAATATAATAAAGAAGGAATTCCAATGCCGACTGAGATTAATCCCGGTAGATTTTTCACAACTAGTTACTTTTTCTCCTATGCTGGAGGGCAATATAAGGTTCCTTATGCGAATATGCCTTATATGCTTGTGAAATTAGGCTTTGGGGATCCAATACCCCCGGAAACCAAGCAATACAATATTTTACCTGCAGGTTTGCACTGGATTCGCCATATTGATTGTTCTTTCCATCTTATTCCAAAAGATAAACTCATGGAGGAGAAATTCTAGATGAAAGTCCCCATTGTTCAATTAGATCTACCCGATTCCGTTTTAGATGAAGCACGAGAACAACTCGCAAGTGGAATGTGGATAGAAGGAACACCCGTTCGAACTCTTGAGGAAGAATTTGCTGAATATACAAGTGCAAAATATTGTAG
>SDNX01000105.1 GCA_004524545.1 Promethearchaeota archaeon
CTGCATTTGATTCTACAACAGCACCACATTTTTCACAGAATTTCTGATCCGGCTCTAGCGGATCCCCACATTTGGCACAAAATTTTGACATATTCTAGTTTACCTCGCTTTTAAGTATTCAAGCTCAATATTCAAAACTCGCTTAAGTGAATATCGCTTAAGTGAAAAAAAGAAAAGAATAGATTAAGGAAGTATTTCAAAAAGAGCTAATATCTCGGCAGCACGAAGAACTTTCCCTTTATAAAGATTATATAACACTTTTAAAAGCTGATCTAATCGTTCATCACTAGAAAATAGACCAATTTCATCCTCTGAGTCGTTTGTCTGAATGAATTTTAACGCTTCTTTAACATTGATTCCAGCAAAGATATCTTGTAGCGCAGAGTTACTGATGGTTTGATAAATTGCTTCGATATTTGCTTTTCTAAACACAAGCACTAAAACCTGTAGAACTTCTATTGCGATTTTAAGCAGAGTTTGTCGAAGAGTTTCATAAATTTGCACCCATCGAGGATTATTAGCCGCATAAAACAGGAGATTTACAATACTCGTCATACCGTCAATAGTTTCTGGAACCTCTGGAAGGAATTCAATCAATTTACGGAATAAATCACCATAATATTTTGCGTCTAGATGAATGGGAGAGTCTGGTACGATTACAACGTAGGGTTTGTCATCTTTTTCTCTAATTAACACCATCTTATTTTCAATATTTCCAATATTGACATATTTTTCTTCAATCGACGGTAAATTAATCTGATGCTGCATAAGAAACGAGATCTCTTCCGATTCAAGAACTTCCCCACGATTATACTTGGAAATTATAGGTTGAATCGTGTTTGCTTGAAGGGTATACACCTCGGATGTATTTTGTGTTGAATTTTGTCCAGTCAATATTCCTACAGATGGTGTAGAAGATAATTTTTCAGCGCATTCTAAACATCGTGCCGTTGCGGAATTATAATGGGATTTACATAACACTTTACTACAATCCATACATTGAAAGAATTTTTCATTGGTGAGATCCGTCGAACAAATGCTACATTCTAGTTTAGGAAGACATACAACACACATTTCGTGAAATTCAGAAAAATGGTTGGTGCAATACATAAACTCACAATTTTTGCATTTATTTGCAGGCTCTTCTTTCTTTATAATAGTTCCGCATTTTGCACAAATCTCTTCTTTTCTATGCTCCAAACAAGTATTTCGACCTATATCAAAATGTTCAGCACAGAAAATCTGATTACCTACATCACACAGGAATGCGTCTTCTTGATCTAATTCTCTTTTACAATTTTTGCATGTGTACACCTTTCTGCATTCTATACATAAACCCTGTTTATGATCATAATGACTATCACAGCAAATTTTATGACAATTGGCGCATTCGCTAAAACTCTCTGTGGGTTTTACCTCTCTTTGACAGATATCGCATTCTTGAATAATTCTGCAACTTAAACATTTCTTCTGGATAAAATCGAATACCCGTTCAGAACAATCCAGACAAAATATCGAATTACATTCAAAACATTTCTGATAAATCTGATTTGGTCCAATTGCCTTTCGACACTCATCGCACTGAATTTTCGATCTACAATCTATACATCGTTCTTGAATGGAGTCATAAAAATATGCTGGGACCCAATCCCCACAGTTTTTACATCTAAACTGCTGGTCTTTGATTTCTCCGGGCATTTTTCCGGAAGGAGTGGACTTTATTCCTGCGATTTTCTCCGATACTATCTCATTGTATTGAATTAACGAATTTTTAATCCGTTCAAGTTTTTTCGGATCGATTTTTGATTTGAATTTTTGAATCATCGATTTTATTGTGGAAATTCTACGAGTATCTTTTTGAAAGTAAAAAATACTTTTTTTTAGATGGATGTGCGCTTTTTCATAGTGGCGGTATTTAATATCTTTTTTACCTTGATTCAAATAGAGATTCGCAATTTTTTCGGTCTCTGTTTGAATTTTTCGTTCAACTTTTTTAAATTGAATTTCATTACGTGCTTTTTGATAGTAATAAGATGCTCCATGTAACCTCTGTAATTTTAAGGAAATAATCTCTGATATAATGAAAAATTCACTTTGGAAACTATATTCTTCCGAATTGAATTTTTCCAAGTGTTCCATTACTAATGTATTTGAATCAATCTTATCCGAAAGACTTAACTCTTGATCTCCTAGGAGTGTATAGACTGAGTGGAGTTTTTGTTCAGTTTTTTGAGTGAGTTTTTTATGGTTGATTTTTCTGAAGAAATCATTTGCAAGCTTTAAATAATCAATAGTTGATTTTAGATCGTTTAATTGGAGTGCTTTTTCTGCATCTTCCAAGTATTGATTTCCTAATTTTACTGAAATATCCAAATACTGATCTTCAGCCGCTTTTTGTTTTTTCGAGTTTGTTGAAAGGGTATATAACTTTCTTGCTTTTTTTAGTTGATGTCGTGCTTTTTCCAACCGATTATCCTCTACAAGTGTTTCTGCATAGGTATATGCCAGATCACCTTGGGATTCGTAAATTTTCTGATATATTGGTTCTAAATCTTTAATTCTTTGAGAGAAGTTCGCAGATTGGTAGAGTTTTTTTGCTAAGTCGATGGATGATGCTCCTTGCGTAATATTTCCTTCTTGGATGTATCTCTTACCCTCCTTTTTGGCAAGATTGCCTAGAGATTCATAAAGGTTAATAAATGCACGCTGGATTTTACGTTTATCTTGAATTTCCTGAATGAAGTTTTCGGGAAGTTCGACAGAATCTCCAAAGGGTTTCAGTTGGGGGTAGAATACTTCCAAGACAACACGTTCAACATAATGAAGTTTGCTCAAAGATTCATTTATTGATGTACTATTTTGATTGCGTTCAACATCATAGAGTAATTCTATACCGATTTGTTCAATCAAATTTTGAATTTTTCGGGAGGTTTTTTGAGTATATTTTGGATGGGATTTCTCTAGATGAGAAAATGCATCTATGGCTTTTGCGAGAGCTTTTTCATACGAGGCAATTGTGAGGAGATTTTGCGCTTGGTTATATTCTTTTTCAACGATGCTCATATACACATAAAAAATCTTATCTTGAGCGGCTTCAGATTCCCGGTCATTTCCATTTTGATCGAATAAAAATTTTGCTTTTCGAATAAGGGAAAGAGCTTTTATCAAGTTGGGAGGTTTATCAGATAAAAATGAAAGTCCACGTTGGTAATAATCTGCAGGGTCCGATGACAATGTTTGGGTTTACCTCGTATTGTAATAGAAAATCCACAAAAAAATACTTTTTCATGTTATTAGTTAGATACGAAAAAAGAGATTCCCATGTATCAAACTGAAAAAAAATGGCGTTATTGCACTCCAGTTTTTGTCGCATACGAAATTAATTTAGGAAAATGATGGATCTCTATATTAAAGAAAAGATAGGAAAGAATAGTTTTTTATTACACAATCCTATCAAAACATATATTCTAGCATAGAAGGGAAAATCATGATTGATGGAAAAAGTATACGTGCGATAGTGAAGCGATTCTCATCGATGGAAGGTGTTAGAGGTGTGATTGTCTGCGACCAAGAAGGACTCCCTATCCAGTCAGATCTTGACACTGAAACCACAGAAAAAACTGCAGCTTACATTACCTCTTTGATAGGAAGAGCACGAAATATATGTGATGCACTTAAAGAAGGAGAACTAGCGTTTGTACGTCTTGAAACTGAGAAAGGCGAAGTTATGATTGCGAATACGGAAGGTCTCAACCTAATTGTTTTGAAATAATCCTCTTTTACCTTATACTTCACTTAGATTTTTAGGATTATAGTCCAGAAACCCACTCTATTGTAGATGTATTTAGGAATGATTAGGTATCTATAAATTAAGGTATCTATAAATTAAGGTATAAATTAAGGTTTAAATATTATGTCGAAAGCAGAGATAGAGCCAAAATTAGCTGGAATTATGAGTGAGATTGCTGAAGTAGAAGGGATTGTTGCATTTGACCCAAAAGGGGATGTAATTAGCGGTCAAACGATCGGAGGAGATGATGTGCAGAAGATTGCTAAAACAGCAAGCGATTTGCTTCCCCGTTTAACATTATTAGGATCCAGTATTCAAAAAGGCAGTCCTCGAGAAGTTACTATCGGTTTGACGAAAGGATACGCAATAATCGTCTTTGGTACGAAATATTCGATTATGTGCTTTGTAGGGGAAGATGCAAAAACCCAACTTGGGTTGCTTAGTCGGCAAATCAAGGAAATTGCTAATTAATTTTCTTAAATTTTCTATTTTCTTACTTACCGAGCTGATACACATAAATACAAAAATGTGTAATTAAATTAAATTCTGAATCGATTGAGACTATCATTCAAGTATGTGAAGGATAGTAATTGTATAATTACAGTTCCCCCGAAATGGAATCGATTCCGTCTCTTGCATCTACCATGGGTACATGGAGCACAAATGGATGTGGGCAGTATTTTAATTAATGAAAATAAAAGAAGTGTTATTTCTTCTTCTCCGATAAATATTTCGAGAAATCAAACACAATATCCGCAAATTTTTTCCCTTCACCTGCAGAAACATTTTCTAATCGAACTCGAGAAGGGTCGATTTTCAATTCATCCAATATCGTTAAAGTAGATTCATGCCATCCTTTTGCTTTTGTGAAACCGGTAGTGTAGTGACAATCTTGCTCGTAACATCCTATTACAAGAACACCATCTGCACCATTCAATAAAGCTTTTACTATCCACGAAGGATTTACCATGGCGGCACAGTTTACTCGTATAACGCGAGTGTTTGTGGGATATTGTATTTTATTCGTTCCTGCTAAATCTGCACCAGGATATGCACACCAATTACACATAAACGATATGATTAAGGGAGCTTGCGTTTTGTTTGCCAAGAAAGAATCTAATTGGGTTTCAATTTGCTCTGAACTAAATCCAGGAATCCATAGAGCATTTGTATGACACATTGCGGCACAAGCACCACATCCCAAACAGTTAGCGGGATTAAGTACTAGTTTTTTGTTTTGGATAGAGAGAGCTTGATAATCACACACATCCACACATAAACGACACAAATCGCATTTGTCTTCATCCAAGTGTACTTTAACCGCAGTAATTTCTAATTCTTTTTTGTTTAGAATGGACACCATCTTTACGGCTGCACTTTCAGCTTGTAATATGCTGCTGGGGATGTCTTTCGGACCATGAGCAGTACCGGCGAGGTAAATTCCTTGTATGGAAGATTGAGAGGGTCGAACTTTTAGATGACTTGCCATTAAAAATCCATACGGATCCTTAGAAATGTTTAGCATTTTGGATATTTTATCACAATCTCCAGAAGGATCCATTCCTGTAGCTAAAATTAGCAGATCAAATTCATCTTCCACACGAACTCCTGCCATGGTGTCTTCTGCAAAAATTTTAAGAGTAGGATCGGTATCTTCAGTTCCCTTGATTGATTGAACATCTGATACAGTTCCTTTCTGAAAGTGAATATGCAACTCTTCTCGAGCCCGGTTATAAAAATTCTCTCCCATTTTGAAGTTAGCACGAATATCATTGTAAAAGATGTAAATCTCCGAGTTTGGAACACGTTCTTTGAGTAAAATTGCTTGCTTAATTGAGTACATGCAGCACACATTCGAACAATATTCTCTATCTAAATTCTTATTTCGCGAGCCTACACACAAGGCGAATGCAATTTTCTTAGGGGGTAATCCTGTGGAAGGGACTGACACTATTCCTTTCGTAGGACCTTCGGGATTTAACATGCGTTCCATTTCTAATGCTGTCACTACATTAGGGTTTAGCGCATATTTGTACTCACGCATTCCAGTTGGATCAAAAGCTTTGAATCCAATAGCAACCAGAATCGATCCCACATTTAATTCTTCAATAACATCAACATCATCGTACACAATTGCTTCTCGATCGCATGCAAGTTCACATGCTCCACAACCAGTACAATACTCCATATTAATAACGGGTATCAAAGGTACAGCGTTTGGAAACTCCACATCAATCGCTCGCATCGGGAAAAAACGATCGGGTAATTCTACATCACAAACACTGCGACAAAGGTCGAAACACCCTACACATTTTTCCATATCAATATATCGAGCTTTCTTTTTTACTTTGACTAGAAAATTCCCAATATACCCAGAAACATCGGTTATTTCTGAGTAGGTTAATAGGGTTATGTTTGGATGTTCCTTAACTTCATTCATAATTGGACCTAATATGCAAATGGAACAATCTAATGTGGGGAAAGTTTTATCAAATAGTGCCATATGCCCTCCAATCGTTGAACTTTTTTCAACTAAGTATACGTGATGTCCTGCATTAGCTATTGCAAGAGCACCATGAATACCAGCCACTCCACCTCCAATTACAAGCGCAGATTGGGTCACTGGAACTCGTATCCGTTCTTGTGGTTCTAATAATTTCACATATTCAATTTTCGCTTGGATTTGTTCTATGGCTTTTTGAGTAGCCAAGACTGTTTCTTTACTGTGCACCCACGAATTTTGTTCACGAATATTGACGAAAGCTATTTGATCACGAGAAATCCCCACTTTTTCGAAGTGCTCACGGAACATTTCACCATGTAATTTTATGGTACAAGCTGCAATAACCACCCGTTTAATCTTGTGTTCCTGCACTATTTCATCAGTTACTTTAAGTCCAGCATCAGAACACAAGTAGTTCTCTTCAAAAACATAGAGATCTTTGTTCTTTTTGAAGAAATTATGGATTTTCTTTATATCGAGAACACCCGCGATGTTTAGACCGCAATGACAAATTGCTAAACCGATTTTTTCCATATAAATTCCTCAAAAGAACTAGTTCTCTTCATTATCATATATCTGAGTTAAAAAATATTCATCTATGATTTTCCCTAGAATTGTATAAAATAAGAATTCATAGCTTTTGCATTTGAGGAATTTCTTTGTTCTCAAGAGCACTTAGATGCATAGAAAACCGTTTATCATAAAAATTTTCTAACCGTTTCTTTGTTTTATTCCTTTCATTTGCATCAAATTCACCCTCGGACCAGTAAATGTTTCTTTTGGAACCCGTAGATACAACATACTCCGAATTTTTTTTAATCAAGTGCCCACTTTTTATCACGAATTTTGTGTTTGAAAAGGTTTTCTCGGTAAACTTTTCTGGGTTTGCTTGAAAACATATTATATCGGCATCTGCTCCTGCCCCCAAATATCCTTTTTTGCTACTTAGATTTAAAATACGGGCAGGATTGAATGATAATAACGCACTTATATCCAGTAGGCTGATGTCATTTTGAGGTTTTATTAGATTATGAATGTGTATAGGCCAGTCGGAAATACTCATATGATATGGAGCATTACTGGATAACAATACACGGTCGAGGTTGCTATTAACTTTTAATTTTTTTATTAATTTAACCCAATCACCTAGATATGGATGGTTTTTATTCATTTTTCGACCTGTAACATAGTATTCCGTATCAAATTCGATATCGACCAAGGTTATTGGAATGCCGGATGTTTTACTCTCCCGTAATGCCAGGTTTCGGTCTCGAGTTATTAACGGATAGGTGTATCCTAAAGAAAAAGGGGTGATTTCTGTTGTGAAATTCTCCTGAGCAGCATCATATTTAATGAATTCGTCTGAATCTAAATTAAAATATTGATTAGCAG
>SDNX01000106.1 GCA_004524545.1 Promethearchaeota archaeon
ATAAAAAAGATGGCAAAATTAACATTTGCATTCATGCAGTTATCCAGTTGCTGGGGATGCCACCAATCACTCCTGAACGCACATTTAAAGCTCTATATGTTAATTCCCGAGTTCGAAATCGTTTATTGGCCTGCCGTAGTTGATTTCAAACTCAAATCCCTCGAGGAGAGAGCCGATGGTTCAGTAGATGTCGGATTTATCGAGGGAGGAGTAAGAACTGAAGGCGATAAAGAGATGGTCCATCTCATTCGGAAGAAATGTAAGATTGTGGTAGCCTTTGGAGCTTGTGCAAATCATGGATCAGTTATTGGATTAGCAAACCTATACACAAAGGAAGACTTGCTGAAGAGAAAATTTGTTGAGGCGGAGAGTATTGTGGAGTCCGAAGTTCCAGGAGGATGGCCAAACGAATACGTACCTGAAATGTTAGACAAACTACTCACCGTACCTCAAGTTATTGATGTGGAAGCCAAAATTCCTGGATGCCCTCCCACCACTGACAACATCGTTGCAGCATTTGCGTATTTGTTGACAGTATTTGGGCATACTAACCCCAAACAAAAATCCGATACCAATGTCTGTGCACAATGCTCCTTGAATAAAGGAGGGTGTCGATTAGACGCGGGTGAAATTTGTTATGGAGCGATTACCGCTGGTGGTTGTGAATTAATGTGTCCTGAGAGTGGAGACCCATGTGTTGGATGTTTCGAAGTTAGTAAAAAAATTGATGGGAAACGTGCAACGCAATTATTTGATTTGGTTACATCCAAAGGAGAATTTGGCGAAATTGACACGATTAATGCCCAGAAATTTGTGGAATTATACCTTGGTTTAGGTAACTTTGACTTCTTATATGTAGAGCGGGATGTGTTACAGAGATTAGCGGAGCATCCTGAACGATTTGAAGAGAAGACAATCAAAACCAAACAAGGAGAAGAAAAAGTCCTATTATTCAATGAGACTGGAAATGAGACCATTGATAATTTAGTAGGAATGCTCTTAACAAAATTACGAGGCAATAAGCACTTTAAGTTCAGTCAAGCGTCAGTATGTTCTACTTGCGAGAGAACTATCGTAGATAAAACATACACGACAATTAAACGGGATTATGAAGGAATGCCAAATAAGGAGAAATGCTTCTTAGAAGAAGGATACGTCTGTTTAGGTCCAGTAACTAAAGCAGGATGCGGTACCCTCTGCCCAAATAAAGCTAATGCACCATGTTTGGGATGCTATGGTCCCCCAGAATCCGTAAAAGATCAAGGCGCAAAGATGTTAGCCACGTATGCATCATTGAGCAGGACAGATCCTGATGAATTAACCGCAAAGATATTAGATCCTGCAGGCTTATTCAATAGATTCACTCTTGCCGCAAGCACATTTGGCGGACGAGTTGAAGATACCACGGAGGAGAAAAAATAATGCCGTTCTTCCCAGAATACGAAATTAAGAAACAGGTTATGGATCTCCATATGGGTGACAAAGTCCACTACTGCTATCAATGCGGTCGTTGTGACGACGTTTGTCCAGTGACAAAATTGGTCGGAGCAGATAGGTATAGTCCAAGGAGTCTTGTTATGTTGGGTTTATTAGGTTTAACTCATGTACTTCTCGTAGATACACCCAAAAATCAATTTGCTTTATGGGGTTGCCAGACATGTGATTTATGTGATGAAATTTGCCCAAATGATATAGTTCTAACGGATATTTTTAATATCTTGAAGAATGCAAGCATCAAACAACAGCTCGCTCCAGAAGCATACCAACAACAAGCTAAAATGGTAATGGAAACAGGTTATTCGGTTCCACTTCAAGACGCTATTGCACGTCGAAGAGACAAAATGGAATTGCCTGAATTACCTAAAGCTGATTTAACTGAAATTCAGAAGATCCTAAAGATAACCAATTTCGATAAGAAAATTGGCTATGAAGCACCCAAGGAGGAAAACTAAATGACAACTAATGAAGAATTTTTAGTGTTTCCAGGATGCATGATCGGTAATAGATTGCCTTATTTGGAAAAATCCGCGCGTTTAGTGTTCGAGAAGTTAGGTTTAAAGCCAAAAGAAAGTTCGTTTTCATGTTGCCCGGACCCAATCGGTATTCAAGGATCCGATCACACCACATGGTTGAGTCTAGGAGCAAGAAACTTGTCGCTCGCAGAAGCCGAGAACAAAAATATCGTGTCTCTCTGCAATGGGTGCACTCAAACCTTAACCGTAGTTAACCACGAACTGAAACACAGTGAACAGAAACGCAATAAGATAAATAAAATCCTCAAAGAAGTAGGTAAAGAGTTTAAAGGAACAATTGATGTTTCGCATTTCTTAACCTATCTGTTACATGAAGTTGGAGTCGATGCTATCAAGAAAAAGGTTGTAAAACCTTTAACTGGATTAAAGGTAGCATGCCATACGGGTTGCCACTATATGCGTCCAACCGAAATAATGGGTGTGGAGGAGAATCACGAATCCCCTCAAAATCTTCGAAAAGTTGTGACCGCAACAGGAGCCACTGTTGTTGATTGGGATGAGGAGCATCTCTGCTGTGGATATGCAATTGAGCGTGCCGATCCAGATGTGTCTTATGCACGATTAAAGGGCAAACTTGATTCTGCTATCAAAGGTGGAGCAGATATAATAGTAGCAATCTGCCCAACGTGTTTTAGTCATATGGACAACAATCAGCGTAATCTGACAAAGAAATACGAAACAGAATACAAAACACCAGTCCTGTATTTGACTGAAATCCTTGCGTTGGCAATGGGATTCTCTTCTGACGAAATTGGTCTGAAGAACCACAGGAGTAAAGGTGATTTGAAAGAACGATTTGGAGGAGAATAAAAAATGCCAAAAGAATATCACGTAGAACCGGTCACCAGACTCGAGGGTCATGGTGGTCTTAAATTGACTTTATCAGATGACGGGAAAAAAGTACTCGATGCCCAATTCAATGTAACCACAACTCGATTCTTCGAGAAATTCGTGGAGGGTCGGTTTATGGAACATGTACCGAGAATTACCCCAAGAATTTGTGGTATCTGCCCAATTCCTCACCATATTGCACCATCAAAAGCCGTAGAAGATGCATGGGGCGTCAAAATTCCTCCCGCAGCATCCAAAGTGCGAAACTTGTTAATGCAAGCGAAACAGTATAGTAGTCATTTGCTTCATTTCTACGCTTTAGCAGCACCCGATTTTATTTATGGTCCTTTTGCGGATCCCGCACGACGCAATGTCGTGAGTATTCTCAATGATTTACCGGCAGAAGGAAAAATGGCACTTGAAATGATGGAGTATGGTCAGGCGCTTTGCGCGGCAATCGGTGGTAAATCAGTACACCCAATCGTCTCAATCCCAGGTGGATTGAAGCAACCATTCAGTGAAGAACATCGAGACTTCTTTTTGAAAGGATTGGAGCAACAAATTGAATATACCCTTAAAACAGTCGATATTGCCATGAAAGTAGTTACCGACTACTTTGACGTGATTGCGAACGTTGGAGTGCTCCCAACTTGGTATCTGGGTGTTGCTAAAGAAAACGGAGATCATGATATCTATGATGGAATGCTTTCTATTTGCAGTCCTGATGGAAAAATTGAGCAGTTCAAACCACAAGATTATCTTGATGTAATTGGTGAACATGTAACCTCTCATAACTACGGAACGCACACCTTCATCAAGAAAGCAGGATATCCAGACGGTGTATACCAGACTGGTCCATTGGGAATGCTCAATGTATGTGAACGGATGAACACGCCTTTAGCGAATGATGCCTTTAAGAAAATGCAAGAGACTCTTGGAAAACCAACTCCTCATGTATTTGCTTTTCACTATGCACGAATCATCGAAACTGTTGCTGCAATCGAGAATATCGCTACCCTCTTGAAAGATCCAGATATTGTTTCAACCGATATCAAGACGATGGATGTTGAACCACGTGCCGGAAGAGGAGTCGGAATGGTTGAAGCACCACGAGGAACGCTGATTTATGATTTAACAAGCGATGAGAAAGGCATTTGCAAGAAAGCAAACCTCTTAGTTGCCACAAATCATAATTTAGGCGGAATTGATAAACTTGTCACACATGTTGCAAAACAAGTTGTGGAACAAGATGCTCTAAGCAAAATAAAATTACCCGATCCATGGGTGAAATAAGGAGAGATTAATGATGGTAGAGATTAACGAAGGAATAACGAATCTATTGGAAATGATCATACGCTGTTATGACCCCTGATTAAGTTGTGCAGCCCACCTTACCGTAGTGAATGAAAGCGGCGAGGTACTGCACGATAAGAAAATCAAACTCGGAATGGGATGAAACTTTTTCCTAAACTGAACGGAAAAAGCGGACAACCCCGCAAGGGTGTTCCGAGGGAGGTTTTCTCCCTAAATTCCACCTTTTTTTTAATAATTATGAAATCGACAAATGTTTCTCTGAAATATTAATTAAGTTGAAAAATTAATTTTATGTTTGGAGTTGATATAGTTAAATGAATGAAATTGAAGACTGGACCAATATACAAGTGGAAAATGATGTATTTGTCCTGGGTCAAAATCTGGAAACAGAAAAATTTGTAATTAGACCATTTTTCAAGGATGCATGGTATATTCTTGAATCATCAACTAATATTCGACGTCCAAAAGTGGTTCATGGAAATAATCCTATCTATAAACATAGGTTTCTACCTAAAACTGGAGAAACTTTGGAGGAAGTAGAACAGCGTAGAAAATTATTAGCAAGACACTTCAAAATTACATATATTTCTAGAGAAGAAAACATTGAAAGATTTATAGAAATTATGAGTAAATGGAAATTCACCATTGATAAGGATTATCCAAAAGAACTCTTTCAAGTCTGGGATACATTTGACAGATTACGGGACGGAGGTATTGATATAAAAGGTAGAGCACACAATGTAAAGCGTGTTTTATATAAAGAACATGTAGACGCTATAAACGAAATTTCTGAGTATATTTTAAAAAAAAATTCTACCCTTGAAAGAAAAATTGTAACCTTTAGAGTCTTCATTGCATTAGAATCTTTCTCATGGGGATCGTAATCTCCTTAACTAATTCTCCATCTTTGAATGCTTTAACAACCCATTGAAGAGGTTCCGATGCTAATGTAGGCATAAATGCTTGAATTTTATAACCTCGTCCCTCAAATTCAGACATAAATTTCATACCATGATTTATAGGACTTTACATATAAAAATAACCAATATTTGAGCGTAATCTAATTTATCCCATCCATTCATTTCTATTGCTCCTCTATCTTCTTGATTAATTCGAGTAAATCCTGTTCATTTTTTAGCAATTGTCGAAGTAAAATTGCATCATTTTCCGCTTCACTGTATGTTCCATCTTTGGCTTTTTCCAAAAATTTTTGAGCCGATTCCTCATTCCATCGTTTTAAAATGCCGGATATCGCATCTTTAATAAAATTTAATTTAAATCGAGCCAATTCGAGAGCATTCGAGGTCTTTTAGAGTAGGAGACCCTTAAACCCACTATCCGAGATTTGATTCATGTTTTGCAATTTGGAGTAATTTAACGAAATAAAAATCATGAACCAAACTTCAAAAAATTGCTTAATTCTTCCATATCTGTTGAAGGAACTCCTTTCATGGGTGATTTTACGGCCTCATATTGGTTCCTTGGATGAAAATGGTGAGGAGATGTGTCTACATTCCAATGGGCATCATGATTGTCGAATCGCGCTAGATCTCGTTCGAGAGAGGAATATATAATTGAATATGAATATTCCCCATAATTATTGTATTGAATATAAAGAATGCAAGTATCAATCAGCACATATCTCAGTCTACGGAGGGTTAAATCCAGCTTTTTTTCAATTATTAATTCAGAACATAGAACTTCGAGTTTTTGTGATGCAATTCTGAGTTTCTGTTCTGCAATTTTCAAGATTTTTACTCCCGTTTTTACCAATTTTTTTTTATTTCAAGGAGTTCTTCTTTGTCATCCATGAGATTTCTTATAACTATTGCATCATCTTCGGCATCACGTATTTTTCCCGAACGACTATCACTTAAAAATCCTTGAATCGATTTATAATTCCATTTTTGCAATATTTTATCAATTTCCCCCACTATAATACGGAGTTTACTATTGACTAAATCTTCTGCAAGGTCTCGATCCATGGTAACTTGCGTCATGGTTAATTATTATAAAGGAATTTTGATACTTCAATTTTTGCTAGATACAAGTTTTTTTGTCAAATCCATTATGAGTAGATTGTATAATTTGGGAGACAACTATTCAATCAATTCCAGGAACAGAACTTTTGCATCTTTTAAACTATCAAAACCAATAGAAAATCCCGGGTTCATTACTTTGACCCATTTTCGGATTTTATCAACGTTCTTCCAGTGCTTGATCATCCTTCTATTAAAGGTCACAAGGGTGTCACTATTCAGAACAGCTAAGTAAAAAATCATGCAATCAATAGAATCAGAATGATGGTTTTTCAATTCGAGAAACATCGGAGCTTCAAATAAATAATTATACCACTTTAGGGGGCGTGTTTTTGGCATATATCGTATAGTGTGTATTCCACAAACAACATCATCAATTTCAAGTTTGATTTGGTGTTTGTTAATCAATTTGGATACTTTCGTAAAGATCTCAAAAATCGAAAGGTCACAGTACAATCCTTGATAATCTGGTTTGGAGATTAGATCCAATAATTGAGACTTTGTCCATCCTTCCGTTATTTCGATTTCTATCAGGGGAAACAGGTATGTTGAATCCAGGAATATTTTCATTCAAATTCACTTTCCAAGTCTTGAAGAACATGATAGGAAATTTTTGCTTTCGCTGGTCGATTCAAAATATCTTCAGCAGATTCAATTTTTTGAATAAGAATATGTTTTCCATGAACTTGTAAAAGAATCTTTTGACCTGGCTCTAACCCAGTAGCGGTGCGAATTTCTTTTGGAGGAAATATCTCTCCTTTTGACCCCACTTTTAGTATAAATTGAGATTCCATATGATATATAATACTCGAAAATATATGTGATTTTCGAGTGGGTTGGTGAGAATGAACTGTGATTTTTCTCAGAAATTATGGTGGAATATTCATCGGGACGGGAAGACAAAATCTACTCATACTTATTGCTCCTCAATTTTCTTAATCAGTTTAATTAAATCTTGCTCATCAACAATTAATTGACGCAATTGTGACTCTTATTCGGAGAAATGCTCTATGTAAAAGCAAAACATATTTTTTTCCTCAAAATCATTGGGAAATAATGAACATTATCGAATGGTTACTTCAGTCCGATCCTTCTGTACAGAGATTGACTAAAAAATATCTTCTTTCTGAATCCTATGAATATACTGAACAGGGATGGATACAGAAGTTTCTCTCATTCTATGACGCTAAATCTCAAACTTGGGGGAATGGATATTATGGGCCAAAATGGATATCTACTTTCTATACTGTTAGAGACCTCGTATCATTGGAAATCGATCCAAAAAATCCAAAGTTCCAATCAGGGCTCAAAACTCTTATACAAAATTTATGGAATCAGAAAACGAACGTGGCTGAAGATTTGTGCGTTGTAGCTATGTTTGTGAGTATGTTAACA
>SDNX01000107.1 GCA_004524545.1 Promethearchaeota archaeon
ATTCGGCAATTACTGGTGCAAATTAGTACCCTATGGTCCGAAATATATCCCACAACCGCAACCAACAATTCCAGGATACTCATTAATAGCATTAGGAGCTGTTATCGTAGCTACAGTACTTGGGCTCTCTTTAAGAAGCAAGAAAAAAACAACCCAAAATAAAGTATAGTTGTGGAAAAATATAATGGAAAAAACCAAACTACGCAATATCTTAATTTCACTTTCTCTAGTAATCGGGATCGTTATAATTGGTAATGTACTTTATTTTGGGACGGATTGGTTCAGACCGAGTAGTAATGGGGTTAATTCTGATTATTCATGGGACACAGATCCACAGCGATTAACTTTTCCCGAGTCGATTTCGAATATAACACTCGAAATTTATTATGGTGAAGCGAATGGCACCACCGAACTCTATGAAAACATTAACTTAACAGACCATTACACTACAATTTTTGATGTCTTGAACTTGCATTGTGATATTGAATATGAAATATCGTGGTGGGCTCATCCAACGTATTTTATTACCGGTATTAACGGAATTATTGAAAATGATGCAGAACACCATTGGTGGCAATACACAGTGAATGGGGATTATGTTTCTCTAGGTGCGAATGCATATTCTCCCTCAAGTAATTCGCTAGTTCGATGGTATCTGACCTAATTCATCAAGCTTATTTATTTGTCTAACTGATAAAGTGATATATGGCATCCAAAGATACTATTCTTATTTTTGAAGCTCATAGTGACGATGCAGTAATCGGCATGGCCGGAATGATTCTAAATATCAAAGAGATTAAAGATATTGTATTGATTACCTGCACTATAGGAGATACTGGATATTCTAATGAAGAAGAAAAAACAACCATTGTCGAAAAACGAAGGAAGGAATCTTTAGAATCTGATCTCCTGCTTGGAATAAAAGAACATATTTTCTTAGACAATCCCTGCCAAAACCTCCAAAATGACCTTAAAAATTACCATCAAGTAATCGAAATCATACGAAAGTATCGTCCTTCACAGATTTTCACCCACAAATCTCCAAGTAAACACCGAGATCATCGAAATTGTCATGATCTAGTTACAGAAGCGTGGTGGAAAGCATCAGAAAATATACTTCCCGAACTTGGAGATCCGATTCGTGTGCCAATTCTTTATACATTTGAGGTCACTGATCTATTCGAATTTCCCCATTCTATTGTAGACATTGGGGATATTACTCCAAAATTGGAGGTTCTAAGGAAATTTGAATCTCAAATGGGAGTTCTTCCTGGTATTGAAAATTTTGTGGAGGGTTTGGCACTTGTACGGGGATTTCAAGGTGGATTTACGTATGGAGAAGCCTTCCAAAAATCCGATTTCATGGCAACCCCAATTCGTTTTGCAAAGAAAACCTAATCAACAAAAAGTTTTAACCACGTACTTCTTTGTTATTATATACTAGTAAGCCAGTGTGAACATAGTGACACAAGAAGTCGATATGAAAAAAGAGCTCCAGATTAAATTAATGCAGCACCTTGAAAAGTTAGAGTCTTCTACCGATCTGGAAGGCACTGCTATTATTACCAAAACGGGCTTAAGAATTGCTAGTTCAAGCCTTGGAAATCCTGAAATTTCAGCGGATTTGCATAGTGCTGGACCAGCTGCGTTAATTTCTTTAGGAGAAAAACTCTCACAAGGACTTGCCTATGGTGAATTAAGAGACATCGTAATTACAGGAGATGAAGGATTTACAATCATTACAGTGGGTGATCCCGGAACAAAATTCATGTTGTTGACGCATTGCCGAAAGGAGTCTAAACTCGGATATTATTTCCATCGATTACGAAAAGCATATCGAGAATTGATGCCGCTACTTGAAGGTGTAGCCCTAAGCTCTGCTATGTATTAATTGTACGATTTATTTTTACTAATTTTTATTGATCTCTGGAGTCGCAAAGATACAATATCCCCTATTGCACATGCATGATTTTTAGGTTTTTCAGCAACTACAACGCCCTTTCCCCCAAAAATGTTCGTAATAATTCCAAAAGGAGGTTCCAATTTCGATTGTATCAGTGTTTTTGCGCCTTCTTTGGATTGAGCAAGACCTTCCACTAATATTGTCGTGTCAGAATACTGGGGGTTTTTAATTTTGCCCCTTTTCGTCTTTATGTAATGCACTTCAGGATTTGGTTTTGAGGGGAGTATTTGCTTTATTTGAGCGGTTCCAAAAAATCTGAGAGTAGAAGGTGATAAATCTAATTTAGATAACACTAATTTTTCTTCAGGCAACAGAAGCTGTAGGTGCTGAAACCAGAGAAATGCACCATAGTTTAGATTTTCTTTTTTCCATGCTTTGATTTGTTGATAATTTATCTCATCTACTTTCATGCGTATCTCTTGATCTCCATAGTAAAAGGGAAACACGCGTGCGCTAGTTGTTACCATTCCATTTGTAACATCAATTTGGCTTCCAAACCGAATGGATTTTTGGAAATGACGGCTGAAATTGATCTCAACTTCAAGTAATTCCGCTTTTTGGTATTGTTTCGGTGTGCGAGTCAAAATATCACCCCGTTGAAGTTGATCAATTTCAATACCTGAAATAACCAATCCTGCGCGAAATCCATGGGGCACTTTTTCTACATTTTGGTGATAGATTTGAGCGTTTTTTACTTTCACCTCAGAAAGATGCGGGATTACAGTTAATCTATCTCCCACACTAAACGATCCTTGCGTGGTTCCAGTGACTATCGCTCCAATTCCTTTTTTCGGAAAATGATGATCAATAGGAAATGCGGATAAGTTTGAGTTGAATGGAGTTTTTGGGAAATTTGTCACCCAATTCGTAATATCTTTTCGCAAATCGGATATACCCGTACCATTTTTTGCCGAAACCTCTAGTATTTTCTTATTTCCTGCAAAAATGGTATTTACAAGTAAGTTATTTAGTTGCAGCTTAATCTGGAGTATTTTTTCAGCAGAAACCGCATCAATTTTATTGATTACAAAAATCACATTCGAAATTCCTAATAATTCTAAGATAACCATATGTTCTGCGGTTTGAACTTGGATTCCTTCTTTTCCATCAATGACAACTATAGCCCCATCAATAATTCGAGCCGATGCGACTACACTTCGAATTAAATCTGCATGTCCTGGAGCATCTACTAAAGTGATAAGCAGATCATCTTCGATAAAAGATGTAAACCCCAAATCAATAGTTATTCCTCGCTCTTTGCTCTGGGGGTGAGCATCCAATCCCGAAGTGGACACTATTTGCGTAAGTTGCTTAGCAATTGCTGTTTTACCGCTATCCACATGTCCTACCAATCCTATTAAGAAGGACCGGAACTCTGTAATTCCGTTAATTTTTGGTTTTTCAGGATTCATTTGTCGCTTTCCTTCCCTTTTAGGATGTTTTCTGCATATTTTTTCCTTCGTTTACTAAACGATTTCATTTTTCTTGCCTGTACAATCTCTTCTATTTCTTCCATGGAGTAGCGTGTATATGGCAATGTAGAGGGATTATATTGGTGAATTTTTTTCACGTAATCCACTAGTATATGAGCAGTAGCCCCCCAGATGGTATTAAGTTTTGATTCATAATAATAATCAAACATAAAAATTGGAAATTTCTTTCCTTCTACACGCATGGTTTGTTCTCGATAATTCTTTGGATCCAAGAAAAAGGTTATTGGAATGGTAAAAATTTGTTCTACTTCTACTTCGCTACGGGAGAATTTGGGATGGCCATTGTCTATTTTTCCTATAACGGGGGTGATTATATATCCTGTCATGGTCGGAACATCATCTAATTGACCTAAGATTTCAACTTCATCCCGATTAATGCCAATTTCTTCTTCACATTCACGAAGTGCTGTAGAAATCATATTTTCATCTGTTGTGGGATCGTATCGTCCCCCTGGAAATGAAATCTCTCCACTATGGTGCTTCATTTTTCTGGTTCGTTGGGTTAAAACTAGAGAATAGGAATCCGAATGGTTCAATAATAAAATTAAAACGGCTGAATGTTTCAAAACACTACTTTTTAATCGATTTGGAGGAGAGTTTTTCAATATATCTCGGATGGAATTGAAATTAGGTCCACTAGGTGACATTACACTTTGATAATATTCTTGACCGATTTAGTATTATTTGTTTTTTTTCAAAAAATTAAAATGGAATTCCACAATACTTGGCATTATATTCAGTGCAGTGGTGATTATACATTCCTAAGATGAATCCGAAACACAAACCCAAAACATCTAGCCTAGCAATAAATAAAAGTTCGCGACCAAAGAGAATACCCATTCCTGCAGCCAGTTCTACAAAGCCCACTAGCAAAACATGCCATATAAAAGAAAATGGAAAACAATGTTTTAAAGAATCGATTCATACTTTGTCGATTTCCGAATATGAACCTAGTATAAAGAAAACTGGGCTTTTAATTACGAAACAAAAAGGTGCACGACGGTTTAATATTTGTAAAGATCATTACAAGAAAATGAAAAGAGCTAAAAAACAAGATGAAAAATTGACAAAACCGAAATTTACCACTGGTTCTCAAAAAATCGCAAAACCTGAAAAAATACAGAAATTCCTTGAATAACCCTTTTTATTATTATCTTTTTGAGCTAAATTATGCTCCAACTATCATATTAAGATAATCTGCTGCAATTGTCGTATGGTCCCCCATTGTTAATCCGAGTGCCAATAAACTAACTGCAATAAGAAAAATAATTAGAGTGTTAACTTGCCGTTGTCGCATCTAAATCATCTTTTGATATGTACCTTATTTTTTAAACTCTTATTTTCCCGTATAATTACTTAGTACGGTTATTTTCTGTTTAAATTCCTCGATTTGTCTGAGGATTTCCTCTTTTTTCTGGTCAAAAGTCTCTTTATCAAGTTCTTTAGTATTTAATCGACCTTCTAAAAGCTTGATTTTAATTTCTTCTTGATTAATCTCAGACTTTAACTTAGAAATCCAGTTTCTGACTTGTTTCTCAATTTGAACCAGTTCTTCTTGTGCTTTACGGTAATCTGTTGCGTACTCACGTTTCAATTGTTCGAAAATGCTTTGTTTAATCTTACCTAATTTGAATTTACGTTTTAGTTCAGTGAGTTGAGCACGTTTTTCTTCAATTGTAATTAGGAATGCATCAAGCTTGAATGTTCCTAATCGATCTAGAACTTCATCAAATTGGGATTGTAAATCTCTTTGAACTTCTTTTACCGCTTCTAAGCGCATATTTACTTCTTTTGCAAAATCAATATCTAGTTCATATCGTTCGGATTTAACATCCCCAAGCAATTTATTCAATTTTTCTTTTAGTTTATCCTTTTTTCCATTGAGAACAGCTAACTCCATTTTCATTTCAAATTGCTCACGCATCTCATCCTCCATCTCCAGAGCTTCTAAGAGTTCATCATCCTCTTCTGGATCGAATGGAATGGTATCCTTCTTTTTCTGTGATTTCTCTTCAGGTGGGGCAAGATCACCTGATTCAAATGGAGTTACCTCATCTTTGGATTCTTCCTCTTCAGTAGGTGGTTCTTGCGTTGGAAAAAGAATAGTTCCCTTCTTTTCTGTCGATTCTTTTATAGTTTTTGAGAAATCCGTTAATAAGGGCTTGCCACAGAAGATGCAGAATTTATCACCGTCTCGAACAGCCCTACCACAATGTGGACATGTTTTTTCTGACACGCTTTACACTCAACGTTTTTTAGTATACTTCTCTTATGCGGTTACTCAATTAAAAATCTCGTGCAGTCAATTATTATCAGAAAAAGGATCCCAAACAAGATCAGTACTCAAGAATGCGTTTTTGTTCCGTCAACTCTTTTGCCTCTTGAATTGCCTCATCATAAATATCGATGGGATATTTCTCGTGGAAAGGTGATTTCAATATTACTGCTCCAAAATATACAGCCCAATAAAGACTTCTCGCCAAAGAACGAATTCCAGGCATAATCATTTTGGTTCCTTTATTAAATTCTTTTAGACTGTTTGGGTCAAATGCACCGAAATACCCCAAAAAGGTGTAGTACAATGGTTGGGACACCATGAACCCGAACAGAAAAATAAAGATGGTTTTTAATATGTTTATATCACCAAATAACAATGATACCCCGTAAAATATTCCAAATGACAACACTGCCGAAATAAGCGGTGCAATCCAAACTTTATACCAATAATGTTTGGGCTGAATTTTCATCTTGTACCGAATTATGATGAAAGCCACTATATCTTTGGCTAGTAGCGCAGGATTGTACGCCCAGATCACAGCCTTCATACTTTTCATTATTGGAACTAGGATTAATAACAAAATTAAACGAATTCCTTGTTCTAATATCCACATAAATGTATTATATTTTACCGCGTTCTCATCTTGTTGAAAAACTTTATCGGAAAACCAAGATGGAGGACCTAAAAGTCCATGCAAAAGCCAACCTAAAAAGAAGATTTGTGCTCTTTCCCAAGACTCTCCTGAGAATTCTATTATCATAGGACCCACCACATACAAAAATCCGCCTAAAAAGAATAATAATAGATTTCCCCATCTCAGATTTTGTATGTATAAATAATTTCGTAATTTAAATTTTTTATTTCCCGTAGCTTCACTCAAACTGGGCAAAGAGCCATTAAAGAAAATACCTACAAGCGAGAGGATTCCAATTATAGTTAAGGTTAATTCGAAATAGGCAATCTCACTAGAATAATCAATAACATATTTAGATACCAAAAAAGTTTGGATTGTCCACACCAAAGGAACAAAAACATTACCTAAAATAAGCACAAGTCCGTATTTTAAAACATGCTTAAATTCATCCCAACTGAAATCTATACGGAAAAATATGCGAGAAATTTTCAAATCTTTAGAAAATACCTTTTTAAAAAGCACTATCCCAAATATGAATGAAAGAAAACCTCCCATCCAAGAACCAACCATATATCCAAGGGTTGCTCCAAAGCTTTCTCCGAATTGAACATTATTTCGGAAGATAAAACGGAATAAAAGGATTCCTCCCCATTGCGCGATTAGAGCAACTATTATACCTCCAATGAGCTCCAAGATCTGATGGAGATCAAACCTTTGATTTGCTTGGAAGAAAATTGCCATAATAGCCAAGAATCCCGGGAACTGAATCAATGAGTGGAACAAGAAAAACCAGGAAAAATGTGCTAAACCCGTGCTTGGTATTATCCAGAGAGAAATTATGGAAACTGTAGCGAATTGGCCCACTCCTGTGAATAGTTGCCAAAAAGTAAAAATTTGCATATAATGGATCGCTTTTCTAGGATTGTCTATCCGGTATTCTGAGAAATATTTAACAACAGAAGCTGTTGTTCCTAAGTCCAA
>SDNX01000002.1 GCA_004524545.1 Promethearchaeota archaeon
TAAAGTCGGCTCTATATTAGATGATATAGTTACACTCTGAATTGATTTTCCTACTTTGAAATAACCAATGATGAAAAGGATGGGAATAATTATATCAAGCAGCATACTCCCAATCAAAATTACCCACAAAATAATCGTTATTAGTATATTATAGGGAATTCCACCAAAGATAATAAAATATATAAATATTGAATCGAGAATAGCAAAGATTCCTGAAAATATAGATAATATAGCCCCAATTCTAATTAAGTTGCTTCCTTGTGCAATATTTGGATTGTATCTTCTATCAGTTGAATATTTACTGAAAAATGACCATGCTGAAATTACCGGGATTATTCCCATTAGTCCAATGATATTTGCAATTATAAACCCGAGTTGTTCTGTGAAGGTAGTTGTATACCAGATCCATCTAACGATCAAAGTATGTATTATTGGATATACTAATCCAACAGTTGCTAAAATAAAACTAACTAGCAGTCTGGAATAGAATTTTTTTAAGAACGGATGGTTGTCAACTAGAGTTAACTGATTCGCGGTTATTACAATGAGTAGCGTTATTACTAACCCAATTATAGCAAATGCCAATGAGATACCGGACAAAATCCTATAAAATGGACTGTAAATTGGCACAAACATCAATAATATTGTTCTAATGATAAATATCAATCCAAGAATCATACTAAAAATTGAGAAATAGGCACGTACTAAAATCATTTTTCCAAAATTCGTAAATTTAAGATTTGACATAAATCTTTAGTAGATTATTCGAATTTAAAAATTTAATATAAGAACAGAAAAAATCGAAAAATGCGTTATAAAATTTGCTTTTGGAGATCTAAGGTGAACAGACGTTTCTTAATGGTCCGATTCCGATAAAGCACATGTTGTAATTCATATAAATTGCGTTCATCCACGTACCCTGTCATTGTTTCATTAATGTAATACAATAACAACGCACCGTTGAATTTATCCCTGAATGCACTCACTTTGAAGTTACCGCATCCACATTCAACATAGATCGAATCATCTTGCACATCATAGCTTAATTTCGTCTGATGGCAATGAGGGCATTCATTATGTTCCAAGCCGGTAATTACATCTTGAAACTTAAATTCAGGAAGGGTCTGGTTTTCTATCTCCATCTTAATCACACACAATATAATCCAGCCATCTTGCACTTTAGAAGTCGAATGTTATTGTGGTGTTATTCGAATATTAAGATCGATTTTGAGTGGTTGTACCGAATAAAAAAAAATTAGAGAATTTCTTGAATTGTGAGACTGGAATTATAATCTACAATAGCATTATTGAAAAGCGCATACCCATATTCCGGATCAAGATCAAACAATGACCGCGCCATTACATAAACCCGATAGGTTCCCGCTGGTAATATTGCCGTTGTATATGTTAACATAAACGAAGTTGTCACTTCCCGAATGGATTGAATACCAGTATCCAAGTATCCCACATATGTCGTTCGATTACCACCATTTTCTACACAAAGAGCAATTTCATAAACCATACGATTATCACTGAGATACCCTAACATGAGTAGCGAATTGAATGTGGCTTCAATTTTTGAATCATGCTGTTTAGTAAAATTTAGTTCAATTCCTGTTAGATTTTGCCATGCAAGATCCGAATCATAAATTATGATTTCATTATCAAATTCTTGATATACATAAGCGGGTGTGCTCATCCCAGGAAAAAACATAGGTAATCCAAAATAAGCACCTAAGCCCACACCTACAAACAGGATTAAACTGAGAATTATCGCCCCTGCTGCACTGCTACTTCCTTTTGCCATACTATTCACTTTTTATTTTTAAGGATATAAATTGCCTCTAAGCAAGATGATCTCGTTGTTTCCGCTTATAATGCATACCTGGTAAAATTCAAAAAATCTTATGGAATAGAATTTTATACTTAGATTGAGAAAATTATTGACACATGGATTTTGGAATAGAATATCTTTCCATCAATAGTCTCCTGAGTTTTTATTAAATTCAACGTAAAAAATTATATGTAACTCATACGATAGCGATGGTCTGCTAATTCTTTACGAGTAGAAAAATAATAGTATTCAGTCAATTCTCCCATATCTTTTGTGCATAGCAAAATTCCTTTCTCGATGATCTCTCCGCGTATTAATAAAGGTAGTTCATCAAAGAACCGAATATCAAATTTGTCAATATTTCCAGAAATTCCTGATGCGTATGTTTTATAAATTGGATAATGATCTTGGTGGGGGGCAACGATACAAATATCAATATCACTCATAGTATGATATTCCCCTGTGGCAAATGAACCATAAAGCACTACTCCCAAAACTCGAGGGTCCTTACACAGAAATTTAAATCGCTCTTGTAAATCTTTTATCAATTTATCATCTGGTTTAGCCATGCAGTAATCTCCTTATGAAATTCATTCATCGTATGAATATTTTCCCAAATAGCAGACCACGCAAATTCATCAATAATTCCATTATACTCATGAACTAATCGATTTCGCAGACCTGTTAACTCAATAATTCCGCTCTTGAGATCTTGTGGAATTACATTTTTGCGTATTATGTTTTCTATATTGGATAGTCTGTCTTCTGCAAGATTTATAAGATCTTTACACACCATAGCGATAATGTCAATAATAGATTCAATGGCATTTTGAGCTGCATGAAAAATGCCGTACAGTGACTGTATATCTTCTTTCTCTTTAATTATTTTAAGAGAGGATCTTCCCATCCATTCTCGCAATCTTGTGATGTTTTGCTGAAGGAATCCTAATTTCTTGCGATATCGGTCCACTCTACCAGAATCTATATCCATGTATAATTCATATCAAATTGGCTATTAATTTCTAACGTTCCTTTGATAAAAAGACAGTTGAAGTATAGAATTTCCAATTGTGAACTAAATAATTACTTAAGTTGACCTCTCATTGATCTTTTTATCGTGGAAGAGCGATGGAACTGAAGTTCATTTGAGTATGAATTTTTGATGCGAATAAGATCTAACAATCACTGTTTAAATGCTTCATTAACTAAGGAATAATTTTACTTTATCTGTGAAGCACTCCGACCAAATAAACAGTATAATTCCCGTTTTTTTTAACGTACGTTAAAAAAAATTTATATGGAGCTGAGATGAGTTAGGCTTAACTTTCTTATAAGAGAATTTTGTGATTGCTATATGACACATTACAATAATATTGAAAAAAGAGACATCGAGTACTTTGAATCGATTGTTGGAAAACAATATGTTTCTGATAATCCTGCAATTCGAGCTTCTTATTTGGCAAAGTCAGTTATGGGGCTTGAAAGTCAAATTGCCGAGGTCATTATTCGTCCGAGATATACGGAAGAAGTGCGTAAAATACTCGTTTGGTGTAGTACACGTAAGATCCCCGTATCCCCTATTAGTGGTGGATTATCTGGTGGATTTGGATGTGCGCTTATTAAACCAGGAGGCGTGCAATTAGATTTATCCCGGATGAACCGAATTATCGAAATTGATGAAGATT
The DNA here is from genome assembly GCA_004524545.1 of Promethearchaeota archaeon. Lineage (GTDB taxonomy): Archaea > Asgardarchaeota > Lokiarchaeia > Sigyniarchaeales > Promethearchaeaceae > AMARA-1. The sequence goes on from SDNX01000002.1 coordinate 3,520, forward strand.
CCCGATATGCCGTTATTGAACCAGGAGTTACCGCAGGTGAATTGTGGGCTTACATGGAGAAATACCATCCTGCATTTTGCCCCCCAATAGCAGACGGAGCACCTCCTGCTGCTACTGTAATGGGTGATGCCATTGATCGTGGTTTCTCTCTCTACACCAGTTCTGTAGGTCCACAAGGCGACAACTTCATGGGCGGCGAGGTATGCCTCCCAACCGGGGATATCATCAAATTAGGCTCTTGGGCACTTCACGGGGTTAAACCATTTTACAAATGGGGTCTAGGTCCAGAACTTTTTAGTATGTTTATGGGCTCACAAGGGGCGATGGGTGTCTTCACAAAAGGTGTCGTGAAAATTTATCCACACCCAGAGCATAAAACCATAAAAGCTTGGGCAATGTCTAATCCCTACGATATGCAAAATCTTACATTAGAATTAGGGAAATTAGAATTTGGAATAGCACACAATACAGTAATGGTTCAAGGAGGAAACTGGCCGCTAATCATGACTAGATGGCCAAAAGATAAAGTTCCTGCTGAATATGACTTCTACAAAAAAATCGGAGTACCAGAATGGTGGATGAACTGGGAAATTTGGGCACAAACAGCAGAAGAGCAGGCATTTGTAGAGAAAACAATCGATAAATATGCAAATGACTTCAAGAAGAATCCAAAATGTAAAGATCCCGAAGCTATCAAGGAATGGAAACTCCATCCCAAACAAATAGCATCGCGATTGAAGAAACCCAATAAGATAGCAATTCCATATTCCTACTATGAGGCAGGATTCTTATTCATCACATGGTATACTCCATGGAATGAATGCGCTGATTTCTGTGTGGAATATAATAAAATCTTAAAGAAGTATGACTTCCCGGAGGTTATGTGGGTTGCAAGCATTGAACGTTGCAGACAAGCCATTTGTATGCCTATTGTATGCTTTGATTCGAGTAAACCAGAAGACTTCCAACGTGTTCAAGATATGAACCGAGAAAGTTCAGAAATGTGTTTGAAGCACGGATGGATTAACTACAGACCAGACCCTTACGTACACGCTCCCATGATGTATTCCCAAGCAGGTATGTATCTGAAATACCTACGTAAGGTCAAAGAAATGTTTGATCCGAACTATATAATGCACCCCGGGAGACTAATGCTGCCATAGGCGGAGTTGAAGAATCATGGAAAGACTAAAAGAATTAAAAACCGATATTTACAGATGTATACATTGTAAAGCTTGCTTATTTGCGTATTCGGGTGAACCTAGCCGCAAAGGTGTTGGTGAACATAAAGGAACATTCGGAAAAGAAGGTGTACTCTACGAAGGTATGTTGAGATCTTGCCCCGCACAAATTGAATATGGTTGGGAAGCATACTCCAATGCTGGCAAAGTTTGGATTGCACGAGCCGTTCTGGAAGGCGAGATTGAACTTGATGAGAATGTGGCAGAGGTAATCTATCCTTGCATCACGTGTGGCCTTTGTGAAGAACAATGTGAGAACGACGTGCGCACTGTAGACATTATCGAGGCATTACGTGCAGCAGTGTTAGAAGCTGGAGTACCTGCTCGAGATAAACACGACTTAGTCGATGGAATTACTAAGAAGGAAGACAATCCGTATGGTGGAAAGAAAGTCGACCGTATGAATTGGGTTGAAGAAGCCGGTATTGATCCTAAAATCTTGAACAAAAAAGATGCTAAAATTGCATACTTTGTGGGATGCACAGCAGCTTATCGCCAGAAAAATATTGCAGGCGCAACTGTGAAACTCCTTCAGAAAGTTGGGCTAGATATTACCGTTTTAACCGAAGAAGTATGTTGTGGTAGTCCATTTTTCCGAGTTGGTAAAACAGAGACCGCCAAACGCTTAATGAACGATAATCTTGCGCTTTTTTCAAATTATGACATGGTATTATTTTCCTGTGCAGGCTGTTACCGAACTTTGACCATCGATTATCCAAAATGGACGGGTGAGAAAAATACATTCAAAACTATGCACGCAATGGAATTGATTGCCAATCTCGTATCAGAAGGCAAAATTGAATTCAAAGAGCATAAAGATCTGGTGGGAAAAACCGTTACTTATCACGATCCTTGTCATACAGGTCGTCATTTCGCCGAGCATTTCAAACACGAGCTAATTGCGGAATCTGACAACCTCTTCATGGATAAGCGAAAGTTAAACAAGAAAGTTGAGGATTGGTTTGAAGTTCCACGAACGATCATTCGAGCACTACCAGGCATTACATTCAATGAAATGTATCGTATAAAGCAAGACTCGTTCTGTTGTGGTGCCGGTGGTGGTGTAAGGGCTCAGTATCCTGAATTCAGTTTAAATACAGCAAGCAGACGTCTAGACGAAGCAGAAGCAGTTAAAGCTGATATCATGTTGACAGAGTGTCCATTCTGCTGGAGAAACCTCAGTGATGCGAATGATCGTGATAATCACGGTATTCCAGTGTATGGAATCTTGGAATTAATCGATACCTATGATTTAATCAAAGGTGCAAAAGCTACACCCAAAAAGAAATAAACAATTTTTTTCCTATCTCTTTTCTTTCATTTCATTCTCGATTTCAGAATTTACTTCTATTTTCCGAAAACACATATTAACTCGGAATCATTAGTTATTTTATGTCAACACAAGATGAGACCATAGTAGGGAAAAAAGGTGAAATACTTCCCAAAAAGGCGCTACGAGAATTATCTGGAATAACTCCTGGGGATAAAGTGATTATAGAAGCAAGTCCTGGTGTATTGACAGTAAAGAAAGTTTATTCAGTTGAAGAACTACTAAAAATGCCTAAAATCGCTCATGGAACTCCTGACGAATTAGAACAGGAAATCAATGAAGAGGGTAAGAAACATGAAGAATTGGTGGCTAAATGAGTTCCACTATCCAAAAAATTGTGTTAGATACCACTTATATTCTACCATTATATGGTATTGAAGTGGACGGGTTGAAGGATCTTGAAAAAAACCTAATCTCATTATTAAATGGCAACAATAGTAAAATTTCCTTATACATTCCATCAGTTACGATGCTGGAAGCATTATATAAGTTGATCAGAGAATTCAAGTTACAAGACGATAAGAATATTTTAAATCGTTATCCGATGGCAACACGATCTATTGTGGAAAATCCCGTTCTTGTAATTGTCAATCCTCTTTTACACCCAGAGATTAGTAACATTGCGCTGAATATCCGATCTGAAGGGCATACTGATCTATTTGATTGCTTAATTGCAGGTACTGCGATTTTTCACAAAGCAATATTGGTAACCCAAGATAACGAATTGGAGCGGATCATTAGGAACATTCCTCAATATTATAATCAACAGATTTTAGACTGGAAGAAATTTATGCAACATCCTTCTTTTCAAAAACTTGAATAATACAACACCCAATGAATATGTTTATTCTCGGTATTCCGGTGTAGTATATCCTTGAATTAATCGATGCTTACGATTTAATTAAAGGTAAAGCTTCGGCTAAAAAGAAATAAAAAATATTCATTTCTCTATCAATTTTTTGCATTTTCTAATTCATCAATAAAGTTATCAGGATAATATTCTTCCCAGTCGGACTCCTTGATAATCTCGTTGTAAATTTTTCTTGCCAATCCGGTAGGTCATTCACAAGATCCAGAAAGGATTTTTTATAATCTTCGCTATAAAGGAGTTCCCATGTATACAAAGGTTCAAAAAATTTCGCACTTGGATTCTGTTTGAAAATATAAGGTAACATTTTGGGAAGGGTATCAAATACAGCCAATGGATATTCTCCAAAATTCTCAAAATAACTCCAAACCGATTGTGGATAAGGGAATTCCATAGTTTCGACGCTCTCTATTTAATTCCTCCAATGTTAGAACAATTGTTTCTGCACACCACAGATTTTTTTATTCCAATTTCATTAGCCATTATATGGCATCCGCAAAGGAAACTGTTGAATCTATCCTAAAATCTCTTCCAGATAATGCTACGTATGAAGATATTATGTATGAAATCTATGTTCGATGCAATATTGAAAAAGGTTTAGAAGACATTGAAAAGGGAAACGTTGTTTCTGAAGAAGAGATGAACAAGTGGTTGCAGAAATGGTTGAAGTAGAATGGTCAGATTGTGACATTTTAAGTTGTTTTATGATTCAAATTACGATTTTGAAAGGTTTTTAGGGCTGGAAATGGGAACGTGGTTTCTGATGAAATGATGGACAAGTAGTTCCAGAAATGGCTGAAAGAGAATAGTCAGAGAATTCACGTGAGAGCTTTCGCGAAATCCATTTATATTCAAGTTTTTCTTGTAGTATTTTTTAACCCTAACAGATATATTTGTGTATACACATAATACACATAATATACAAGCGAAGTGTAATATCATGGCTAACATAACTTTATCTTTATCTAAAAGGATGAAAGAAGAAATGGAACAATTTCCTGAGATTAATTGGTCTGAAGTTGCTCGTTCATCTATAAAAAAGAAACTAGCTCAATTAAAGTTCATGGAATCATTCTTAAAAGACAGCACATTCACTGTTGAAGATGCAAGTAAATATGGTGACGAATTAAGTAAATTGGTTTATGAGAAATACATTAAAGATCTTAAGTGAGAGAAGGGGAAATGAGGTTAATTCTTGACGCAAACGTATTATTTGCTGCTTTAATAAAAGATGGGATAACCTCAAAACTCTTCCATTCAAAAAGCTTAAAGCTGTTCACTCCAGAATTTATATTTCTCGAATTTTCCAAATATGAGGATATAATTCTTGATAAAACAAAAAGGTCTAAGGAAGACTTTCGAGATTTTTTGGAATTTCTCAAAGATAAAATTAGAATAGTTCCTGTTGATTTATTTAAAGATTTTCTTAAAGAGGCAACAGAAATATCTCCAGATCCTAAAGATATAGCCTATATTGCTTGTTCTTTGGCGATTAAAGCAAAACTATGGACTAACGATAAAGCACTAAAGGGCAATCTACAAAAAGTACAAGTCATAACAACCACAGAATTATTTGAACTATTCAAAACATAAATTTCGCTTAGAAGCCTTAAAACTGTATTAATATGTGAGATTTTCTCCACTCGTGCAAACTGGTGAATGAATTCGTTTTTCATCTTTTTAACTACAAGAAACTGATTTCTCATTTTTCGTCATTTTTTGAAAAAGCACCGATTGCAGTCATCAAAGTATTTAATTGTGCCTTATGTGATGTTCCAACATAGATTAGATAAATTGTATTCCCCTTTTGAATTGTTGTAGGAGTAGCAACTTCTTCACAGTCAAATGAATTTTTATTACCAACAGATAAAATTTTCTGGGATGGTCTGGTTATTGTTTTCCCATCTCCAGCAACAAATATTTCATATAATTCTGTGCATCTCACTTTATTTCCCCATGCTCTAGTACTCGCATCACAGATTATGACATATTGATCCTCTCCTATTCTTCGAATAGAGTTAGGATCTACAGTGTGCCAATTGAGAATTTTGTCATCTTCTTGCATGCCTAAACCCTCTATCGCGTTAAAAATTTGGAGTATATCCCAATGGATAGCATCATAGGATCCCCACATAGCAGTTTGAAAGTATTTTCCTCCATGAAATAGTGAATATCCAATAAATTTATGTTTAATACGATGGAATGGATTAACTGCCCATCGAAAATAGCCTGTATGGGAATTTCTAAGCTTACTTCGCAATATAATTGAATCGCGAGCTCCATTTATCCGTTGAAAATTTATTCCGTCATCGGAAGTCGAGAGTAATGTAGGTTGATTTCGTCCAAAACTTCTTAGAAAATTCTTATGATAGGTAAGATATACTTTATTATCAATGATATTTACATAAGGGGTTTCCATATGCCCCAATCCTTGTTTTCTATCAATATAAATCGGATTTTGGGTGGGTTTATCCTTTAAATAATTAAAATTTCCATCTATAACTGCTTGGTCATAAGATTTCCAGTTTTTGGATTCTGAGGGTATTCCATTGCACAAATAAAGCCAGATTCCTCCTTTTCCTAGATGATGGTCTGTAGAAAAATACAATGCATATTCAAAAGGAAAATCCTTGATTTTGTTCATCTTCACTAAGCAAGGATAATAAGGACCTGGTTTCGGCATTCCCTTGGGAAATTCTATGAGTTGTCCTTGTTTTTCAAAATGAAAAAAGGTTTCCGCTTCCATTAATTATCTACCCTATTTCTGACTCAATTCAGATCTTTTTACGACATTTTTCAATTGCTTAATTCCATAATCCATAATTCGATATTTTTTTGCCTATATAAAAAATAATCAGCTCGCAAAAAGACAAAAAAATGAATAAACATTATTGGGTACATGTCTGAAAAAAACTCAATAATCGATAAAGATGATACCCCTTTACCTTTCTGGTTTATTTCTATAGTACCGGTAATGATTGTCGTTGTATTTGGTCTTTTTCTCTTTCCAGCTTCCAAATGGGCATGGGATTGGCTAGAAGCATGGCTTCTTATAGGGGTCATGGCTGTAATTACTTTTGTTGGCTACGCTATTATAAATCAAAAGAATCCACGAGTGATTCGTAACCGTGCAAAAATCAAAAAAATTGGTCTCACGAAAGATACTAAGAAATCTGCTGAATCTGATTGGTATATCATGCCATTAATGACTATTGGATTTCTCGGAGCGTTTTTATTTCCCCCGTTGGAAAAGCGGTTTAATTGGTATCCTTCATTATTTCCGCTCCCACTATGGGCTGAGTTAATTGGATTAGTAGTAATGGCAACAGGGTTTATATTCTTAATGATCGCACAAGTCCAGAATGCATTCGCTTCCAAGCTTCTGGATATAAATAAGGCCCAAAAACTCATTGATACAGGTTTATATGCCAAAGTCCGTCATCCGCTTTATTCAGGGGCGATTTTCTGGGCGTTGGGTTCACCAATTGCGTTAGGGTCAGTTATCGGACTAGCCGGGTCATTTCTTGTCATTCTTGCGCTCATAATTCGCATCAAACCTGAAGAAGAAATGCTTATTCAATGAATGGAAGGATACGAAGATTATAGAAAACGTGTGAAATATAAGCTGTTTCCTGGTATCTATTAATTCCCTTTTTTCTTGTTCCATCAGATTAGAGCAATTTGAATAACAGAGCGAAGATTATGGACAAATTTGGAAAATTGGCATGCTTTTCAATAGGTTTAACTATAATGAGTTGTCCAAAATCAGAACTACCAAGAATTCCAATATTTTTTGTAATGAGTGTCTTTACTGTTTGCTACCTTCTTATATGACTAAAAATAAGAAGAATATATATCAATTAGAACAGTTACTAACCTTCGACCACATCCATTTATTAAGCTAATACACAATAGAGGTGTTAGGAGGGTATTTCATGCTACAAAAAACAAAATCTAAAATAATACTCCTAATACTGTTATTCTCGTTTCCCCAACTATCTTTTATTCCACTATCTAATCTAAGTAAGAACTTTCTCCCACCATACATTGCTGAGAATGATTGCATAGATGCTTGGATTATTGTTTGTGGAGATAGATCGGATCACGAGCTTTCAACACAGATTTGGCTCACATCACAATGGGTATATCACCAAGTTCAAGCTTGCGGTATTGATGAAGAGGACATATATTACATTGTTGCTGATTATGATAAAGGTTATACTGCATTTGAAGATAATATTACGTCAGATGCCAGTCTCGAATATGCATTCCAGACTTGGGCTCCTTCAAAAGTAGGTGCGAGTGGCTTTCTTGGTGTCTATATGGTAAGTCACGGGGGTTCTAATTCCATGTCAATCACACCATTTGGTTCCTATACTGCGGCGGAATTAGACGAAGATCTGGCTGCATTTGAAGCAGCTTCAGGTTGTGATCGAATTCTAGTAATTTATGAAGCTTGTAGTGCAGGTACCTTTTTAGATGAACCTTCGGATGATAATCGAATTATTATTACCTCGACTGCACCTAGTTTAAGTTCGTATTTAAGTCCAACACCACCTAATCGGGCAATGTTTGCAGATAACTTCTTTCCATACTTAGTAGCAGGCTATTCGGTAGGAGAGGCATTTGCTCATGCTAACGTCGATATTACTGCCTTAGGTTATGGGACTTCACAAGAACCACATATAGAAGATAGCCACGATGCCATTGGACACCCTGTTAATGCTTGGGGGATACTTCCGAATGGGGGTGATGGGATTGATGCTAACCTTCTTTTCATCTGCGGTCCGTGTCAAGATATATTCATTCTACCGCCATTCTATCTCAAAATACCAATAAAGCAATGGTTCCCATGGGATCAAGTCGTGGTTACTATCCCTGTTAACGTGCAGATAGAACATACTACTGTTATTGATAGTGCACATGTTAGAGTAGTTCCTAGCAATTGGGAACCGCCGATTCCAACAGATCCCGAAGCAATGGGAGGATGGGACCAAGCAGAAGATACGTATAGATTTCCTCTAACTCTGGATCCCACAGGATCTGGAAATTGGACGGGAATGATAGAATTGTTTGGACCAGATCGAGGTGATTATAGAATGACTTTTATCGTTGAAGACGTTGATGGAAATCGTGGTCCAATAGCAGCTACGCAATTGGGGATAAATGATGAAGGTACAGCACCAGAAGATACTGTTGATCCTACTGTAACAATCCGCAATCCTTACGAAGGACAGATAATTACTGAACCTATAACGGTTGTTGCTTTTGGTGCAGATGATAATTCTGGTTTGGAAGATATTCAACTTCTAATAAATGGAGATATTGTTGAAACAGAAGTAATGCCAAATTATTTGCCATATCCTGAATTAACCTATAACTTGGATCCTGCTGCTTATGGGAATGGGGACTTAAACATCACGGCTATTGCTACGGATAACGAAGGTAATACTGCTAGCTTCTCAATAACAGTAACTATTGAAAGTAACCCGAAAATTCCAAGTTATTCCGTATGGGTACTAATGAGTGCTGTATCAGTAGGCTTGTTTGTAATCTATCTCGTTGTAAAGCGAGAAATAAAATAATTCAATAACTTTTCTTTTTTTCCTCTTTTTCACTTCATTTAAAAGTTAAAGTCTTTCCAAGTTTGAGAAATTTCTTATTGCGTGGATTTTAAGAAGAATAGAGATTACAATATATATCGTAGATAGAGTATACACTATTGAAAGATATAATACATCACTAATTGGAGTGTTTTCAACAATTTGGAACTGTATTATCATAGAAAATAGATAACCCACTATGAATATTGAACAGAACACCAAATTTAATATTAATAGATTGATGTTGATTTTTCTTTCAAGCGTATGTGAATGAACCTTCTTCACTCTATAAAACCAGATAAAAATAGGCAATTGCAGCAGTACTTGGAGAACTATGTTCCCTGCAGTAAACAAATACCCAGCAACAACCATATCCCCCCAAGCTCCTACTCCTGCATAGACATAATAGATCACTGATAAAGGAACTATAACAACCAAACCGATTGTGATGTTTCGCATAATTTTCAGTGTATTTTTGGAATTAGGATCAACAAGTGATTTCTTCATCCCAATGAAAGAAATTAATAATATTACCGTTGCAATAAAGGGAATAATAATTTTTACCCAGAATGTGATAGGATAGAGAATATCAATAGGATTAGTATTAACTTGAGGAAATATACTCAATAAAGATAAAACACTTTCCACAAAAATGATAACGGTGAAACCGATTAGAAAACCGAATCCAATTTTTCCTAAAAGGATGGAATTCTTCCTCTCCATATTGCATTTTTTATTTAACACTGCATATAAGAATAATCCCTATAATCCATTTCTTTTGATGGTTTATAACATGTTATTAAATTGGACAAAATTGGATACAATAAAAATAAAATTAAGACTAATCTTGTAATTTCAAGCCTACCCAAAGGTGACCAGTGATTTCAAAAATTGGAATCAAAATACTTAGTGTCAAACCAATATATCGATACATGATTAAAACTGTCGAATATAATTGGGAAATATCCAATGCTGCATCTAAATATAAAGTTTCAACAATATGATGAAAGAGTGTCAATGAGTACATTCCTACTATAATAAATAGGTATATCCTTATCCAAATTGATCCTTTGGTCCTTTTCTTTGACAAATTTATCTCCGAAAATTTCGTGAAGTTTTTCCATCCCACTATTCGAATGATGCTGGCTATAATATACAGCAATCCTGCTATTCCTGGACCGAGTTCAAACAGAACATCATTGAATCCTACTAAATTATATACAAGTATGTTGTGAAGAATTGGGTAAAAAATCGCAATAAGATCAAGAATGATGCTAATTAGCAATGATATCCCAAAGCGCTTAACTTCAACTGTATTGTAATGCTTTTTTAAAAATAAGCCAAAAACTGCAACAATCAAACTAATAGCTAACCCAATTATTGCAAAAATTAATGAGATGTCGGATAATGTATTGAAAAGTTCGAAAGGAAACCTTTCTGGGATCAATAGATAGATTCGAAACAAGATTATGAACAGTGAATGGAGAATTAAAAAAAACCCTCTAATTAAGATGGCAATTGCAAAGTTTTTGTAGTTTTGATTTTCCATGATTATATCTTACGATTTTATTATTTATTACGCTTCATCCTTCGAATTATATTATATAAAACCCAATTACTATTAACGCAGCTAAACCACCAATAATTGTTCCAAAAATTTGATTAAAAATATCATGTTTGAGATCTTGCTCTAGATAAATAGCAGAATGATTCATTCCTCCGGTCTTGATATTCTATTCAAACTTACACCCAACAAAAAAAAAGAGTAATTTCGAATTTAGCCCTCGTCCCATGTTAATAATAATATCAACAAAAAAAACATTTTTGGGTAAGGTTTTACAAAAGTGGTTTTAAATTACTTAGGGATAGTGTTATCGAAATGAAACGATATCTTTTTTGTCATTATTACATTGAAAATGTAGTCATTTGCTAAAAGGTAGCCCTAGGTATTTTTTAATTGTTCGACATCTGATTCATTTACAAACGTTTCCTTACATTTTTGTCGCACAACGTCACAATAAAGTTTAAAAATGAAACGTTATAATATTTATATTAAATGGGTGCTTGATATGTTTAAAAAAATTAAAAAAGCGTATAATTATTATCCGACGGAATATTGGGTGATAATTCTAGCAGTGTTTATAGATTTAATGGGGGGATATATGTTGGGTCCCTTCTTTGGCTATTTCGTCAGTGCGCAGTTTTCCGTCAATTTTCGTGATATTGGTTTCATGTTTACTATGTTTAGTTCAGGAGCTATCTTTGGAGGTATTTTTGGTGGCGCTATGGCGGATAAAGTGGGAAGAAAACCAGTTATAATATTTGGACTGATATCAAGCGCTTTATCATCACTCGCGATGCCTTGGATCCAGGAATTAGAGTGGTTTTACGCATTAGCTGCATTATCAGGCTTATTGGGATCAGTAGGGGGACCAGCAAGAGGAGCTTTACTAACTGATATACTCCCAGTGGAAAAAAGGGCGGAAGGATTCGGAATATTCCGAATAGCGTTCAATATCTCCGCTTTTGTAGGACCTATAGCAGGGGGATTTATCTTTACAGCGACTGGAAATTACAAAGCATTGTTTATTTTCGACGCGGTGACTAGCGTAATAACTGCAATAATCGTATGGGTTAAAATTCCAGAGTCACGACCTGATGCTAAACCAAAAGCCGAAGAGCAAAGCATAAAAAATATAACTGTAGATACTAACGGGACTCAATCGGCGGAAAAGAAAGGATTCGGACAAACAATGAAAGGATATATCCAAGTATTAGGTGATGGAAAATACATGTTCTATGTGGTTGTTGTGATGTTGATGTCCTTTGTATATATGCAACTGAATAGTACACTGGGAGTTTTCTTACTAAACGTTCATGGATTCCCTGCAAATTGGTTTGGTTACTTGATAAGTGCAAATGCTGCTTTCGTAATTGTATTTCAATGGATTATATCCCGTACTACACGTAAGTTTCCACCTTTTATTATGGTTGCAGCTGGAGTCTTCCTCTATGCCATTGGGTTTGGAATGTATGCATTTGTTAACAATTGGGGTATGTTTTTCGTTGCAATGATTGTGATAACCATTGGGGAATGTTTATGTGCCCCTCACATGCAAGCAATGATAGGATTATTTGCTCCTGAGGACAAACGTGGGAGATATATGGCAATAGGGTCCTTTAGTTGGATTATTCCAAATCTCTTCGGTGTAGTCGCCGCAGGTTCTCTAATGGATACAGTAAATCCAAGATGGCTTTGGGTCCTTATATTTGGAGTTGGTGCTTTAGCAACAATAGGATTTTTAATATTATACAAATTGACTAAGGAACGCTTTGCTGAATACCAAAAACAACTAGAACAACATCGATCTACTCATGTAGAATCTGAAACGGTAGCCGAAACCATATCTGACAATATAGTAGAACTTCAATCAACCAGTGACGAAATTCCCGAAGTCGAAGTCAAATCTTAGACTTTTTATTTTTTTATTCTTATACGACTTGAGTAGTGAAAATGATGATAGGTAAGGATTCAGAAAACTCAAGTTCGCACCACACCATACTACAGAAATGGCTTGAGATAGGAGAACTTCCACGATCCTTACAAAAAATTACATTTTTTTATATCTCCATTAATTGCTGTTTGGATTAGGATTTCATATAACCGAAATGTTTCTTACACTATTTTTGTCGGAGAAGTTATCATGTCCTTTAACTACACTAATTGTGATTGGAAGTTGTGTTATAGAGTAATACTACAAGCGTATGGACTCTTATCAAGGAAGAATTCAGTTCCCGAAATTGAAATTAAATCATAACTTTTTACTACTTATTCCTCCATAAATCAAAAGGTGACCTTTTATAGGCAATCGAATTAAAAAAATAGTTCAAGAATTTCCCAAACCCTTTTGGGTATTAAGCTTATCCACTTTTGTAGATAGGCTTGGTAGTTTTCTCTTATATCCGTTTTTCGGATTTTATCTTAAACAACGATTCGCTGCAGATTACACAGGAGTGGGATTATTATTTACCATGCTTGCGGTAGGTGGTATCTTTGGAGGAATAATTGGTGGCGCTATCGCAGATAAACTCGGAAGAAGAACTGCGTTATTACTTGGTCTAATTGGCTCTGCTTTTACAACTTTGTTTATGGGATTTGTTAATACTATTGAATTATTTTATCTGTTTTCATTTTTAAACGGTCTTTTAGGAGATCTTGGGCACCCTGGTAGAATGGCAATGGTGATCGACCTTTTACCTGCCAAAAAAAGGTCTGAGGGATATGCTATTATGCGAATTGCAACCAATTTATCCGCTACGATTGGTCCCGCGCTAGGAGGATTTATCTCTGCAACAACAAATAACTATCTTATTCTTTTCATCGCAGATGTCGTTAGCAGTTTCATTACAGCGATTATTGTGTTTTTTGTCATTCCGGAGACAAATCCCAGAAAGAAACTAATAAAAATAGATAATGGGGAAGAGGTTCCTCAAAAAGAGAGATTTGGTTCAAGTATTATTGGATATTGGAAAGTGTTGAAAGATTGGCAATTTTTGCTTTTTATTTTAGTAGGAATCTTATCCACTTGGATATATATGCAATTTAATACAACCTTACCAGTATTTTTATTGGTTGAGCGTGGATTCTCAGAAGGATCTTTTGGATTATTACTTAGTATGAATGCATTGATTGTAGTATTGTGCCAATTCTGGGTATCTCGATTAGTTTCCAAATATCCTCCGATGATTTTCATGGGGGTCGGAGTAACTCTTTATGGAATAGGATTTGTACTATTCGGATTTGACACCGCTTCTTGGATGTTTTTTGTGGCAATTGGCATAATTACTATAGGAGAACTTATTAATGCACCTCATGTTATGGCAGTTCCAGGATTATTTTCTCCTGAAGACATGCGAGGAAGATATCAAGCACTATCAGGGTGGAGAAGAATCATTCCTCGATTATTTGGGATCATTCTATCAGGATATATAATGGATAACTCTTCACAACCCTCAATTCTATGGTATATTGTAGGCATCGCTGCAATTTTTGCATTGTTAGGATATATTGGACTTCATTACATTACTAAGAAGAGATTTTCCCAAATTGAGGAACAACCCAGTATGTAATTATGAATACTCGTGCTATATCATCTATTTTTCTTTTTCCTTCGAATGATAAGCACCACAATAGTTGATGCTATCCCAATAAAACCCACTAGAAAAAACGAGAAAACCCACCATACACTAATAGGAGAATCTGCACAATCGGATGGGATAAATTCGAATGATTTTATGATTACTTCTGTTTCGGTGTAGTCGGATGGAGCTAGACCTTGCATTAACCAAAGATTCATATTAACATGCTCACTACTCGGAAGAGGGATTCCTGAACCATAATATCTCCAGCTAAACTCTTGAGACTCTGTAAACGACCAAAAATCAATGTTGTTTTTACACCATCTGAATCCATGCACTGAATCTTCTCCAGCGGGATCGAAATCAAAACGTTCAATATGATTGGGTTTCCATGAAGGTTGCAACACATATTGTCCATTTTGTGCTGTTTCTTGACCCCATTGTGCAAATTCGATATCAATCTCATTGAGATCATCTAAATACGTAAAAAGACCCAAGACTACGTTCTTATCTAAGTTCTCAAATCCCGAAGCCAGGGTAAAATTATAGGTTCCATATCCAAATGACTGTACGGAATACACTTCCGCACAAAACCATTGGTCTAAACATAATCCGTGAGTAATGCGTAGGTGAAGAGACCCATTCGAATCTGCCCATACATTTTGAATGCTGTCATTCCATAGATTAGGACCAGGACCCCACAAAGCTCCATTAGAGTTTTTGACATTCCATTCATACCCCGAAAACATTATTGTTTCAGATGTAGCGCTAGATTCAACGGACATATCGATATTTATGTTTGGAGATTTCGACAATATGGGGATTAAAATAAATATAGTACACCATTTGAGAGTTTTGAACTTCATACAATGTTAATGATACATTCTCTTATCCTTAATAGTTACGACTAAAAGTGCGGTAACCCTTGATGTGCGGGATAGATTTTTCTAATATATTCACATGATTCACGAATCTCGTGATCTTCCAACTCAAAAATTAATGGTCCTTGAAATTTTCTCGAGTTTAGGACTTCAAAAAATTCCGCAGTAATTTTGCATGTGGTTCCTAATGCGGCATGATCAGACATTGAATCTTGGCTGTTTGTATTGTATTCTTGTAGATGTATTTCCGAAATTAAATCATAATTATCTCGTAGAACTTCACAAACATCCAAATTTTCTGCTGAGTCCCCCAATAAATGAGCTGTATCAAGACAAAATCGAGTCTGAGTTTCTTTAATAATTTCAAGGGTTGGTTTTAAGGGAAAATCTAAGTTTTCAATCGCTAATTTCCTTAGATTAATTCCTGTTTTCGCGATAAAAGTATTCACACTGTGGATGGCATTCTGCTTAAACATCTCCACAGCAAATAATTTGATTTCAAGATCGCTGATATAATGTAAAATCTCAGTGGTTGTTTCTCCAGTCGGATGAAGCACAAAACAGTCTATATCTGATTCTATATCTTTTAGTAGGTTGTATATGTCAATTATTGCAGAAATACTCCCTTCACGTATGAATTGATTTGGACCGGAGAAATCCAAGCTCAAGAATGGGAAATGACAAGAATAACTGATATTTAACTCCTTTTTGATTTGATGGAGTTTTTCCAGTTCTTCTCTTAAAATAGGAATAGGAAAGGTTTGGAATATATCTAGCCCGATTTCAAAATGATTGTATCCAAGAGTTGCGGCATCATGGACGTATTTTGAGATAGAAAATGTAGCTAAGGCTTCTAATCCTTTTGCTGCGATAATATCTATCACGAAATTGTAATTAAACGGGGAGGGTCCAAATTTCATATGTATTTTGTTAGAAATCTACACAATTAAAGACTAGTCCTTCTTACCACTAGATTTTTAGGAGAACTTTATGGCGGATTATCAATATGGATGGAGTTCATCTTTAAAAATTTCGACTGCCAATATGAAGTAATGTTTAAACCCACAAAACGATCGATCATAAAGCATGAAGTTCCCGAGTGGTTCCATGATGCGAAACTTGGCATTTTTATTCATTGGGGATTATATTCTGTACCTGCCTTTGCTGAAATTACCAAGAGTTTTGGAGAAATTATGGAGTCAGAATCACTCGGCTACCAATTTAAGCATAACCCGTATTCAGAATGGTACTTAAATTCTCTTCGATACGAGGGAACAGAAACACAAAAATATCACACAAAAGAGTATGGGTCCGATTTCAAATATGAAGAGTTCGCTCCTATCTTCAATGAAGAAATCAAAAAATGGAATCCTGAAGAAATGGCCGATATTTTCCGAGAAGCCGGAGCAAATTATGTCGTACTAGTAACTAAACACCATGATGGGTTTACGTTATGGAAATCGGATCATCCTAATCCAAACCCTGGTAAAGAAAATTATCATGCATCGAGAGATATCGTGGGAGAATTAACAAATGCCGTTGGTAAACGAGGAATGAAGATGGCTTTGTATTATTCAGGCAAAATTGATTGGTCTTTTGATGAAACTTTCATAGAAGATATTCCTACTTTTCTGGATAATGAGCCAAGGCAGCCTGAATATGCTGCCTATTCCCAGAATCATTGGTACGAATTAATTAAAAAATATAAACCATGGATTTTGTGGAATGATATAGGTTTTCCTGCGGGAGCAAACAAATTACAATTATTTGCTGATTATTTTAATGAAAATCCAGAAGGGTTGATTAATGATCGCTGGAATCAAATCCCAAATTGGGCAAGACGGCTAATTAGACGACCGAAAATTTCGAAAATGATAACCAATGTCGCAAATCGATTTATTGCTCGACGAAGGAAGAAAGGCAAGAAAATGGAAACTCCCTATAATCCTCTCTATGACTTCACAACTCCTGAATATCAAACTGAATCCGAAATAAGGAAACATAAATGGGAATCTTGCCGAGGAATGGGAAATTCCTTTGGATATAATAGGATGGAAAAGGAAGAACATTATATCAAACCCAAAGAATTGATCCATCAATTAATAGATGTAGTGAGTAAGAATGGAAACCTATTAATCAACGTCGGACCCAAAGCAGATGGGAGCATACCGGAAATTCAAAAGAATTTACTTACGGATCTGGGTGCATGGTTGAAAATCAATGGAGAAGCGATATTTGAAACGCGTCCATGGAAAATGGCTCAAGCTATGACGAAATGTGGGATTCCTATTCGATTTACTAAGAAGAAATCTGAACTTTATATGATATTTCTTGAAAAACCTTCTCAGACTTCGATTATGATCGAAAATATTCAATTTCCGACTATTGCTGGAATTCAATTAATTGGGAGTGAACAAGTGATTAAATGGGGAACAAAGGAAAAAACACTGGTAATAGAAACTCCTACAGATATGTTAGAAAGCCCCGCGTATACATTTAAAATAACTTTAGAATAAAAGGTAGATGATTTTTTTACCATTCAATCTTTCCTGTCTTTCTCAACAATATGATACTAACGACCAGCAGTATCCCAATTATAATCCAAGCAACAGAAATTGGGACAATATAATAAATCAGATGAGTTACTATTCCATCGATAATAAAAAGTACAAACACAACTAGCCAAACAAATCCGACCAATATCACATATTTGATTGCTTTGATCATTACATAGATAGCAAAGACGAAAAGGCCTAGTATTGACCAGCCTATTGCTAGCCACATCCAAAATAATATATCTCCTGGCATGAATGGAAACATAACCCATAGAGTAATCAAGATAATAAGCCACAAGATCGCAAATAGGGCTTTTATATTTTTTAATTCAACCATTGCAACATCACATTTGATACTGCTTTTTAAGTTGTTAATTCCGCATAAAAAAATATCTAATCGTAGATTTGTGGAAAAAATTTTATATTAATCAACAACTATCTCACTCCTAAAGGTTCAAAATGTCAAAATAACCATGTTATTCAAATCTAAATTTACGTAGAAGTTCAATAACACTATTTTTTCAAAAAACCAATCTATTAAAACATCAATATATTTTTCATTCATCTATATAAAAAAATAACGCTTGTCAAGTACCAGTTTAACCTTGTTTTCGAAGTTCACATTTTAAAGCAACTTGTTCTATATTTCCATCATGAGTGAAGCACGAACTCCTATGGAGGAACATCTCAAGATTATCCAAGAAAAGCATGATAATCTACCTAAAATAATGAGAAATGCAGGAATTGATTGTTGGATAATTTTTGCACGAGAAACTTCCACCACACCTGATAGCTCCATGCAATTTGTCGTAGGCGGAGATGTGGTTTTATCTTCTGCTTTTATTTTTGCGCTACAATCAGACAAGTCCCTAAAGAAAGTTGCTCTTGTAGCAAATTTTGATGCTGAAGCAATGCGTAAAAAAAGAATTTGGGATGAAGTCATTGGGTATGAGAAAGGAATAAAATCCCATCTAAAAGAGAAATTAAGTGAAATAAACCCTCACAAGATAGGATTGAATTATTCAATTGACGATTATTCCGCAGATGGATTAACTCATGGCATGTTCCTACAATTACAAGAGACGATTCCTGACTATCGAAACAAGTTCACAAGCGCTCGAAAAATCGTAAACGCTATACGAAGCAATAAATCGCAAACTGAAATAGATCTTATTCGTAAAGCTTGTGAAATCACTATGGAGATTAATAGAGATATTACCAAACAACTCAGATTAGGTCAGAATGAATTAGAGATCCAGCAAATGTTTCATACGGAAGTAGAAAAGCGGGGTTTAGGTTTTTCATGGCAAAAGATGGGCAATCCAGCGGTTGATGTGAGTCCCAAAGAATTTGGACATGTTCTACCTCAATCTAATAATGTAACTGTGAAAAATTGCACCTTACACAACGATTTTGGTATTCTTTATCACGGATATGGTAGTGATCTGCAAAGAATGTGGTACTTTGGAGCAAAAGAAGATGTTTCTGATGAACTAAGGCATGCAATGGATACAGTTGTTCATGGTATCCGACTTGGAGCTGATGCTATAAAGCCTGGAATTCCAGGATTTGAAGTTGATAAAATTGTTCGTGAATATCAGATTTTTAGGGGGTATGATGAATTTAAACACGGATTAGGTCATCAAGTAGGAATAATGGCACATGATGGTGGGGGAGGTCTATTCCCACTCTGGGAACGCTATAGAGATTTGCCAAAAATGAATATAGAGGTTGGACAAGTATATACTCTTGAACCAAGTTTGAGAACTAAGAACTATGGTAGTGTATCACTGGAAGAAATGGTGGTAGTGACGGAAGCTGGATGTAAATTTCTCGTTCCCCCAGCTGAAGATTTCATCTATATATATTAATTGAAATAGGGTTATTTTGGTAAATACCCGCAGAGTTCATCTTTGTTCATCTTTTTCTTAGACGCAATCAACTCTCTTGCATTATCTACTTGGTCCCAGACATTCCATAATAACACGCCAACTACAATCCCGTTTTCTCGGTAATAAACTACACCTTCATCAAATTCTTTTTTCCAATCTTCTATCATCTCGAGATTGGAGTTTAGGGTTCCTATTGCTTCATATCCATAATCATATAAGTCCGAATAAAAAAATGGTAGATGATTATACGGTTCTTCTGCTCCAGTCATGTTTTTACCCGCAATTTCACCTTGTGTATATGCACCGTCTTCATGTTCCACCCGAATTCTTTTTTCGAGGTCGGGAGAATAAAAATTCGCGACATCTCCTGCTGCATAAATATTTGGGTCGGACGTTCTTAGGTACTGATCTACTTTTACTCCACTTTCTAGATCAATATGAATTGATTTTAGTAATTCCATATCAGGATGAGCTCCTACACCAATTACTAAAACATCAAACGAGTAGTCTTTATTCATTGTTTGTACATGAATTTTCTTTTCTTCTTTATGTATTTTAGTGACTGAGGTTTCAGATAAAATAGAGACTCCATGATTCTCGTAATAATCATTTAAATGTTTAGCTAATTTCTCGGGAAAAATTAGCCCTCCTACTCCTTTTTCTATGAAAAACATAGTTACTTTTTTTTCAGTATTTGTTAAAGCCGCTGCTATTTCAGATCCGATAAACCCTCCCCCAATGATACCAAAATTTGAATACTTCTTAGTTAATTGTCTCAATTTCTTGAAATCATCTAAATTTTTATAATAAATTATTCTCTCTGATTCGTCTGAAATTTTTTTTGGTGTCACTCCTGTTGCTATCAAAAGCTTGGAATATTTATATTGATGATTTTTACTATCTGTAACTACCTTTTTATCTCGATCCACATTTTTAGCGGTTGTTGACAAATGGAACGATACGTTTGGT
This sequence comes from Promethearchaeota archaeon, assembly GCA_004524545.1. Classification (GTDB taxonomy): domain Archaea; phylum Asgardarchaeota; class Lokiarchaeia; order Sigyniarchaeales; family Promethearchaeaceae; genus AMARA-1. Next base: position 23,998 of record SDNX01000002.1, read on the forward strand.
GCATCCATTTCAAAAAAAATATCATCCATTCTTTTATCTTTCCATAAACCTTTTGATAATGGAGGTCGTTCATATGGTTTATATTTTTCTTCAGAAATAACTCCAATAGATCCATCAGCATCCAAACTTCTAATTCCGTCAATTGCTGCTTTGGTGGTCATCCCACCACCAATAATTAGATATTTATATATTTTCATAGGTTTTTCATAGTTAAACAAAGTTCGAATAATAAAATAGCTACCGCATACAAAATATAATTCCTTTGCAAAATTGTCCTTAGTTCACTTAGATCGGGCTAAAATTTTTGTTCTTTTTTATCGCGATTTTTTAATATGTAATTTACCAGTAGGATTAATCCGATGAGGAATGCCCAAAATATGCTGGAAGTTATGTGTAACCATTGAAATCTTAACACTTTTGCTAACCCAGATATAGATATCTGACCAATCGCATAAAAGAGCATACCAACCGTACTTAAAATACCACTACCTAACGAAAGATTATTCTCATCCATATGATTTGTAACATATGAAGTCGTAATAGGATCTTGCATAGCTAGGGTGAAAGCTAGAAGTAAATTGGTAGACACGTAAAGATACAAATTAGTTTCAACAAAACTCGTTGCAAGTATAAATACTGCTAACGCTATGGATGTTATTATTATATATGTGAAATATGAAATTTTTTTACGCAGTTTTGGCGCAATATATAACCCAATTATATAAAAAATTGTCAAGATCAGTAATATTATGCCTTTCCATGTTCCTGATAAATTGTAAATATCTGTATAATACCAAATTTGAATTGCTAGAAATCCACCAAAAAAGAAATTTTTAACTCCATGCATGACTAAACCAAAGATAAATGGTAACCCATAAGGTTTCCGAGTATTTTTTTGGCATTTTTTTAAGTTATGAACTTCAATTTTTGAATTTTGTTCTATTCCGAGGAATTTCATATTTGTTTCAGGAATAATTCCCATTAAAAATACAAATCCAATAAAATTGAGAATTGCTGAGATAAAAAATAACCAACTAAAGGACTCTATATAATCTGTAATCACGCCCCCTAGAAAATTTCCTAAAATGTATCCCACAGTCAAAGACATTGTATAAAATGAAAAATGTTTTGCACGTTCACTTTCGTCATACAAATCTGAAAGTGTGGCAAAAATAACAGACGCATAGACTCCGATACCTGAAATCGCCCGATATAAAATGATTTGCCATATCTGAGTGGAAAAACCACATAAAACGGTACCTATTATATGGATTACATATCCAATCGCGATAGCTTTCTTTCGTCCAATTTTATTCGAAAGGAAAGCATAAGGTAATTGAAAGATAGTTTGAGTTATCTGTAAAATCCCAATTGCAAGCCCATATATTACCACAGTACCTTCAAAACTTTTAACGAAATCGGGAAACCCAGGATTGACAAAATTATACCCCATGTTTCTAATGATATTCACAAGCACAAGAGAGAGAAAAATGGATTTCCGTTTGGATATCGAAATACCCATCTCCTTTAAATGTCCCTCATTCGTCATCTCGTGAAAACTCTTATAGTTTGTGATTTTGCACTCTATAGTGTTTTGAGTTAGAGAAAATTCCTTAAATCTTCTTCTGAAGTTTAAAATCGGATATGACAAAAGCCTTTAATTAGGAACATGGTACTATTTTCGAAAATACGAGTAATTATTATGAATGACGATTTAACATCCAGCAGACCACAGAGAACTCGCGCTTATTTGATATTTCTATTTATTTTCATGATGTTGTACGAGTTTATGGATTCTTACACCACAAGCTATTATACATCCGTAGTTTCTTATATTCAAGCGGATCTTCAAATAAACGATTCGACTTTTTATTTAGTGCAAGCAATTGCCTCAGTTGGATTACTTTTGGTAGTCTTTGTTCAGAACCTTGCAGATCGAGTAGGAAGAAAACCGATGATGATTGTGGTTTTTTTTGGAATGGGATTGGCCTCATTGATTATGCATCTTTCAAAAGGAGTAGTTCTATTCACAGTAGGATTCTTATTATCTTGGATCTTTTTTTCTAGCGATATTTGGGTTATAATAGTTTCCGAAGAAGCCCCTGCAAAGAAACGTGGAAGATATTCCTATTTAATTGCAGTCGTTGGCGCATTAGGCGCTATCGCAATTCCTGTATGTAGAACTATTTTCGTGGGGGATGTATCACCCTTGGTTGATCCAAGTGTATGGCGCGGCATGAACTATCTTGCTTTCTTTGCTATGGGATTTGCGCTTATGGGTTTTGGAATGAAAGAAACAGATGCCTTTCTTTTAAAAAAGGAAAATACATTGAGTTTGCGTTCAGATGAGAAAAAAAATGCACGATCCAAACTTTCATTACCATTTAAACAAAAAGAATCTCGAAAACGTGTAATTGCATTTATGATTATTGGTTTTTTACTTGGTATGATGGCTGCGGTCATAAGCACATTTGAAGATTACTTAACAACTACTATTGTTACTAATTTTGGCGGTGATCCGAGCCAAGTTACCACTGTTATTTATGTTGCAACTTTGGGAACATTTGTGTTTTTCGGAATTACTGGATTTTTGGCAGATAAATTAGGGAGAAAGCCCACCATGTATCTCTATGCTGCAATGAATCTGATATTTTTTGCGGTAATGGCGTTAACAGCCAATATTTTCGCGAGTAACTCATTGTTTTGGATATTTTCTATTTTCGGTTTCTTTATGAATGGATCTTTTTGGGGAATGTTTATGCTATCTAAGACATTTTGTGTTGAAAATTTTCCCACAGAGATGCGTGGAACTGCAACGGGATGGCGTAGCCTCTTTTATGCGGTAGGACTGATATTGGGCTCTTTAGCTTCAAGTTTTCTTGTATCTTTAATAGAATTGCAATATCTCTTCTTGTTAGCATCTGGTGTTACGTGTATTGGTGTTTGTGTATTAACATCAGGATTTCTACCGGAGACAAAAGCAATAAATATAATAGATACCCCCATTAACGAAACGGCGTAGAAAAATGGAAGATTTACTAATATACAACGCAAAAATCTACTCTCTTGAAAAAGAAGGTGAAAATTTTTCTGCTATGACCATAAAAAATGGTAGAATTACTGAACTCTATCCAGATAATCCGCCACTTGATTGTATTCGAAAAATGAGCAGAAATTCAATCGATGCAGAAAATCAAACCATACTACCCGGTTTAATAGATAGTCATATGCATTTCGTTATGACTGTAGCAATGAGTGTACTTTCGACGCCAATATCTGTGTATCAAGATGGTGAATTCAGTCCAAAGAACCTTGCAGAAGTTAAAGAAATTATTAAAACTAATTCTCAAGTTTCTTCGAAATCGACACCTTTGATTTTTAATAATTACGTTATTCCCACAATTGAAGAAAATAGATTACCTACACGAATGGAGCTAGATCAATGGGCGCCAAACAGACTAATTACAATAATTGCGATTGATGGCCACTCCTTTTCTCTCTCATCAGAAGGATTACGAAAACTAGGGATAAATCCTGAAAATCACGATGGGATTCTTAATGAAGATATGGAAGAATTCAACATGGATAAGTTGGTCAATTTATTCACTTCAACCCTTAACATAAAATTACTTGTAGAAGGAATTCAGAAGACCATCAATTCAGCAATTGATAAAGGGTTAGTTGGCTTACATTGTTTAGAAGGATTTCAAGATGATCCCTCTGCAGATTTAAGCCTCAAAGTTATGAAATTAGTGGGAAGGAAAATTCCACTAAAATTGCGCTTGTATCCCCAAGTAAAACATGTTTCAAAGTTAAATCCCTATTTTAAAAAAATGCGTTCCAGACGTATTGGGGGTTGTGGAGCTTGGGATATGGACGGTGCAGTCGGTGCTAAAACTGCAGCCTTTGAGAAACCATATTTAGGAGGATCGGATAATTATGGGAGTTTATTGTTGACTAAAGATGAAATTTTTCCTCTAATGTATGCCGCTCAATCTTCAGGTACTCAAATTACGACACATGCGATTGGAACCACAGCTATTAATGAATTACTTGAAGCGCATACGCTACTTAAAACGGAATTTGGAATAGACACTAAGAATCTAAGACACCGAATTGACCACTTTGAATTTCCTACTAAAGAAGCAATTGATCGGGCGATTACTGATTTAGATTTATTGATAGTTCCTCAACCCGGATTTAATTGGGTGGATGCGAATTATCCTGGAATGAATACATATAATAAATTTTTAGATCCGGAAATAGTTCAAAGACAAAATCCCATGAAGACAATAATTGGGAAAGGTGGCATTATATGTGGTTCCTCCGATAGTCCAGTGCAATCACTTGATCCTTGGTTACAAATTCACGGTATGGTCAATTTTCCAATCGAATCTGAACGTATTTCAATATATGAAGCTCTGAGAACGTATACTTATAACGGCGCATACGCAACTTTTGAAGAAAATGACCGCGGAACCATAAAAAGTGGAAAATATGCTGACTTTATAATGCTTTCGCAGGATCCCTTTGATACAAATCCTGAAAATTTATTGTATATAAAAGTAAATAAGACATTTATCAATGGGATAGAACTAAAAAAGACAAATTTAGCTCCTATTCCTTATCTAGTCAAATTACTTTTTTCCAAGACTAATCTGATTTGAGTATATATCTTCCTTTTTTATTCTGAAAAAAACCTAAATAAAAATTGGAAGATCCCATCTCATTTTTTCAAGGTTAGAGATTTAATAGTAAAAGAAAGACGACTTCAATGGGGGGAAACACCATCCAAGACATTTGCAGTTATCATACTAATATGCACATCAATTTCGGGACTTATCTGTGGAATTGCGTTATTGTTTCCTAAAAAAGTGTTTGGAAAACCAGACCAAGAATGAAATTTAAATTAGAGAAAATTAACATTTTGTTTCATATATATTCAGTGATTATAATGAAAAAAAAATGCGCTATAATTGGTTGTTCTGGGATGGCAGGGCAACAATTTATTGAAAGTCTCCAAAATCATCCATGGTTTGAAATAACTGGGCTTTTCGGATCGAGCCGTACTGGTAAATCTTATAAAGACATATTGCGTTATACTGATATTAAGTTTACACAAAATATCGAGGAAATGCAAGTAAAAAAAATGGATGCGTTCCAAGCGGATGAGTTTGATGTGGCTTTTTCTGCAGTCCCTTCTGAAGCTGCTGCAGAAATCGAGACCTCTATAGCACACAAAATACCAGTAATTTCTACAGCATCCTATTATAGATATTTTGAAGATGTTCCGATTTTTCTTCCAATAGTAAATGCAAAACATGTAGATCTATTCAAAATTCAACAAGAAAATCGGAATTGGAATGGTTTTGTTTGTCCAGGACCCAATTGCACTACTGTTGGACTTTCAATAAGTTTATATCCGATTTATAGAAAATTCGGATTGGCATCAGTGCACATGGTTTCTATGCAAGCTGTTAGTGGAGCTGGATATGATGGTGTCACTTCTTACGAAATTTTGGGAAATATTATTCCACATATACCAAAAGAAGAAGAAAAGGTTCAAAAAGAATTAAAGAAAATTTTTGCTACTTACATAAATGGGAAATTAAATCTCCCTGATTTCCCTATAGATGCAAAATGCAATCGAGTTCCAGTTCTTCATGGACATACGCAAAGTATCTTTTTTCAAACCCAAAAAGAGACGACAATGGAAGCAATTCAGAAAGAATTGTCTGAATTCCAAAGTGAAACCAAAGAATTCAACTTATTGAATTGTCCGAAACATCCCATTTGTTTATTTTCAGAAAAAGAACCATTCCGACCTCAACCTCGGTTGGAATTAAAACACCCTGAAAGTGGCATGATTACTTTCGTAGGGGGATTAGAGAAAACAGATCATCCTAATGGATTCAAAATGACGGTTTTATCCCATAATACGCAAGTTGGTGCTGGACGAGGAGGAGTATTAAGTGCAGAATTTCTATTAAAAAAAGGATTAATTTGAAAATATAGGATAAAATCATGGCAAACAGAATAAAATTGTTGAAAAATACGTTTACTGCCCTCATTTCTCCAATGGATTCAGATGGAGATTTAGATAAACAAAAATATCACGCATTCATCCGATCTCAGATAGAAGCTGGATGTGGTCTTGTTCCGTGTGGCACTACTGGAGAATCGGCAACCTTATCTCACCAAGAACATGAATCCGTGGTACGTTGGTGTGTCGATGAAGCACACCAATCCACAAAAAAACCTTTTGTACTTGCAGGAGCGGGTTCTAACTCAACACGTGAAGCAATTAGTTTATCAGTTCATGTGGAGTCTTTAGGTGCTGATGGAATTTTAAGTGTTACTCCCTATTATAATAAACCCACACAAAAAGGCTTATTTGAGCATTATTCAGCCATTGCAAAAGCTGTGCAAATTCCAATAGTGATTTATAATGTTCCTGGCAGGACTGGATGTAACATTTTGCCTGAAACGGTATCTAAATTAGCAAATAAACACGAAAATATTATTGGATATAAAGCTGCAAGTGGGAATTTAGAACAAATCCGACAAGTGATTGAACAAACTCCGGATAATTTCATCGTTATGAGCGGAGATGATGGGAAAACTTATGATATAATGAAAATGGGAGGTCGGGGGGTTATAAGTGTTGCATCTAATATCATTCCCAAACAAATGGTGGAATTTACTCAATTAATGGAAGCACAAAAATGGGATAAAGCATTCGAAATCCATCAGAAACTTTTATCCATTTTTAATGTACTTTTTATTGAATCCAATCCCGGTCCTGTAAAATTTGCAGCCGATTTGATGGGCATCATGGATAAAACTCTTCGCTTGCCATTAGTGCCCCCTGAAGAGACATCCCAAAATTCAATACGAAAGGTATTGAGGGATTTAGAGCTAATACGATGACCAACTTCAACTCTTTGAATATAGCATTAATTGGGGCGGGAGGAAAAATGGGACAAATTATGATCTCCTTGATAGGACAGCATCCAGATATTAATTTAGTAGCTGCCATCGAACATCCAGAATTTAAAGAATTAGGAAATTCGGTACATATACAATCGAATCATCCTTCTGAATTAGTTTTTGAATCTATTCAAAATTTAGATTTGCTATTATCTAATAATCAAATTGATGTCTGTGTTGATTTCTCCCATCCCGAAAGTACAACTAAGTGGGCTCCAATTTTCTTAAGGAGGAAAATTCCAATTGTAATAGCGACCACAGGATTATCAGAGCATTTTATTAACAACATCCAAGAAGTTGCGAAATTAACCCAGACCTCTTTATTAATTTCTACGAATATGGCCTTTGGTATGAATATATTTATTAAAATGGCAAAAGAAATTGCTAAATTCATTCCAAATTGGGATATTGAAATTATAGAGAAGCATCACCATCATAAATTAGATTCCCCCAGTGGTACCGCATTGACCATTGCGAATGAGATAAAGGAAGTTGTAGCAAAAGATTTCAAATCTGATGATATGTTCACATTTGGGAGAGGAAAAGGTAGATTTCCGCGAAAATTCGGGAACAAAGAAATTGGAATCCATGCAGTAAGAGCGGGAGATATTGTAGGAGAACACACAGTAATATTTGCAGGAGCCGGAGAACGCATAGAATTTACACACCAAGCACAATCACGTAATAGTTTTGCAGAAGGTGCACTAAACGCTGCTAGATTTCTAACGAAGGTGAGAAATCAAGGGAGACTTTTCAATATATCTGATGTTATCGAATATGCAAAAGGGAGTTAGCATGAAGTATATAGATTGGCTGAAATACAACGATTTAGAATTTCGGAATGATCAACTGTTCTTTGGGGAACAACAATTATCTTCGTTAGGCAAAACATATGGAACTCCTTTATTTGTTATAAACGAAACTACTGTACGAAAACGTTATGAAGAATTATCTTCAGCTTTGAATAATGTTTATTCCGATACCCAAATCCATTATGCAGTGAAAGCAAATAATAATTTAACTCTCTTGGCTTTACTCAATGACTTAGGTGCACATTTTGATGTGGTTTCTTCAGGTGAGATCTTCTTATGTAAAGCAGCGGGAATTTCACCATCAAAAATAATGCAGACCAGTAATAATTGGACAGATGAGGAACTTGAATATGCCGTACAGAATGAAGTTTCGATTAATTTGGATGCTCCTTCCCAAATCGCACGCTTAAAAAAGATTTGCAACTCAAATAATGGCAAAATTCCAATTATTTCATTTCGAGTCAATCCAATTTTTGGAGCAGGGCATCATATTCACACGATAACTGCTGGAGAACATGTAAAATTCGGCATAATGGAGGATGAAGTCGTGGATGTTTATAACCAAGCCATGGATGCTGGATTCACCTCTTTTGGAATACATACTCACATTGGTTCAGGAATTTTGAATATAGAAGATTTCGACAAAGCTGTTGAAAAATATTTCAATATTATCTCGAAAATTATATCTGAACTGGATATAAAGTTTAAATTCATCGATTTTGGCGGAGGATTGGGAATACCTTATAAACCTGATCAAAACCCATTATCTATCCAAGATTACGCGAATAAAATCAAAATTTACTATGATAAATGTGCGAAACGTACCAATCTTGGGAATCCTCAATGGATTTTTGAACCAGGAAGGTTTATTGTGGCTGAATCTTGTGTTATTGTCTCAAAGATAAACACAATAAAAGAACGCAAATCCAAAATATTTGTTGGATGTGATACAGGATTTAATACTCTAATTCGACCTGCATTCTATGGCTCTTATCACCACGTGATTCCTACACGACAAGTTAACACAAATTTTTCAAAACCAATAGACATTGTTGGTCAGATTTGTGAGTCAGGGGATGTAATAGCTAGAGATCGGCAATTTTCAAATGTAAGAGAAGGAGATTTTCTCTGTATTCTGGATGCAGGCGCATATGGCTATGCTATGTCTTCAGATTATAATGCACGACCACGTGCGATGGAATTGTGGATTAGTGAAATTAAATCCCCAGAAATTATCAGAACTCGAGGAACTTTAATGGATTTACTGTCCCACCAAGTCAAACCAAGTATGGATTCAAAATTAAGCCGTGTCATCCCATTCATAAAAATGCATGGTATTGGTAATGATTACATCTATCTGGATTATTTAAAGTATAGTTATCCAGAGATTGATTATCAACTTTTAGCGCAAAGAATAAGTCATCGGAAATATGGCATTGGTGGGGATGGGTTAGTTCTAATATTACCGGGATCAACCGGTACCATTCGTATGCGTATGTTTAATGCGGATGGATCAGAAGCTGAAATGTGCGGTAATGCAATTCGATGTGTTGGAGGATATTGCTTCCAAAAAGGGTATATTAAATCAAAAATTTTTTTGATTGAAACGAAAGCGGGACCCAAACAAATTATAATAGAAAATGAGAATTTGGTCAAAGTTAATATGGGAAAACCAAACTTGAATGGTCTAGAAATTCCCACTACGATTAATCGAATTCCAATTATCGATGAACCTATGGAAATCGAAGGCTTTTCCGGTGCATTTACTGCAATATCTATGGGTAATCCACATGCAATTTATTTTGTAAATAATCTTTCGAATCTAGATTTAGAGTGGATCGGTCCAAAACTTGAAAATCATCCATACTTCCCAGAACGTATAAATTCAGAATTCGTCGAAATAGTCAGCAAGAAGGAAGTAAACTTTCGAGTATGGGAAAGGGGTTCTGGGGAAACATGGGCATGTGGAACTGGAGCTTCTGCTGCACTTGTAGCTGGAGTTTTAAAAGGACTTTTAGAAAATAAGGTACTTTTTCATCTAAAAGGGGGAGATTTACTTCTCGAAACCAATAAAGACTTAACCGAGGTATGGAAAACAGGCCCTTGGGAGTTGGTTGGTGAGGGAATATTTAACCTCAATAATTAAAAACAAACATTGAAGAAAGAAGCTAAAATAAAAAAATGACAATAGAAGTTCAAATAATGAAAATTGGAGGATCTTGTTTATCTAATGCAAGATCATTTGACCGAATTTTGAAAATAATTGAAGAAACGCCTACATCGATAGTCTTGGTCTTTTCTGCATTTAACAGTATAACCGATCTACTAATTCAGACCATCGAATATGCGTGTGAAGGTAATTCACAACCATTGAATGCGAAACTGAAGGAAATTCAAGATTTTCACAATGATATAATCACTGCTTTGTTTTCAGACTATCCCAAGGTATATAATGAAATGCGATTGATGCTACAAGAAGTGATAGGAAAACTAGTTTATTTGCTAGAAGAGTTAAAGGAATTCGGATGGAGTCCATATTTTAAAGATTCTATTATATCATTCGGAGAGAAATTAAGTAACGCTATCATTTCTCGATTTTTGAATTTGCACCAAATTGATCATATTTTGTATCACGGAGAAGATTTGATTATTACTAATGATCATTTTGGGGATGCTATAGCAAACTTGCAATACACACAAAAACGTATTGAACGGGATCTTATCCCCCGATTGGTTAACAATCATTACAAACGAGTCTTCTGTGTTGAGGGATTTATTGGTCGAAGTGTTTCAGGCTTAACTACGACATTAGGTAGAGGTGGAACTGATTATACAGCAGCTGTTATCGCTCGAGCTTTAGCAGTGAGTGGTAAATTTTCCTCTATTTCCTTAACTTTATGGAAAGATGTAGCTGGAATTTATTCTGCTGATCCAAAATTTGTCCAACATGCAAGATACTTAAACTCGATAAGTTACGCGATGGCAAAAGAATTAAGTTTTTTTGGAGCTAAAATACTCCATCCCAAATGTATATCGATTATTGAATCATTCAATATACCTGTTTATATTAAGAAATTTCCAGATAATGATCAAACGGAAGGAATAGAGACCCCATTTAAAAAAGAAGATCATGGTACTTTGATTTCATCTCAAGACGGAGATAAAAACATCTATTCCATAAGTATCATTCAAGAAGCATATATTGTTACAGTATCTTCTGAAACTTTTGTTAATGCTCCTGGTATTTTAGGTGAAATATTCTCCAAATTAGGCGAGGAGGAAATCAGCGTTAACGTAGTTACTCAATCCAGTTCAGAGATCAACACATCATTTATAATTTCCAAAACTGATGGACCTGAAGCGATAAAAATCTTAAAATCAAATCCGAACTTCGAAGAATGGTTTAAAATTAAAATGGAATTAGTTGGAGTCGTCGCTATCATTGGAAGGGATATAGCCAATAGTAAAAACCAAATGAAAATTTACCAAGCTTTGAGTAAAATGGGAATCAATCCCATTGCAGTGGCACAAGCCAGTGATGCACTCAATATATCTATTGTAGTTCCAAAAAATGATGTAAAACCGGCAGCTAACGCAATAAATGAAGTATTCTTCAAACCCATGAGTGTGAAAAAGTAATTATGGTCCAAATTAACGAAAACTACTTAAAATTAAAAAACAGATATCTCTTTTCTCAAATTGGAGAAAAAACTAAATCCTATCAAAAAAGCCATCCTGATAAAAATATTATTCGTTTTGGTATAGGTGATGCCACATTACCATTAACTCCTGCTGTTATAAGTGCATTTCATAAAGCAGTAGATGAAATGAGCGTAGTTTCTACCTTCAAAGGATATGGTCCTGAGCAAGGCTATGAGTTTCTACGTGAATTGATCTCTAAACATGAATTTGAGAAGCGTGGTGTCAACATCTTTTCTGATGAGGTATTCATTAGTGATGGAGCAAAATGCGATACTGGTAATATTTTGGATTTATTTGGAAAAAATATTATTGGAATCACGGACCCAGCATATCCTGTTTATGTGGATACGAATGTTATGGCAGGAAATACGGGGAATTTACAAGAAAATGATCAATATGAAGGACTAATTTATTTACAAGCAACAGAAGAAAATGGATTTTGCCCAGAACCTCCTGATAGACATGTAGATATCATATATTTATGCTCACCAAATAATCCAACTGGAGTTGCTTTATCAAAAACACAGCTTTCTGCTTGGGTTACTTATGCATTAAATCACCACTCAATAATTCTATTTGATGCCGCTTATGAACGATATATTCAAAATCAAGACATTCCTCATTCTATTTACGAAATTCCACAAGCAAAAAAAGTAGCAATTGAATTTCGCAGTTTTTCTAAAACAGCCGGATTTACAGGAACACGATGTGCTTTTACAGTAATCCCAAAAGAATTAACTGGAAGAGATAGTTCGGGTAATGAAACTTCTATTTGGAACTTGTGGAATAGACGTCATTCAACTAAATTTAATGGAGTATCATATACTGTCCAACGAGCAGCAGCTGCAATTTATACTCCAGAGGGTTCCAAGGAAGTAAATGAATTAATAAAATATTATCGTTATAATACCGAATTAATCAAATCTGTTCTGAAAAAGAAAGGTTTCTCTTTTTGGGGCGGAATTGATTCACCTTATATATGGGTAAAAGTCCCTCAGCAAATTACCTCTTGGGAATTCTTTGATTATATATTGAATAATCTTCAAATAGTTGTTACACCTGGTATCGGATTTGGTAAATCTGGAGAAGGATTTTTCCGTATCACTTCTTTTGGCCAACATGAAGATACAATGGAGGCAATAAAAAGAATAGAAAATTGGGAATGGTCCTTTTAGTTTTTAACTGGGATGATGTAGTAACACTCATTTACTCAAAATATTTCGACTTTTTATGGATAAATTCTCCATTTTTCTTGTAGATTAACTTGGTAAAACCATCCTAATGGGAAAAGACGAAAAAATCCTTGATATAATAGGTAAACTTTATTTTGGTATAGGGGATGATGATCTGTAGCTATTATATCTACGCAGGAATTTTGTATGATGATAACAAGTGGGGAATATTCAGTGTATGTTTTCTCGTAAAGGTATTTATCATAGTATTAGTGATCTCAATAACCTACCAATTAGTAACTGGTATTATAGCATAAAAAAAACACCCTATTTTCGGATTTATTTTCAAATTACTTCTTTACAGCAAGACATCGATCGATTTCTTGTAGTAAAAATGCGTCAAATTCTCTCTCTGACTGTAGACGAAGAATTTTCCATTCCTCTTCTGTCTTTTGAACCCCTTTTTTAATCTCCTCATTAATGATTCGTTGTCCATATTCAAAACCTTCTATAATATTGCCTTGAAGTACTCCAAAAATGAAGTAGGTGTATTGAAGGGGGTTTTCGACAAATATTTCTTCATTCTGAATTGCTCTATTTAAGACTTGAACTATTTTGTTCAGAGTCTTTTTCTCTTCGAAATTTTCTTCATAGCGACCGACTGGAGGTGCATCCTCCTCTTTAGTGACTTTTGGGGGAGGTGGTGCCTTTGTGAAGAACATCATCTGGTGTCGTGGATAATTGTCTCGAGAAAATTTCAGAAATTTCTTGATTATATTTTTGAATAACTCAATATTGCTAACTGAATTATTTTGAATTGTTTCATCGACAATTTTATCCAATTCGTCAAAATATCTTTGAGTAATTGCGTACCATAAATCTCGTTTACTTGTTACATAAGCATAAAGATTACCTACGGTCATATCGCATTTTCTCGCTAGCTTGCGCATTGAAAATTCCCTTACTTCCTTATTTGTGAATAAGTCTGTGCCGTGGTATATAATTTGTTCCATCATATCAGTTTTCTTCTTTTTAGAACGGGATCGTGTGTTTTCGGTCCAAACTAAACGACTTTCATTAATAATTTTTAATTCTTGAAATGTGAATTTTTTACTCGCAAAAAAATGGGGTGCAATGTCCTCAAGATTGATTTCTGTATTCGAATTAGCTAATTTCGCTTTTTGTTTATCAAAAAAAAGCGTTACATAAGGAGAACCCGCCAGTTTTTTCTCAAAGTCATAAGGACCGTATACTTTTACAACAGAATTTTTGTCGATCATAAGAACTGATTAATCTAATTTATGACTATTTTATATGTTTATGTTGGTTCATTATTCGTCGAAATAAGTAATATTATGTTTTCATTTAATCCGATGCTTCTTTTTTTGCTCAGAGATGAATTCTCGGAGTTGGGTAAGAATAAACACATTTTCGAATTTATTCTCATCATAGGATGCATTTTCTAAATCCTTTTCAACAATTTCTACTAACCGTTTAAACAATTCTTCGTTATCCACAGCGCGTCCATGGTGCCCTCGAACCAAATTTTGTTTCTGTTTTAAGTGAGCAATGGTTTTAGCAAATTTGGCTTGCATTCCTCCTTTTTTCCCAGGACCTCCCGGAGCTTCATTAATAATGCGTTGCAGTTCTGTTATAAAGTGGTCATAATCATCAGCTTCAAAGCGATTCTCAGGGGATAAAGGATCAAAACCAGACATAGGTACGACATTAAAGTGAATGGATGAAAATAAATTTGTGCAACTTAGAGCACTGAAGAATGCATTTCATATGAAAATCGTGAAAAAATGAGTAAAATACTGTTAAAAATTACAGAGTGGCCATTATCTGATAAAAATTAAATTCCTCTTTTGATTTATCGTTTCGTCTAACGGGTTCTGCTTCTTTAAATAATTCATTAAATTTGTCTGAAAAAACTTCTACAATTTCTGGAGGGCTTGATATGAAACATCCAATTAAATTATCTCCTGAAGGATCAAAGCTCGGTTGTATTAAGACGGAGTGATCCTTTAACACAAAATTACTAAATTGTTTCTTAGTGTGGCGCAAGTCAAAATTTAGATTAGAATCTAGCAAATTTTCCAGAGAGGGAATCATTTCTTTCTTCCTTTCATATAAATCGTCAATTTGTTTTAAGTACTCATCGCTGACTAGAACCTTAAATTTGTTATTCTTAATAATCCGTGAAATATTCTGGTTAAATTCCTCAGAGAACTTTTTAATTGCATCAAATGTACGGTTATAATCGTACTTGTAGAATATACCATGCGCGATCCACGATTCTGCTTGACATATCATCGTGAAAAACTCACTTTCTAAATCCAATTCTGGAGTGACAAAGGAAACAAACTCCACAGGTACTTGAGGGGTTTTTACTAATTCATATGCAGAAAACATCTTTTCTAAAGATTCGTGGCAGTATTTGATTTTACTAGATGCTTCTTCTTGGATTACATTAATCTTCATTTGAATTAATTTTTCCCACGATTCCAATGGATTCATTAGTTGGATTTTCATTGGACGATAATAAATTTGAATCAATCCTAGTTCCTTAAGAACAGAATTGATTTTATAGATCCTTTTTGGTTTTAAATCTAGCGCATCTACTAAAATATTCAAATCCTCAATAATCGGTTGTTTGAGAAGAAAATCATATACTTGCTCAATACCTTTTTCTACGATACTTATCGATTCAAATAAATCGATAAGCGATGAAAATTTGGGTTGATGCTCATGATCCATGGTCAGTCACCTATGATTATGGGGGGCTTAGTGTTGGTGGATTTGTCTTGTTCTTCTAGTTGTTTCATCCGTTTAACCATTAGTTTTGCAATGGCTTGAAATGTACTTTCTATATTCATTCCGGTTTTTGCGGAAGTTTCTGAAAATCCTGTAAATCCTGAGCGTTTTGCTACTTCAATTCCATGCTCTGTCGAAATCGCTCGTTTATCTTTTAAATCGCTTTTATTTCCAACCAGCATTATTGGAACATCCCGACCACACCGTTCTTTAACTATATATGTCCAAGAATGGTGTGAATTTAATGTAGAAGGCCGAGTAGTATCATACATAAAGATGCAACCATGACTGCCTAAACATAGAGTAGGTACCATAATCCGGAACCGGTCTTCTCCACCAAAATCCCAAATTTGGAGCTTCACCTTTTTATCATCAACGATTATTTCTTGTTTGATAAAGAACTGAATGCCTACAGTCAATCTAATATCAGGTGTAAACACGTTTTCAATATAATATTTTGATAAACTGGTTTTCCCTACTGCTGCGTCACCTAACATTAGGATTTTAAAGATATAATCGGGTCCGGATTCTTTTTTTGTCATACTTATTTGACTCTATTTCGAGTTGTTCTCTTTGCTAATATAGAGGGTTCTAGAAATTAGACTTAATATAGTCTTACGCAAATATGAAAAAGATACTTCAACCTTAATATAATGCTATAAAAAGGATCTACGTTCATGTTTCTGTTATGTCAATCTTTAATTAGGCGAATCTCCATGTTTTACTCAGATATTTTGAAAATCACGAAACCATTGGTGCAACCAAATCATGATAACTTGGATATTGGCAATTTTTCTATTCCTCTGGATCTTAGCAGAGAGAATAATTAAGAAGAAAAAAATAGTAGGAGTTCCACTCGGCTTACCCGAGGGAACTGTAAGAGCATGTATTGCATTATTGATCGTATCATTTCCACTAAATCAATTTATAATGAATTCACTAATCAGTTCCCCTCTATCAATTCAAAAATGGTTCATGAATACACTTTTTGTAGTAGTTGCGTTTTATTTTGAAGCACGAGCTTTCGAGAAAACTATTCCCCAACTACTTAAAGAAATAAAAGATCCTGCAAAATATAAGAAAACTCGAAATGAACTCCCAGTTTATTGGCCAAGATTTACGGTTCGGATAATATTATTCACATTATTGATATTAACGGTAGTATTACTCACTACTGGAGTATTTACCGAACCAACAAGCCTCGTTCCCCAAATTCCTATAACGGATACAATAACGGAATTGATTTTTATTGTCTTTTTCTTCATGGTTGGACTAATTATACGCAGAATTCATCAAAAATCGCTTACACGCAAAATTAGACGACAGCTGAAAACTCACGATGGTACTCAAGAAGAATTAATTGAAATACTTGAAAAAAAGGAAAGAAGGAACGGTAGAATCACTGAAGGAATATTGGCCTTTGTTATGCTTATTACATTAATCATTGTGCTTATATTTTATACATTACCATGGAATTTGGACTTATTTATAATTCCTATTATAGATTTAACCGTCAGCATCAGAATGGGTATGATTTTATTGTTGAGTCTATACTTTGGTTATCGGCAATAATCCCTTTTTTTACTTATCTTGCTGTAATATTATTTTTAATTCTTTATTTTGAGTTTTTAAATCCACAATGAGTTTGTTTAAAGTTTCAATTTTTTGTTGCAAGTCCGTAATTACTTGTCCTGGCTCACTAGGCGTAGCTCCCGCTTCATATTGTTGCGTCCCTTTTAGTCGCGCATTTTCATCTTCTAATTGTTTTACTCTATCTGCTAATGCACCAAAAACGTACAATTTGTCTTCTAGAGCCTTAATTTGCATTTTCAATTTTTTCTGTTGGTTGAATTCTTGGACAGCCTCAGTACTAATTTCTAACCCACTTTCATTCAAAATTTCAAATCTAATATTAAGATCTCTTACAAATTCTTCTTGTTCCTTTAATTTGGCATCTTTTTGAGATAGGGATTGCTCAAGCAGTTTTTTTTGTTCATTCAGATCTGAGATGTCTTCTTCTAGCTTCTCAATTTTTATATTAAGTTCGAGTACTTTGTCCTTATTCTCTTGTAACAGTTCTTTTAGCTCCCCAATTACGCTGGTCTTACGAGGAGCGGAATCCATTTTATCTTGCCACATAGTGGTAAAGTCTTTCTTGTTAGACATCTTTTTCTTAACCTATCTCATCTGTTTAATCAACATCGGAATGCATTACCTTAAAAAATTCCCGTTATTATTGAAACTGATGAATTCCTCCTTCGATATTATTTTTATGGGACATTTTGCCCGGGATACAATTATCTCTCCAGATGGTACCATTTCGAGTTCTTTAGGAGGAGGAGTAACCTTTGGAACTTTAACAGCGCATATTTATAACAATAATCATAAAATTGGGATTTTTAGCGAAAAAGGAAAGGACTTTAATAATAGCTGGTTAGAAATTTTTGATTCAGAAATCGATATAACTGGATTGTGCTCGAACTCAGATTATTCTACAAATTTCGAAATTGAATATTTCCCAAAAGGAGGGCGAAAATTAACTCTTAAATCGAAAGCTGCCCCATTATTGTTTGAAAATCTACCTGCCCATTATCTAAACTCAAAAAGTTTCATGATTTCATCGATTGCGAATGAAATAAATTTTGATTTCATCCGTCAACTTGTCGATAATACTGAAGGATGGATAAGTATAGATATTCAAGGATTTATTCGAAATTTCCAACAAGATGGTACCATAAATCTAGCTCCAATTGCCCATATAATAGAAAAAACGCATCAAATTATCAAATATTGCGGTAAAAGGCTCATTCTCAAAGGTTCTGGAAATGAAATCAATTATATCGCAAACTGTAACGATGTGATTGAAAGCACACGAAAAATAGCGAAACTAGGAAATTTCATTGTTTGCACTACATTAGGAGCTCAAGGTTCTCTAGTTAAACAAAGTGATAATAAAATGATTCATGTTCCAGCGTTTATACCGGATAGGGGTATTATAGATGAAACGGGGGCTGGAGATTGCTATATTTCCGCTTTTCTATCTGAATTTATAGAATCTCATCATCATTGGAATGATCTAGCAAGATGTGCTAATATTGGGAGTAGCGCTGCATCCTTTTTATTAGAACATAAAGGACCATATGGATTTGGAACGAAAAAACAAATTCAGAAGAGAATTGAGAAAGGAAAAATCATCCCCTCACACTTTGAAAATACCGTAAATAATAACAACTTCTAACACCTAATGTGTTTATCCATGCATACAAATGTACATTTTGCTGTAGGAATTTTATTTGCATCCATAGCCCATAGACTATTTCCGTTAAATATTTGGTTTTTTCTCATTATTATTATCTCTGCAGCAATAGCAGATTTAGATTTGATCGTTTCGAAGATTGCATTAAACAACGATCACCGTAATTTTTTTACCCATTCCCTGTATCCAGCACTAATTCTCATAATAATTGGAATACCAATTGGGGTCATTTGGAATATTCATGTTGTATGGATCTCGGGAATCGGATATTCAAGCCATATCTTTTTGGATTGCATAGATTGGAAAACACGATTGTTTTTTGGGAAAAAGCAATATGGATGGGCTTTTTTGATAACAGAAGATGAAAAAAATCTGGGAAAAACCCGAAAACAGTTGCAAATTGAATCAAAAATGGATTTTACCAGCTTTTCAGTTCACAGATATTTTCACAGTATAGGTATGCTAGTTTTAGGAATTACATTAGCGGTTCTTTCCTTTTTACTGTTATTTGTGTTCGCAAGTGAATTTTGGTATGTTTTTTTCGGTTATTTTATATTATTGGAGATACCTCTTTATCAGAAAAAGAAGATGGAAGAAAAATATGAACAAATTGAGGATGATGATTGAAATTGAAAACAGAACGGCATGCGAAAGAAATTTTCGAAAAAATTATTAGTGGTGCAGATGTTATTTTTCAGGTTTTAGATGGACGGAACCCTGGCGGAACCCGTAATCAAAAATTAGAAGAATTTGTTCAAAAAAACACCCCTAACAAAAAGATCTTTCTAATTATTAATAAAATCGATTTGATACCCCAGCAAGTACTTCAAGAATGGATTGAATATTTCAGAAAAACAACTCCTTACATGGTGTTTGGATTAAGCGCCTTATATTCACGCGGTTTAATCACTTTCAAAAAGAAACTATCTCATCTATTTGCTAAGAGACAAACCAAAGCGATTATAGTTGGCTATCCAAATTGCGGAAAAAGTTCTCTGATTAAAGCTTTTACAAAAGACAAGAAAAATGTACCCGTTTCTTCGAGAGCAGGTCACACTAGGGGCATCATCGAAATTAAAATTACCCAGTATCTGAGTCTTCTGGATACACCCGGTATTATTCCCATTTCGGATAACAATGAAGTAGATCAAGGGATCAAAGGAGTCATAAATCCCGATAAAATCAAAGATAAAGAAGCAGTGGTTCAAGCTTTGCTCGATTTGTATATTACACCCAATATAATTATGGAGTACTTTAATATTGATGAAAATTATATCAAAGATACAATACCTGAGTATTCTCAAACATTTATTCACAAATTTCTTCAACCAGAATTTAACAATACAATGAGTTATAGTGAATTTGAGTACCTTATTAGATTAATTGGGAAAAAAAGAGGACAATTAAGTCCAGGTGGAGAAGTGAATGAAAATAAAGTTCTTACTACAATTATTCATGCATGGCAGAAAAATAAAATAAAATACTATACACTCCCTCCAAGAAATGAGTCTATTAAGTAAATACAGCAGAAAGATATCCCACACAATATTCACAAGGACCTTTCCCGCCCATTTTTTCATAAGATGTGTAATATTTGAGAATATTTCCAGCTGTTGCTCCTAATTCTTTTGCAATGATCATTCCAGTTACTATCGTTTGAGGTCCACATACTGTGGTACTAAGAGCATTTTCAAAGGTTTTTACCAAATTATATTGGGTAATTGAATCCATAACAGCTTTATCCTTTAAGTACATATCATCGAGATCTTTTGCAGGTTGGTAGTAGTCATTAGGTTGTTTGTGGGTCATATCACTAGATGAGATCACTGCAATGTCTTTTTTTCCAGATTTGATGATCGATCCAATTTTTATTCCAACATCCTCCAAACGCTGTAAATTCATATCTCCTAACTTAATTGGAACAAGTTTTATGTCTTTTTCATGAAGATTGGCTGCGTATTGTATGAATGGAATTTGCACTTCGATGTTATGTTCTCGCCCGTGGAATCCAGAAAAAGCATTATCATCTTCTTTAATGATGGTTGAAGATGACAATATTGAATTGGCTAAATCTGAATCTACGGGAATTTGTCCCAATGGAGTTTCCCATGCTCCATTTTGCATCAAAGAAATCCCTCGATACCCAGTATGTTGTGTTCCCAAGATTATAATTGAATCCGGACATCTATCCTCAAATATTGCTTTTATTGTATAAGCTGCTGCAGACCCACTATACACATAGCCTGCATGAGGGCAAATGCCACCAAATACTTTTCTTCTCGTTTTGGGATTTTGATTCACTGAAATTTTTCCAGGACCAAAATCTGTATCCTTGAAGCACTCTTCAATATTTTGAATAAGTTTCGTTTTGTTATAAGGATAAAAACTTCCAGCAACAGCAGCTTTTCGAATCATAACATTACCTTCTTTGATATATAGCGAACGAATCCCTATTAATAATTACGACACATCTGAAAGTCTTTGTATGAGAAAATAACTTAGGTTCATGATCCAAATATCTCTTTAGTTTAATTCTTTAGTTTAAAAACAGCGTGAACTAAAATGATAAGAAAACAATACGCTTCTTCAGCGTTAATATTAATGTTCTTTGTGCAAATTGTTTTCGTTTCAGTTAGCTTATCTCCTTATATTAATTCATCTACCAACGACATCGGATCTGATGGGAACACTACCATTGATACACCACTCGCCTTACCCTTTGCATCCGATACTGCAGATACATGGTGGAATGAATCATATACCCATAGGCTGCTCGTTACGATACAAGAGCCGAATATTAATCAAAGAGCAAATGAACCTGTAGAAGTATACACTGAATTTGAAGATGGGACCCATCTTATTGATTCAACTCGTCTCGTAAAATATACATCTGGGAGTTGGACACCAATATCCTTCCAATTGAGCAATGTTACTGATGATAGTACCTACATTCAGAGTTTCACCATAACATTTCAAATCACAATCAACTTGAACGGAACCCAAGAATATTATATCTATTACTCAGATGATCCTGGAATCTCTGCATATTCACCCATTTCTTCCCTTGTGACTAATTTTGATGGAACAACTGCTTATATAGATAATGGACATTATGAAATAGAATTTGCCGAGGGTGCTGCGATTTATTATTTTGAATATCAAGGGCATAATTACCATACAGAAAACTCCTTTGGGGCTCTAAGTAAGGTTGTTCAACCAGGAGAAACTACGTATTCGACTGATTCTAGAGGGTTTATTAGAGATTGGTTACTTGTTGGACCTTTTAACGAACCTTGGAATTCTTGGAATTCATTTGCTTCTATCAGCAACACCGCGCATTTAGATTTAACCAAAGATTATGTTGCAGGTGACTACGCTACTGGAGGAAACGCCACTACTGGTCTCGATGAGTCGAAACAGTGGGTAGAACACCATGACGCTGATTATCGTATTAATCTTGGTGACATTTATCCGGGCACTGAAGACTGGGTCACAGCCTATGCAATGCTTTATATTTATACTTCTGTAGATTTGGAGAACATATATTTAAAAGTGGCAGCAGATGACGGAATCGGTGTGATCATGGATCATAAATGGCCTCGTTTATTATATGATCATACTCCAACTTCATTAGGAAGTGCAGATAGGTATGTAAGCTCTGCATTCAACATGTCACAAGGATGGCATTCATTTATCGTATTTTGTGAAGAAGCTGGTGGAAATTGGGAATTTACTCTGCGATTTTCAACAGATGCGACATTACGATCCCTCACAGATAGTACAAATGCAATTACTGATTTAACCATATCTTTAACTGCCCAAACCGAAATCTCAAATATAAATGAAATTGTATCTGGTCCAGTTTATAGCCAATACGAATTAAATTGGACGGACAGTCAAGATATGACGTTTTACGATACGTATACCTTCTATGAAAATTTGAATATGTGGAAATGTGAACGAACGTTCCATTGGGACGAATATCATGTATATCCGGACAATTCTTCATTTTCTGCATTGAATACCTACTATGATGCAACCAATTTTGATGAATTCTTGTATGACAATAAGCGAACCTTTGGATTAACGAATGCAATTACTGCTCAAGACTATACCTTAGTTCGGGATTTTAATGGGGGAAATAGTCTGACTACATTGGGAATATTCTTAACAGATATCAAAAATGGTAGTCAATATATTAGCTTAGATGAAGTTAACTGGACAACTATCTATGAAGCAGGGACTCCTAGCACCATAAATATTGTTCCAGGAAATGAAACTAATCTGAATAATAATGAAGGATCAAACCCTGATTCCTATACAATCACTATGACTTTCTGGGAATTCATTGATGATAATGTAGGTATTGTCAATGATTATGCAGCGGCTTTAACCTATGTTGAAGGCATTTACAACGGTTTAATGAATCCGGTAGATGTATCTTTTGGTACTGTAGAAGACTTGTTTTTCAACTTGGATATTACATGCCTGGATCATGACTCTTCAAATGCTCCTGGTATTAATGTTACCCTCATTAATGCAACTGACCCAGGAGTATGGGATAATCCAGGTTCCAATAGCGCCATAACTGATGAAAATGGTTATGTCTTTTTCGAACGCTTGAAAGAGGCTGATTACCTAATCAACGTGACTTATGAAAACTTTGGTAAAGTACTTGATCTGAAAACAGTAGCTTTTGGAATCTTAGATTCTTCTCAATCATTAGTGATTGATGAACTTGGACTGACAAGGTTAGATTTAAGTCTTCAAAGTGAGTCGTCTACACCTGAACCCATAATTGGTGCAAGTGTGAGTTTTTACTCAAATATATCTGGAACTACCGATTTAATCGGGGATGTGTATTCAGATTCTTTTGGGGTTGCATCCTTTTATTGGGAAAATAAATCTGAGAGTGTAATGAATTATACATTTGAAGTAACCTTCCTCGGTGCGATACGACAGATAAATGTTGATGGTATCTTTGAAGATAATTACACTACACCTTTAGAAAGCTACACCAATTTAGATGTCAATGTCAGTGTGAACCCATTTAACACCTTTTTAATCATGGAATCGGGATTAACTTTGGATATGTACACGTGGGGTGACATTTTTGATATTACTGTGTATTATTACTACACGTTAGATGCAGCATCTAATCCAATAACGGCTGCAACTGTCACTTATACTATACCAGGATTTCCTGCTGCTAAGGATATCTCACTTGCACCAAATGGAACACAAGGATACTATACTGCAACAATTAATACACAATCAATTGGTTTACCTGCTGATACTCCTCTGAACATATATGTCTCAGCTACTCGTCCAGGATATACACCAATGACAAATACGACTTTATTGACACTTCAACCGGTCCCATTAGTGATATTGGCATCTGAAACTAGTAAAGATGTTACTTGGGGAGATGATATAACTCTAAGTGTGCAGTTAAACGATACATATTATGAACAGCTTATTACGGATGGAATAGTATCGTATTCAGTCGCGAATAATCCTCTGATTTTTGGTACATTGACTCCAAATGGTTCTCAATATGATCTCGATATAAGCAGTACGGTATTTGGAAGCACTGGAACCTACATCTTAAGAATTCAAGGAGAAAAAGAAGATTATACGACACCTTCGGTTGAAATTTCGTTAAGAATTCGTGATATTCATACTGAATTGAATGGGACGATATTTTTGCAAAATTCCTACGACATCTATGTAACAACAAGTCATAATTATTTGTTTGAATACACCTCAAGTGGAAATGGAATTTCAAATGCAGACACCTTGGATTGGGAACTGCAAAACAATGCGAATCCCTTAGATTATACAAGTGGTATTTTAGTCGAAACTTCAACAGCGGGAGTATATGAACTAGTTGGTTTTGATACGACTTCGTTAGAAGTAGGCTCCTATAGTCTGGTCATTCACATTGGAGCAAATAACTATATTGAACGTCAATCTGCAATTAATTTGGATGTTCTGCAAATACCTATTGAATTGGGAACCGATATTACTGGTAGAGTTTTTACTGCTCCAAAAGGAGAAATTATCAATATTTCCATTCAACTTAATGATCCGGTATACAATACAGTCATCACAGGCGCTAATGTTACCATAACTTATGATGGAAATACCTATGCTATGCTAGAAATTGGTACAACCGGAGAATATTATCATACAGTGAATACGGATGCATATAAAACTCTAGCAATGGATAAGATCTTTGAAGCACAAATTATCATCTTCATGAATGAGAATTATACGATCGATGATATTCCAGTAACAATTCAAATTCGACCACCATTAGGCCCACTCAACATTCCTTTAATTTATTGGTTAATTGGTGGAGGCGTCGCTGTGATCGCTCTTGGTGTGTTTGGAACTGTCAAAGGAATACAATATGCACGAATCCCATGGATAGTAAAACAGATTACCTCAACCAGGAAGGGAATCAAAAAGAAAACACGATTTACTCCGGCTAAAATAACCCGCTCATTAGATGAAATTATTGGGGATGATGCAGAAGGAGCATTTTCAATACTTGGCTTATCACTTAAAGGAAAAAAGCCAGGGAAAGGAGAAGGAAAATCGAAGGGACCAGAAACGTATAAAGATCTAGAAGATATGGGAGGTAATCAATAATGCCTATTGGATTAGTTTTAATGCGCTGGGACGAAAGAATCGGTGCGGAAACTCTCGCAAAATATCCTGAAGAATTACTAGTTACGGATAAAACGTTGATGCAAGTGTATAGTACCCACGAATACAACCAGGAAGCTGGAATGATATCGCTTATGGCTGGAGCGTCCACTATTGCAAGTTATTTTAGTGGACCTGACCATAGTCTATATGTAATTCTTGTGTTAACAGTCGATGAAGACCCAGATACATTTGAGGACGGCTTAGCAGATGTTTGTAGATTAGTTGTACAAAACATGGAAGGAGAAGCTTATCGTCAAATTCTTCCATCTTTGTTCCAACGAGTGTCCATCTATCCTAAACTCGATGAAGAACAACGGTTAATGATGTTGTATTTCGATGAAACAAAACGAGTAGTAATTCAACGATTGCGAGAGGAAGGCTCTGTTGCTCGCTCCGAAGTGGCTGTTTGGCTGAAAGATTTGTATCGCTCAGGATTCGTTGATCTTGAAAGTGTGGTATCTAGTTTCGTAAAAGCGGGAATTGTAAAACAGATCTCGGTCAAGCAATTAGCTGTGGAAACTTTGTTTCTGTGTGGAGACATAATGATCTACCGACAACCTGTAGTGAATATAATCAAAAATCCGATTCCTCGTGGATTACCTGCTGAATTAGAAGAAGATTACATGACTGAATGTAAAACTCTCTTTGCATCATATGAGCCTAACGATGAAGACAATTTTGCAATGGTAGATACACTCCTCGATCCTCAAACCTACGAAGCAATGAGATTAATGCGACAAGCCGTTGTTACCCGAGATGATCTCGAGAAACTTCAGAAAAAAGGCGTAGAGGATTTAGAAATGGTCTTAAAGCGATTATGGGATGCAAATTTCCTTGCTGTTATGCAAGATCCAGCTGGTAATGAGTATTATGCGTTAAAATCCGATATTTGCATTAAAAAAGTGTTCCCTGAATACATTCTGAATGCAATCCGACAAGACTACAATGATAAAGTGAAGAATGAAATGGTCTTGATGGAACATCTCGCAATTCTGGAAGATACCTATAAAATTAGATAAACTATTTTTTTCCCCCTTTTTTTTACTAATTCCAAGATTCATTGAATAAAAGCAGTTAAGTACTTATCACCAAAGAAAATTAGGCAAAGGAAAATAAAGATATTAAAGAAAATAGTCAAAAATTTAAATTACTTTTTATCCATAATCTAAGGCTTTATGAGACAAATTATGTATGAATTCTCATGGATCTTTCAATTCTCAATCAAATGGAACCTCGTTTCCTTAAAGATAAGGAGTTTTTGTCAAATGTTATTCAATCACTAAATTTACCTTTAGATGCAAAAATTGTCGATATTGGGACTGGTTGGGGTAAAATGTCTATATATTTGGCTCTTCATGGATACTCCGTTATTACGGGGGAACCTGAAAAGTGGTCCGATTGGGAAACATATGCGAAACAAGCTGGTGTTTTAGATAAGATTTACTATCAAAAATTCGATGCTCATCAATTAATGTTTTCTGATAATACGATTGATGCCATTTTTCTTCTAGGTAGTCTTCATCACATTTCTGACAAAATGAGTGGATTAAAGGAAATTTTGAGAATTCTAAAGAAAGATGGAAAAATTATCTTGTTTGACTATACAGATATTAGAATCGAGCAGATCAAACAACATTCACCTCATCATCCTCCTGCAATCAATCCTAAAGAACTATTAGATGACTTACCTGTATCTTACACAGAATCTATTGATGAAAAGAAAGAGATTTTTTGCTATGTTATAAAGAAAAATTAATACTCCTTGGTTCATAAGAAGACTTAGGTATGCCCGATATCAAAATACAGTGCAAATTGGTCGAGTCTTCGATAATTGTATTTGATCATGAAGTTGCCACTTTTCTATATACAGGAGGTAGGTATTTCGGGAAACCTATTGGTGTACGTAAGCCTAAACCCGATATGTTTTATGATAAACCTCTCGAATTATCTCTTATTGAGGGATATTATCTACTCAACAAAAACAAAATTGAGATCTATGATTCAAACCGTGACAAAGTAATTGAAATGCAAGAGCTCCTAGATATTGCCGAAAAAACCTATGAAAATTTCCAATCTAAGTATGAAATATATGAAGACCTTCGTGATAAAGGGTATGTGGTGAGACCAGGGTTAAAATTTGGGGCAGATTTTGCTGTATACAAGGAAGGTCCTGGGCTAGATCACAGTCCCTATCTTATTCAAGTGCTCCCAAAACATGCCAATTTAACAGCAATTGACATTGTTCGAGCTGGCAGGTTGGCAAATTCAGTAAAGAAAAAATTTATTATTGCAAACGCATTAAATCGCACTTATTATGGGTTTAAATGGTTTAGGCCATAGTGTGGTTAATTCTGTAGTACACTAACTTAAACATTTATTAAATTGAGAGAAAATTAAGGATTAAACATATATTACTGTGTTTCATTAATAAGATAGACACTAATCTGGGATACATATGGACGAAAACAAGAATTCTCAATCGCAAAATCCCCAAAAAAAACATCAAATTATCAAACCTTCGTTTTACGTAGATGATGAAAGGAGAGTCATTTGCGAATCACACAGTCAAATTGAGCGAATTCGGACTCTTTCATCTTTAGCAGATCTTCCCGCTTTTCAAGAATCACGAGAAATCGAAAAAATTTTGACATGTAAGGCATGTAATCATTACCACAATGATGTTTGCTATTTTCCGAAGGAGGAAATCGACCGAATTGAGAAAGATCGTCTTGCCTATACTTTTAATTGCAAACTATGTGGAGGTTCCATAGATCGTCCCTTAACCGTCATGTATAGTATCTACAATAAAGAAAAATTCAATGTTCAGATTCCTTTGATATGTTGTACATGTTTTAGCAACTTAGATGACGATTCTTTTATAGCAAATTCGCGAAAAAGGATACTTATGTTATCCCTTTCTTTTGCATTTTCAATATTTATGGTCATTTATTATGGAAGAATCGCGATTTTGTCAAATATCTGGGGTATATTATTATTCGGGATAACCTTAGCCTTTTGGATCTATTTAGCTATTAGGGACGTAAGAAAGATCATATTCTTATTTCGAGGTAGGAAGTACTACAAAAAAACCTATGGTATCGCTAAAAAGAGAGACAAAGGAAAATATGTTGACGAGTTTCCATTTGATTGATTTTTTCTAATTTTATTATTTCAATATAGTGTTCATGTGATCGATTCGCTTCTGCAATAATTTGTTAGTTCCAATGTCTGCTCTGTGGAATAAAGGTCCTTTCACATGCTTTGTAGCTTGTTCTGCAAGGTTTTCTGCCTCTTCAAGAGAGTTTCCAGTCCCTAAAAGACCCATAGTCCGGGATCCAGTCGTATATACATTTTCTTCACGTTTATCAACAGAAGCATAATAATATTGCACACCAAGAGAATCTAATGAGCTTTCATCCACTTCAATTGGGTAATTTTTTGCAGGATTCATCGGATATCCAGCAGGTACCAAATATTTACACACTGTCGCAACTGATTTGAATTCAAGTTTGTCAGTTAGCGTTCCGTCAATTATTTTCAAACAAATATCGACCATGTTACTTTCCATTATACTGAGCACATTCATTGCTTCTGGATCTCCAAATCGCACATTAAATTCAACTAATTTTATCCCTTTACGTGTTTTCATATACTGTCCATATAAAAATCCTTTATATTCTGCGTTCGTCTCTTTTTTTAAGGCGGAAATTGATTGTTCCATTTCTGCTAGAGCCAGAGAGACATCTTCTTTTGTAATAAATGGCATTAGGTGATCCTTCATGGAATAAGAACCCATTCCACCTGTATTTGGTCCTTCATCTCCTTCAAAGGCACGTTTATGGTCTTGCACCAAAGGTGTCGGGATCACGTGAGTTCCATCCACAAAAGTTTGTAAGGTAAATTCCTCTCCATCTAATTTCTCTTCAATTACGAAACCTCCGCTACTATTCAAACATTCCTGGCAGTATTCTAATACCTCTTGTTTATTATGAAGATGGGCTCCAAATACTCTGACTCCTTTACCCCCCGTTAATCCGTCAGGTTTTACAACCACATTTTCCAACCCCAATTCATCAATCCAGTGTTCAACCCCTTCCATTGTGTCAAATGACTCAAATGGAATGTTGGATTTGATATCATATTTACGTAACAATTCCCTAGTGAACATCTTGGATCCCTCCAATTGTGCTGCTTCAATTGTAGGTCCAATACAAGGAATACCCGCTGATTCCAGAGCATTAGCTACTCCGACCACTAAAGGGGCTTCTGGTCCAATTACTACAAAGTCTGAACCTTGTGAAAAATCAATTAATTCCTTAAAATTATCCAATGAAGAGAGTTTTACGTTATTTTGTGCGAGTTTTGCAATCCCCGGATTATTTGACGACATAAAAGCCTTTAGATTCGCTCCTCCACGAACAAGTGCTTTTGAAATCGCATGTTCTCTCGCACCGTTCCCGACAATCACTGCTAGTATCATATATCAAAATTTGAATCAAAATTTTTAAACAAATCTTATAGAGGATTAATAGGATGCATATCGTTTTCTTAGAAAACTGATTTATACTTGGAATACCCAAATTATAACATACATAACAAACTGAAGAACGGTCTTTCATAATGTTGCGGCAAGTGTTTTTGTTAAAAGATAAAAGAATCATCTACCGGCGAAGTTTTGCGCTAGCGTACAATCAAGAGCAGTTTGATCAAGTTTTGGAGAAAATTAATGAATTTATCGTCCAACCTGCACAAAACCAGTTATTCCACAGACCTATCAATAATTTTCAAATAGTGTTTGGGCAATTAGGAGATTTATTTTATATTTTTGTGGTTGATACTGGAGACCCTTATAAAACTGTACAAGAGGAAATTCAAACATTATCTAATACTTTATCTGGTAGTGGATTAAATATAACGGATCTATTGGCAGATTTAGAAAATAAACGAGAACTTGATGCTCTCATAGAAGAAATTCATTATTCTCTTCACCCAAAAATTGTCTTGATCGGCCCCCACGGAAGTGGAAAGACAACCTTAGCAGAGCGTTTATCGAATAAAGGAGAAATCATAAGGGATATTAGCGAATTCGCCAAAGTTTACAAAATTCAGTTAGGTCAACTTAAATTTGATTTATGGGATTTTGTCTTAGATGATGATTTTAGCCCGTTATGGGGAAACTACATTCGTGGATCCGATTTGGTTGTTTTTATTTACACCTCCACTGAGAAAACCCATAGGAGGATTGAAAATTTCATCAATTTATTTAAACGTGAAGTGCCTTTCAAAAGAAAATTCTTCCTTTTATCTCATTCTAAAGATGCGGACGAGTCTGTTATTGCTAAATTCAATGAAACCTATGCTGCAGAATTAGACACGGATGCATTGAAGTATGATATTATGGACGAAGATTCGGTTGCTGAAGTGAAAGATTTATTGATGATACACTTGGAATTGAAACGTCCACTCCCACCTCGTTTCAAGGATTTAATCCTAGAAAGTAATGCTGCAATTGAAAAGAATGACTTTCCGAAAGCAATCAAAATTATTGAGCAAATGATAATGATTGCTGAGGAACACCAAGAACTGGAATATTTAGCGTTATTCCGCAAAAAGATCGCAGAATTAAAAGGTGAGCCTTTGGACGAAAAGCCTCTCGAAGAAATTAAAACTGGAAAAAAATTCACTGCGCCTCAAAAATTAGCATTCAAAGATGTAATTACAGTGAAATCCTTGGATGGTTCGACAACACATAAAGCAGGACAAAAAATCTCAGTTCCTACTATTACTTCCTTAACAGAAGATCCTTACCAATCCACCACAAAACGAGAAACTTCAAGGTATGCCCGTGAAGGAAAATTTACGGGGGTCAAGGACAGAAAATTAACTTTTGAACGCTCTCCCTTAATAAAAAATGAAATTGTGGGACTCAAACCTAAAGTGATAGAAAAAGAAGAGGAAATTGAAAAGCTAGCAGAGGAACCAAAAAAAGAGGATAAATATGTTCAGCTAGAGGAGAAAAAGCACAAAGAAAAGCAATCATTTCTTCACGATGCATTTACTCATTCTAGACCACTTCCTATTACTGAGCCATTACCGATTCCAAAGGATGAAGTTGGAAGTCCAGCTGAAGAAAGGTTATTGTATGAATCGGAATTGCTCCACAAAACCATTTTAGCACTAGGTAGAAATTTGAGTTTAGAGAATTGTCGTACTTTTATCCAACAAATTCAACTAAAATTGGGAAAGGATTTATTGGATGAAAAAGATATTGCTAACGCTGCCCAGTTATATGTAAAAAAATTGGAAGACCGGGAAAAATTCACAGAATCCACCTAAATGAAATTTATTACCTTTAAAGGTATTTTTCACTCTATGCTCAAAGGGAAAAGAAACCTCAATTATTTTTTTTTCAAACCGATTTAAACTGACTTGTTCGACAAAAATATCGTGAATTAATGCCGTTTTTCAAGAGATGCTAGGATTAAAATCAAGATTTTTTCGATGACCGAGTCAATTTGAATCAATTTGTTTTTTTTTCTTCTCATCTCCTTTTTTAACAATTTTATTAGTCTTAATTTTAATACCAATGATAGCTATTAAATCACATATAACGATCTTAGATCTAGGTTTAGGATTAAGTCTAGAGAACTGCTGTCCATCCACCAAATTTAATTCAAATTAGACAAGGATATATTGGATGCAAAAGACTAGAAGATCGAAAGAAATATTCAATTAAGTAAAAGGTGTGCCCATCTGTCATTCAACTCTGATAATTTATATAAAGTATTCAAAAAATCACGAAATCGCGAACAACAGATTATGATGGGATATCTTAAGGAATATATTGATGCTCTATGTGAAGATTGTGTTTCCGACCGTATGAACAATGTGCTGAACCCCAAATGCCGACGACGTTTTTTAATCAGTGTTAGAATCCTCTCAAGTAGCCCGAAATCTGAATTACCATTATTCTGTTATAATCAAGTAGTTTCGAATATAACTCGATTTATTGATGGGAAAACGACACTGTTCACCCCGATAGATGTCATCATTTATAATGAGGATTTTTTCAACCTTTTCTTCGGTAAAGATGCAAAAGAAATCCTAAACCACACAAAGGATCTTACAGACGATAGCATCAAAAAAATTGTCAAAATTATTTCGAAATCTAATACACCAGCGATTTATTCCAAAACTCGTAAAGAACGGCCTGGGATTTTGCGTACGATTTTAAAACGTGAGAAAATGATTCGCGAGGGATCCTTTATTTATGATTTAAATCCGAATTTTTTCATAATATGGAGATCTAATACGTTATTTATTGCGGATCTAAGAAAAGGATATGCAATTTGCAATGTACATAGGGAACCCATAGAATCTCTTGATATTTTAGAGATGATCATCCCATTATATTCCGAAGGGAAAGAATTCCAGATCACCCTTCAAGAAATTGACCAATTTCCCGCAAAAACTTCCTTGCAAATAGGAATTAATCGTAAAGCATTAAAAAATATTGCAGACGAGCAATTGGATAAGAAATTTACTGAAATCACTGAGGAATTAAGTCCAAAATTCGCTCGCACTACTTTCAATTTTACGGATAAATTAGACTTACAAATATATGTAGAAGTTCAAAGGACTTCGACATTTGATGACGTAAATTTCGTCTTTAATACAATTTCCACATTGATGGAAGCTGAAAGTATAAATCTATTAAATGAGATATAGATAAGAAAATAAGAGAGAATAGTTATGGAAGAAATATTTGACCTGTTAGCGACTGATCAGACTCAAAAAGCAATTGACATCATCTTGGAACGCCTATTGGCGGAATCAAATGATGAATTTATCGAACTTTTGATTAATAACTTAAATCGAATAAACGCAGAGCATTCAGAAGTGATTAAAGCCATTTATACCCAATTATTAAAGTTAATAGGTATAGAAAATGATGTCTTGCGTTATTCCCTTGTTTTATCGCTGAAAACTGTAATTGAACAAGATCCTCAATTAGTCATTCCTTTTGCTAAAGAATATTTAATTTCGGAAAATGCAAATACACGGGAGAGCATTGTCCAATTATTAGCTTTTGTTGCAAATACCTATCCAAATGATGCTAAAGGTCTGTTAAAATCGGTTATTCCTTTATTAGCAGATAAGGAAGATTTTGTGCAAAAAAAAACAATTGAATTTCTCCAAACACTGGGTAAACATTGTAATTTAGAAGTTGAAGAGCGAATTTTAGAATTTTTGAAAGACACCACAGACGAAAAAACCCATGAAAATGCCGAGACTGTTTTGAAGAAGTTAGTTAGTATAAAAAATCTCGAATCGGAACAATTAGAAAAAAAACACTTGGAGATTCAAAAGAAAGTTCTGGATAAAAAAGAAAAAGATGTAACTGAGGAAGAAGTTAAACTTAAGCAAGAAGAGATCAAAAAGCGCGAAGAAGAAGTTGCCCATCAAAAAGTGCGTAACGAACAAGAAGAAATTAATGATCAAAAAAGAAAGGAATTAGAAGAAAAAGAACAAGCCCTTCGAGATAAAGAATTTGCATTAAAAGAAGCCAGACTGAATATAGAAGAAAAAGAGAAAGAATTCCAAGAAGAAATTATCAGACGAAAAGCAGAAATGCTCGAACAAGAAATGGAGATCAATCGTAAGCGTGCTGAACTCGAAAAAGCTGAAAATGAACTTGAATTAAAGGAATTACAGGAAAAAGAAAAGACAATAATTGAAGTTGAAGACAAACGAGTTGAAAAACGTCTAAATGCTTTGGATAAGGATCATGAAAAAGAAGACGATGAAGATTACGAAAAACTCGAGACTGAATCCAACTAAATCGACAAATACTTGCACCAATAGATATTTTTTTTAATCTCAACTTTTTCTATTGAATTATAGACAACAAATTTGGCTTAGGGGAAAATTGTATTGAAATTATCACTTTTTAAATGGGACCATCAATTAGGACCGGAACCCCTTATTCAGTACCCTCCTGATCCTCAGTCACTATTTCCAAAGAAAGAGGTTTTATTACGAATTTGGTCAATACATGAGTTGAACAGTGAACCGATAGTCAGTTTTGCACAAGAACCTCTAAATTATTTGTCAATAATGCATAAAAATTTGAACGAATTTTATTTTGCACTGTTAGAATTAGATATTCAAGAAGATCCCAGCAAATATAAAGATATTTTTCTAAACATGTCTTCTACTTTATTCAAATCAATCGGAACAAACAATTTCACGCTTATTCTTTCTGAAACCTACTCGATGATTGATGAGTATTCCAAACTTAATCAAGATCAATTGTATTTTAATCTCTATAGAGATAGAAATAAGGTTAATATACTGAATTCTTTAAGAAAAGGCGTTGTTAGCAAAAATAAACTATGTGAAACTTTACGAACGCATTATGGAATCGCGGAAACCAATTTTAATATCTTAATCACACCATTTCAACATCTTGGTTTAATTATGGAAAACTCAATTCATGGATGCAGTAATTTTTATCTTATAAAAGATGTATATGGTGCTAGAATTCCTCCAGATGCATTATATCATGAACTTTTAAAAAGTTCAGACGAAATGGACAAAAAATACATTGGCTATTTGACCGATTTTTTTACTCATTACCGTCCTGAAAATGATGATGATGACACTTTGCTTCAAATCTCAAAATTGCTCAGTGATACTCAAATCTACAACAGTTTACGAGTTTTATATGAAAATAAATTGAAGAGAAATCGCTTTATAGATATGATTTCTCAAGATGTACAGTCCTACACAAAATTACGTCAGCTCAAACTCATCATAGAAATTGAAGATTTTCTCTATCCACTTTCTGAGATTCATTTCTATACATTTACCCCATTTTATCTTATTCGCAATCTTGGTAAACGATTCCAAAAGAATGATATATCTACCGAGGAATTATTTTATCATATTAGACTTCTACAATCCATGAAGGAGTAACTCAATGAGTTCTAAAATCCAAACTGTTAGTAAAATTATAACCATTCATGAATATCTGGACCATGCAGAAGAATACCAGCACTTGTTTGAAATATGCCTACAACCACCAGATAATATAACCTGGCAGATCCATGATGAGTTCGTTTTTGCAGGCACGGCATTTCTCGGAGATTTAAATCTTCACGAGCAAGAGACTGAAAATATTGAAATTCATCCATTCCCTGAATGGGTAATAAAGATATTCCAACCCAACAAAAAGCCAGGAAAAGCGTACGCAATTTTTCCACTTTTGCCTAAAAAATTTATCCAAAACACTTTACCGCGAAAAAATTTTTCGACTCGCATTCAAAAAATTCAAGAAAAAATCAATTCTCTTACAGCAGATGAAATAGTTGCGGTAGAATACCAGGATGGGGTCTGTATCAAAGTTCCAGAAAATGTTCCTCATTATTTCTTATCCGTTGTTGAAAAAGGTGAGGATGTTCCCTATCTTCAAGTATTTGAACCACGAATCGATTTTATTAAATCCCATATGGGGTTTGATACTCCTTATTTCCAACTCCCCTTTAAATTGAAGGTAAAATAACGATGAAAACTCCTAGTATAATCCATGCATCGATAAATGAAATCCCATTAGTTATTCCAGAATCAATGATTGTGTTTGCAGGACATCCAGATGATGAACTAATATCGGTTGGAGGAACCATATTAAAATATGCAGCATTAGGAACTAAGGTAACTGCAGTGGTGGCAACGAGTGGATTAGGTGGATACGCAAAACCGGATGAGAAAAAGAAAATAGCGGAAACTCGTGCGAAAGAATTTGAACTGGTTTCAAAATATCTGAATTGTGACTTCATTGAGTTAAACTATAAGGAAATTAATGTTACAAGACCAATTGTATCAAAATTCACCAACCTTATTCGCAAACACAAACCACAAGTGATATTCATGCCTCATCCTTCAGACATTCATCGAACGCACAGAAAACTCGCAAAAGTAGTTCGTGAAGCAATTTACCATACCGCAACAGGTCGAGCTTATGGGGGGTTTGGAAAAGATTTCATGCCTTCCGCGGTATATTGCTATGAAAGTCCCTCATGCAAATTTCAGTATGTGGATGCTAATGTATTCGTTACCGTAGATATTTCTGATTTTTGGAATAAAAAAGTCGAGATTTTCAAAAAAGTATATGCATCTCAAGTAGAAGTATTGGCTCGCGTATTGGATTGGGCTCAAGATACAGCGACTCTTCGAGGTAATGAAGTAAATGGGGAATATGGAGAAGCATTCATACCATTGACTGAATACGTTCCGATGAGAATTTTGCTAGGTTAATGAACCGTAAAGGATGTAAACAATATATGTCAAACATTGTCTCTGTAGTTCTGGATATTGGAGAGTTTTCTTGCAAAATTGGATACGCAGCAGAAAATGAACCCAGAACGACGTTTTATTCAATAGTAGGAGAACCTAAATATCAAGATATAGAAATGGGGGGAAGTAAACAGTACTACATTGGTAATGAGGTTGCTAGCTCAATTGGATTGTATAAAATACATCACCCTATTAAACTTGGAAGGATAGAAGATTGGGATTTCTTCGAGAGACTCTTGGATTATGTATTTTACACCTTAAGAATTGAACCTTCTTCAGTCAATGTTCTCTATACTCATCACCCTTTACTCTCTAAAGACGAGAAAAAACACCTTTTTCAATTGTTTTTTGACAAATATCAAGTAATGGGATTTTACCCAATATTAGACTCACTACTTACAATGTATTCGGGAGGATTCCAAACCGGATTAGTAATCGAAATGGGAGCTAGTTCAATTAGAATTGTCCCGATTTACAAGGGATACATGATCTCTCATGCAATAGAAGTAATTCAAATGGGAGGGACTGTTTTAGATAATTTTATGTTTGACCAATTGCAGAACGCAGGATTCTCAACAGACTCCTCTGTACGTCGTGAAATAGGCCGAGTTCTTAAGGAACGTTCGTGTTTTGTCTCATTAGACTTCAACGAAGATAATAAGCATGTAAAAAAAAAGGAATTCCGTTTACCCGATGGGGATATGATAGAATTAGGATCAGAGAGATTTATGGTCCCGGAACTTTTGTTTAAACCGGAATTATTTAATTTAGAAGAAAAAGCCCTCCATACTGCGGTTTTGGATGTAGTAAATAATTGTGATATGGATACGCGCACAGAACTTTTAGAAAATATTTTTCTTTCAGGAGGATCTTCGGTTATTCCTCAGTTAGAACTTAGACTACAAAATGAGCTAGAAGTTGGACTAGCTCAAAGAGGAATCGATATGAGAACTCCTCGAATAATTGCCCCAAAACAAAGATTTTTTTCTTGCTGGATTGGTGGTTCAATCTTAGCAAGTTTACCGGGATTTCAAAGTTCTTGGGTTACTCGACCTCAATACTATAAAGGTGAGATCCCAGAGGATTTATTATGACCTTTGAAAAAAAGTATTAATCACTATACACAACGTATTTTAATTCCTTTCCATCCCGATCATAGAGTTTTATATTCTCTGGTTTATCATAGGGATAAGCTAATAACATAGTAAAACGTCTTTTCCTCATTACTGCATTAAATACTTCGTTTCGCTCCAAATCTCCATCGGGACGTGAGATGAAAGTACCCTCATATGAAAAGTCAAATGGTAAGGAACACATAGACTGGAAATTCACATAGTTAATTCTATTACCTGGTTCTGCACATTTAATAGCCGGAATGATTAATTCTGAAACCTTTCCTTTATCTACGGATAATAATCCTTGAACCTTTTGGGGATGATACCTTTTACTCATTTCGATTAATCCATTAAAGCAAGATTCGGTAAAAGGAATTACGCGATTTAAAATACTCTCAATTACAAGAAAAATTTCATTTAATACATCCACAACAGCGAAAGGTTCCTTCTCATTCCACTCTCTAAGGTGCGATAAAATAGTGGTTAGTTTAAAGGTTCTCCCATTATCTTTAACTAATTTTACTTTTGGAGCATTAGGATACCTTTTAAAGTTGACAGAGATATACACTTCCTTGGTTAGGGGGATATGCATCAAATACTCTCGATTTTTATAATTGGTTGCTTCAGGATATTTTTGCTTTATCGTTTGTGCAATTTCCGCAAGAATCATAATATGATTAGCTTCACGTGATTAAAAATTGTTGATATTCGATCTTAATGGAAAAAGAAAGGAAAAAGACTAGGAACAATAAAGCTTAGCAATCATTATCTATCAAAAAAGAATCCACTTCTTCAAGTGTTGGATTGGCAGAACAATAAAGCTTAGCAATCATTATCTATCAAAAAAGAATCCACTTCTTCAAGTGTTGGATTGGCAGAAGAAGCTCCAATTCGAGTAATATTTATGGCAGCTGCAGCGGAGGCAAACTTGATTGATTGTATTATGTCTTTTGTAGAAGCATACTTGACCGCAAAAGCGCCTATAAATGCATCTCCTGCACCCGTCGTATCTTTTACTTGTACTTTATAGGAATGGTGGAAATACTCTTGTATACCGTCCCACACAATGACTCCCATCTCTCCCAGTGTTACAATTGAGATAACATTTCGAGATTTAGTGATGATTTTAGCGGCTGTTAAAGCACTTTCTCTTGAGTTTACCTCATAATTAGAGATCATTGAAGCTTCAATTTCGTTCATTACCAGAATATTCACATATTTAAACACTTCTTGGGGAAACGGATTTCTCATAGGTGCAGGATTTAGAATTATCGTGCTTCCAGCACCGTGCGCAATTTTCATAGTATGCAGTATAGCTTCTATATTATTTTCAAACTGGAATATAACAACATCACTTCCTTCAATTTGAGGTCGTAAAGTATCCAATTCTTCTAACGATATATGATGATTTGCACCAGGAGCAACCGTAATCATATTTTCACGGGATATTTCATCTACTAAGATAACTGCGGTGCCAGTTCGATGAACTTCATCTTGGAAGATTCCTTGAATATCCATTTTTTCAGAATGTAAATAGGAAATCGCAGCATCTCCAAAAGGATCTTTACCCACTTTTGCGATTAGAGTAACATTTCCTCCTAATTTATGAATTGCATTTGCTTGGTTATTCCCTTTTCCTCCTGGATTCAAATGCATTACTGCACCCGTAATAGTTTCTTTAGGGCGGGGGATTTTTGGAGTAATCATGGTAACGTCTTGATTGTAGCTTCCTAAAACGGTGATTTTTACCATATTATTCACTCTGTTATTGATTTTTCAGGGCATTTTGCCTTCATAACTTTCACACCTATTTTTGCTATACGATCGGATAATTCGGATATTTTCCAATCTTCATGCCCCTTAACATAAGTGTGAAATTCATCTCTTAGTGGTTTGGTCCATTTCTTTGGAATCTTATCTGCTCCATATAGGGTACCCATTATCGTGCCTATATTGCCACAATTACAATCCGTGTCCATTGCCATCATTCCTGCTATGCAAATTGGTCTCCCAAATGGATCTTTTTTATCATTTGCGCCATATAGCAATGATAACACGATGATACCGGCATTAGGAAGCACATGAACCCCATGAAAATATTTTAGGAAAAGTCTTCTACGTCTCCATGATTTTGCTTCACTTCGAAGTTGGGTTCTAATTATATTCCATTCTTCCACCATTTTTTTCCTACCATTTCTCCAATTCGGGTATTTTTCAGCTATTTGAATGCATTTTTCCACAAAAATTCGATACTCGCTTTCTAAGGGTAGGACTTCTAGAGATTGTTGAATTAATGTCGGTAGATCAGAAGTCTCGAATGTGTTCGCAACTATTGCAGCTAAGTATAACTCTCCATCAATACCAACTCCTTGGTGAGCGACAGAACCATCAATTTCGGCATACTTTGCTGCAATTTTTGGACATCCCGGAGCTATCAAACCCCAAATATCGGCTTTCATTTGACCCCCTATCGCATCATACCAGAAATTTCCATTATCATTGCTAGCAGAGTCAGGGGGGAAAATACCTTTTCGAATATTCTTTAGTGCTGCTTTTTCTGCCGTATATTGCGCTTTATACAACTTTTCATCCCAATGTTGAGCAATATCCTTGGAAGTAATATTGACTCCTTTTTCTTCTAACGCTAGCAAACCGAGAATTTCATAGATCTCATCATCATTTACTGCTTGGGGGTTTGGTTTTTTAATATAATAGTCAATTTCCTTCGTTCCTTTATCGCAATATTTCCATTGGGTATATTTGAAGGGTAAAAATTCCAATGGAGCCCCTAATTGGCTACCCACTACCCTACCTAACCACCCACCATGTACTTTATCGTAATATTCTGCAAACTTCATTTTGCTAATGGTAAATTCGTTATGTGGGATTTTATATCTTTCCTCTTTAGATCGTTATATCTTTAGAATTTCTCATAGAATTATCTAAAAATCCCCGTACACTAAGATCGACAGATAACAAAACATTTTTTACATTTTGGGAAGAAATTCATTCATGGGAGAAAATCACGATTCATTAAAAAAAGTAAGAAGAGAAATAATGTTACTCTTAATTTTCTTTTTTCTTGACTTAGTAGCAATCGGCACGTTCTTAACCATAAGTTACTATGAGCTCATGCAAATTACTTCAACACAATTAGGTCAGATAATTTTTTACAGCCTTTTAGGACTCTTAGTTCTTCTTGCAGCTAGTTTTATTTGGAACTTAAGAAAGATTCGTTCTACTCCATAGATTAGATCAATCTGACCTATCTACGGCATTTTTCTTCTTGATGTTCATTATTAGATTTTCTATTTTGGTGCATTCTTGGTCAAACGCATAAATGATCGATGAAAATGTAAAACTTATCGTGAAATTGCTGTTTCGCGAATTTTTCGATATAGCTAGAAATGGTTCCAATATATCAGGGAACTATACATTTTATGATTTAATAGTGATGATGTTGATATGAATCGTGAAAATGGTTAAGAAATCATTATATTATTCTTAGCTAAACCTTATTCAGTAATCATATGTAATTCACTCAAATATAAAGATGACAATTATGGGATTTGTAGAAGAATTAGTAGATTTGAATGAAGAAGCTGTACGTGATCAATTAAAATCACGCTTAGATAATGGTGAAGACCCTATCGCAATCTTAAATGATGTTAAAGCTGCAATGAAAATTATTGGCGATAAATTCAGCGAGAAAGAATATTTTTTGCCAGAATTAATCATGAGTGGAGAAATTCTTAAGGACATATTTGATGTCCTCCAACCAAAGCTGAAGGAGGGAGCAGGCGGAAAATCCAAAGGTAAGATCGTATTAGGTACCGTTGCAGGAGATATTCATGATATTGGTAAGGATATTGTTAGATTCATGCTTGATGTTAATGGATATGAAGTCATTGACCTAGGTGTGGATGTCACTGCCGAGAAGTTCATTGCAGCAGTTAAAGAGCATAAACCCAAGGTATTAGCTTTGAGCGGATTTTTGACTCTTGCTTTTGATTCGATGAAAGAAATTATCGAGAAACTTGTAGAAGAAGGAATTCGAGATTCTTTGAAAATTATGATTGGTGGTGGAACCATTGACGAGAGAATTGTAGAATTTGTAGGCGCTGATAAATATGGTGATTCTGCTGTCACAGCCGTGAAATTAGCAAATGAATGGATGGCATAGAAAAATGTCGAAAAAAAATAATGAATTAATGCAGGCTAGGATTCAGCGAGTTGTGGACGCAATTAACCTCAAAGAGCCAGATAGAGTTCCAGTGATTCCACAAATGAATCCGCATTTCGTATCAAACCAAGCTGGATTGACTCAAAAACAAGTTTGGTATAATGGTGGCAAGAATCTACGAGCTACTATTAAAGTATTGAGACAGTATGATTGGGATCTGTATCCCGGAGTATCACAATGTGGATTTGGGCATTTTTATGATGTTCTTGAAATTCAAAATTTTAAATGGCCTGGAGCAAAAGATCCCAATTCTCGTCTTCCCGATAACAGGCCATTTCAAGCTGTTGAAGGAGAATGGATGAAAGCTGATGAATATGAAGAATGTTTGGAAGACCCTACAGGATTTTTCTTGCGGAAAATCGTTGCGAAACAAAATTTAGGATTGGCTGCCTTT
This sequence comes from Promethearchaeota archaeon, assembly GCA_004524545.1. Taxonomy (GTDB): domain Archaea; phylum Asgardarchaeota; class Lokiarchaeia; order Sigyniarchaeales; family Promethearchaeaceae; genus AMARA-1. The sequence goes on from SDNX01000002.1 coordinate 66,571, forward strand.
GAAAAATTTCCGGGTGTAGATAAATTCGCTTTTATGGGATCAGGGATGGATTTAGCAGCAGCATTTCTCATTGATAAGGATTTTTTGAAAATGGTTAGAAAGATTAATTGGTATAAGTTAAAACTCCTTCCATTATTAATAACTCAAAAACCCTATAAAAGAAAAATGGAATCTCTCGGATTTCCACTCGGTGGTATGGGTGGCGGAGTTTATATGGCATCATTCGACCGGATTTCGGATTCTGTCAGGGGAATGCGTGGAACGATGCTTGACATGCGTAGAAATCCTGAAGAATTAAAAAAACTCTGTAATGTTCTCGCTAAAGCAACTTTAAGGAGTATGGATTCAGCGAAGAGTCTGTATGAATCTGATGATTCCGAGGGAGTTCCGAAGATCTGTTTTATTCCATTACATCGTGGGGCGAATTCGTTCATGAATAACAAGCAATTCGAGGAATTTTACTGGCCAAGTCTTACCTATATGATGGAAGGTATGATTGCAAGAGGTATTATTCCTTGTCCATTCTTTGAGGGGGGTTATAGTGAACGTTTAGAATTCTTGGCAGATTTTGCTAAGAAACACAAGGGAAAAATGATCTATTGGTTCCATGATATTGATATGAAGCAAGTTAAAGACATGATGGGTGATTCTATCTGTATTAGAGGAAATATTCCAGCATCTTTGTTAATTATGGGAACTCCCCAGCAAGTAGAAGATTATGTGAAACAAAATATTGAGGACTGCGCTGAGGGTGGAGGTTACCTAATCGATGGCGCAATTGCTGGAATTCCAGATGAAGCCAAACATGAGAATGTTTTAGCAATCGAACGAGCAGTTAAGAAATACGGAATCTATCGAAAATAAATCAATTTTTTTCGAATTTTCTTTTTTTACTTCAAGAGAAGGATATTTACCATAGTCTTTTTATTACTAATCCCAAGTATTAAAGATTGAAACTAAATTTTATTCTCGAGGATGATATATATGGCTTTGAATATTTGGGCAATTCTAATTGGAGCTAGTGAAACGATACTTGTGTTATTGGGATTTTTTTATTTTTTCAAGTTTTTTAATGATTACACAAAATATAAGAAAAAATTAACTCCTTTTTTGGCATTTTTAGCGTTGAGTCTTGGATCAATGCATTTAGGGGGATCAGTAGCGTTTTTTATGAAACTCATAGCGAATCAAGATATTACTTATATAACATATGGCTTTCTGACATACATACCTCTTCCAATAGGACTTACTCTTGCAGTTTTCATTGGATCTGATGTATTTCAACCAAAACTTAAATGGATAATGGCAAGTGTACATGCAGCTTTGGGTATTACCCTATTAGTCGCATTAATTGGATGGCCTGAAATCCAGATGGAAGAATTACCTGCTACTACTGAAACGTTGGTTGATGCAAATGTTCAACACATCGTAGGAACAATATTCACTGCATATTTGATTAGTACGGTGCTTGCATTGGGATTTAATTTCCTTCAAATAAGCAGCAAGATGAATCAATCGGAAATTACTATGAAGAAGAAATCTCTTGTGTTAGGGATCGGATGGATTTTATGGGCTCTTGGGGAATTCTTTGCTAAAGGGCAATTTGATTTTATTCCAGTTGAATTGGCAATACTCCCAAATACGATAATATTTACTGCGTTAATTATGATATTTTTGGGATTTGCTCCTTTGAAGGAAGACTAATTTTTTCTCCATTTTCATTTTTTATTTTTACAATCTTGCTGGGCAGTTGAATAAATAGGAAACTTACCCTGGCCGTGAAATCGCTAAAAATTCATTTAAATTTCCAATCCGACGAACTCTTTATGGAGTTTTTTTTGATATAATTATTTATTTAGGTTAACAAATCTGTCTTTTTCTTATGGTATATATAAATCCAGTTGAGCAATTCACACTTATTGTCAAAATCATCAATATAACCTTTTTTGTGGTGTTAGCGTTCGCAGTCTTACGACAAAAAAAAGATTATATCGTAAATAAGATGTATTTTGCAGCATTTCTTTGTTGGGTAGGTTATATTGGAATGGATGCAGTTATTTTTGTATTTCTACCTGTTTCTCCAACGTGGTATTTCATCGGGAATCGAATGCGTGATGTAGGAGTATTATCAGTAATGGCAGTAGCATTTTTAATATACAAATCACTCGAAATTATCAATAAAGGTATAGATTCCCTTAATAAACCGAGACTATATTTTGAAATGGCAATATTTGTCATTATTGGAGGACTTCTTGTATGGGTTGATAGTGTTGAAGTCTATGTGTGGAGTTCAGGAGAGATAATTTTACCAGAAAATCTTCCACCAAGTGGAACTGATTTCATCACACAACCCAACGTCGGAATATTTACTTTGATACTATCAGCGGTTCCATTCATCCTTTTTGCGTATACTGTAATTAGATTAATGATATTAACTCGTAAAGTAACAAAACCCAATTTGAAACATCGCATGCGATTATTAACAGCTGGAGTCGCATTTATACCCATAGGGATGCTTTATTTTATTCTTGTCTCCATGGTTCCGATTTATGCGTGGTGGTCCTCAGGAATCGGATATACCTTGTGGACTACTGCCCCAATCTTAATTTGGTTGAGTAGACGCAAATCAAAAGAAGAAAGGGAAGAAAAAATAAATCAAATTAATTAATCCCAAATTTCCATTTTTTCGTTTCATTTTTTTACATAAATTATATTAACGAATTTCTTTTAGATCAATTACTAAAAATGAAATTTTAAATCCATTTTAGTAAATTTCACAGTGAGAAAAATGCAACCTAATTCTGAATACATCTTCGATGAGATTCTCCCAATCATTGATCAATGGTTGAAATTTCAGATATACAAATTCCAAGTTCCCGGCACCGCTGTAGGTATTCTCTATGAAGACAAGATTATCTTCAAAAAAGAATATGGGTTTGCACATCATGATATCGGGAACCGTCTATCCCACTTTGCGTTTTGGGGTTCAGCATTTATCCGCATAGTCGCTTTCTTAGACTATTTTTTCACTATCTTTTCGATTCTGTTTTGACGGTCAGACATGGTGCTATCCACCATCACGTTAACCCGTTAGCCCCGTTGGTGTAGTAAATAAGAGATATCTTAAGAAAAAAATCAAACTTACGGGCAACCATCTATTTCGATGTGCATCCCATGCAAAAATATTCACAACCGCAGCAATAATGAAGTTAAAATCAGATAATAAACTCGCTCTCGATGATAGAGTATCAAAATTCCTTCCTTGGTTTTTCTCAGAACAAGACCCAAATCTCGAAAAAATAACAATTTTTCACTTGTTAACGCACACTGCAGGGATCACAGTTGATGGAAAGTGTGTGAATGGAAACGAATGGGATTTGCCTGATATCACCTTAATGAAAGAACATGTGCAGCAAGGAATTTCAATATACTCGGTTGGAGATAAAATAAAATACTCCAATTTCGGATATACTCTATTGGGATTAATTATCGAAAAGGTAACGGGCAATAAATATGCTGATTACATCCAAAATCATATTTTTAATCTACTAAATATTGAAAATTCCTCCACTGATATTACAATTGAAAACCAAAAACGACTTGTTTCAGGATATTCCTCATGGTTTCCGAGTAAAAAATCAAATTTCGTATCCTCACCACAAAACCGACTTATTTGCTCCTGCTTATGGACTAATAAGTAATGTGGAAGATATGCTAAAATTCTATCAAGCCCTTATGTTGGGGAATTCCACTCTCATTTCAGATTCGATTAAAGAAGAAATGCAAAAAGAGCATGTTGATATAGAAAATAATAAGCGGGGATTGGGGTTTGCTATAGGTAATTTTCCCTTTGGTCAAAGGACGCTCTATTTGAATGGCGGATTACACGGATTCAAATCTCATTCATGCTTAATCCAAAAAGAGAAAATCGCCATTGTGCTATTAACAAATTCGATGGACGCACAAGATTTTTCATGGTTAGCAGGAATAAGTGAATTTCTCAATATGGTATTAATGAAAAACGAGGAGTCATCAGAAATTCCCCAAGAAAAACCAGCCTTTCCTGATGATTTAGGTCTATTTCAATCTCCTTATGGCATTTATCTCATTACTAAGCTTAACAATAAATTAGTTGTCTTTTCGATGGATTCATGGAATCCTGCGATGTCTCCAGTAGAATTTCAATCTAAAGGGAATGGATATTTTGTCAGTTCAACACCCCTTCCTTTCGCAAAAATGGGAGAACCAATACAATTTATTAAAAACGAGAAAGGAGATACAATTCTACTTTGTAGTAATGGTGCAGAATTGCCTCGATTCGAATTTCAATTTGATTAATCTGTACTTTTTTACCACAATCTATATTAACAACTTTTATCCAACAAAGGTATAATCAAAACGAGGTAAATTCCAATCACAGAATCTGAAGAAATTCCCCCAATATATCGAAAATTACAACGGCATTTAGATAAACAAGCTGTAGGATACCCAAGAACGAAAGATGGGTCTGATTTACAATTGTTAAAGGAACATTTTACACCTGAGCATGCAAAAATGGCACTCAATTTGAGTTTTCGATTCCAATCTGTAGATGAAGTACATGCATCTATGAAAAAGTCAAAACCCTCCAAGGAAAGTATGGTTCAACTTCTTGACAAAATGACAGAAAATGGATGTCTTTACAGAAGAAAAAGGAATGGTGTGAATACATATGCCATTCCCCCGTTAGTTGTGGGTTTGTACGAACTTAAAGCTGGAGATATTACACCAGATTATCTCAAAAAAATTGATGACTATACTGACTCAGATCCTTTTATGTTATCATTGGTAGCTACAAAGCATTCACAAATGAGAACCATCCCTATTGAAAAAGCGATTACTCCTAACCATCCAATTGCCACATATGATCAAATAAGATCTCTAATTGATGAAAGTGGCGGACCATTTCTCGTCATAAATTGTATTTGTCGTGAAAAGCATGATCTTCAAGGAGAACATTGTGAAAAAACAGATAGAAGAGAAATATGTCTGGGAATGGGTGAATTCGCAACCCAAGTATTAGAACAAGGACAAGGAAGAGAAATTTCCAAACAAGAAGCACTTCAACTTTTAGAGAAAAACCAAGAAGAAGGATTAGTGATACAACCTGGTGGAAATCAAGATGCAGATTTCATCTGCTCGTGTTGCGGTTGCTGTTGTGGGATGTTACGGATGCAGAAACGACTCCCCCATCCCGCTGATTTTTGGACTCATGATTTTCATGCAGAAGTCAATATAGATTTATGCATTGGATGTGGGCTTTGTGAAAAGAAATGCAATGTTAATGCAATTACGGTTAAAGATAAAAAAGCAATCGTGAATCTGACTCGATGCATAGGGTGTGGTATATGTGTAGTTTCGTGTAAGCAAGAGGCTATAGAATTAGTCCCAGTAAAAGATCCTAAAGAGATCCCAAAAACATATGATGATTTTTATGAATCCATCTACAAGCATAAGAAAGGACTGCTTCGTAGATTGTTTATGGGGTTGAAAATGAGAAAAGGAAAACGGTGGTATTCATAGGAAATTTTTCTCCCACACTCTACTATTTTTATTATAGAATAACGCGATCCATATTTTGTTAGTATATCAGAATTTAGGAGTTTTGAGGTATGAATGATATTATTAGTCGATGTGGAATTGCGTGTTTTTTGTGTCCTTGGTCAAAACTAGTGCAAGACTCTGTTACTGAGGATGAATATGATAGAATTAAAAAGGAATGTAAAGCCATCCTTGGTTTTGCTCCAGGAAAATCATTCCAAAATTGTTTAGGGTGTATGACTCCTAATGATGAAATTCCAAATGGTTCACCTATTCCTTTAACTAGCTGCAAAGTCCGAAAATGTACTATGATGAATGGAATCGATAATTGCGCATATTGTTCTCGATTTCCTTGTGGGCGCTATATTGAGTATAGAAATGGGGAATGGAACAGAGTTAATATTGAAAAGAAGCTCAAACGAAAATTGAACGATGATGAATATGAGAAAATTGTTCATTGTTGGGAAGCAGAAAACAGATTAACTACTTTACGTGCAACAATTAAGCCAGATCAATTCGTTGCACCTATAATTATGCCATCCTTAAAAAATCCCATAAAAAAATTTCCAAAGTTAACCCCAGCTAAAAGCAAAATAGACTCTTTACGATATGTTCATCAATTAATTTCAAGTATTACCTCTTCTGATCATGGGATGAAGGATACAGACGTATACATACAACAAGAATTATTAAAATTCCAGATAGACGTGATTCTAAAATTCTTGTGGATAGTTGGTACTTTTTCATATTTAAATACGGAAAAAGAAGAGTTAATCATCGATGCAAAAAGCTTTTTAGAAAATCGAACGGGAAGAGCATTAGGTACTTGGTACTATATCGATAATAAAATTAGGAGTCTCTTAATACCATTTGGAATTGAATTCGATTTTATCCCTCACTCCAAGGAATGGAAAATGGATTCAGGATATCTAAGAAAGAAAGATTGGGACTTAAGTTTGACGTTTACTGAGAAAATTGGAGGAATTCTCACTCTAAGAGCATTTCATGAATATTGTCATAAATTAAGAATTCAGTTTGAGAGTAGATCCTACTCCTACTTCAAGAAAGCAGACATGAGAATATATGAATAGCCCAATGGGAAACCATTCCCGGAAACCTATAGATGTTCACTGTGAAGATTTAATAGAACAAAGATGTAATCCTTAGATATGAAAAAAGGCGTGGACATACTTTCGGATGAAATCAGAAGTAAAATCACAACTCGTAACATTTACAAGATTTTTAATCAATTTGTTTTTCCCATGATAAACAAAGAAGAGCGCGAATTCCTCCAAGAAGTAGAAAACTTCATGGTGGAAAAAATCGAGCCTGCAATCGACTTAAATGAGGATGTTTATGAATTATTTAAAATCTTGGGAAAGAAAAATTATGTTCAACGATTAAATCCATACGGAGATTTAGCGAATTCTGGCAAATATGGTATGCGTTTTGAACTATTACTTGCAATGGCTACTACAATTGTGGATCCTGAATTAGACCTCGCTCGGGTAGTCACGGGAGTAATCTTTGGCAACCCTGTATTCAAATATGGAGGAAATGAACACGTCACAAAAATACTGGATCAAGTCTTGAAAGGCGAAAAAATTGGCTGTATTTGCATTACAGAGAGAGATCGAGGCTCAGATGCAGTCCACATGAGTTCTATCATTGAGGATAAAGGAGAGTACTATGTACTCAATGCGGAAAAAGTGTACACCACGAATGGTCCAGTAGCTGATTATTTCATCGTGTATGGTGTTACCGATGTAGAAAATCCTCGGGGTACAATGTATCAAGTCATAGTTGAACGAGAATTTGAAGGAGTTGAAACTCATCGTATAGGTATAACATCAGTTCCTAGAGTACAAATAGGTCAATCCATCTTTAAGAACGTAAAAGTACCCAAAGAAAATGTTCTTGGTGCACAAGGCGGGGGTTACTCAAACTTGTTTACTGGATTAGTAGCAGAGAGAGATGCCATAGTAGGTTCAAGTTTAGGAGTGGCTTGGCTGACAGCAATCACCGGTTTGATATATACAAATTTGCGTGAGCAATTTGGTCAACAAATTTATCAATTCCAGGGAGTTCAACTTCCGATCACCCAATTATTTACGGAATTAATGGCTGCTACAGAACTCGGACTTCAAACTGGAAAAGAATATCAGAAATCCTTAAAATACCCTGAAAAAACGGACATCCACAAGTATAACGCTGCATTTTCATCAGGTACCAAATTCTTGGCAAGTAATCTTGCACATAAAATTAATTACGAGATGCAGCAATTAATTGGAGGTATAGCCTTTACTGATAACCTTCGTGTTGAAAAAGCTTTAGCAGTGAGTCATATCCAAGAAATTATCGGTGGATCTCGCAATATCCAATTATTATTGACTAGTCGGGCTCTAAGAGATGTCGTGAAAAACGTTCTGAAATAATAACATTTGCCCATAACAATCTTTATTACAAATAAATGCCAAATAAGTGACAATAGTGTCATCAGACTCCTCACCCGAATTAAGAGAATCTCCAAAAGAACGAGATGAAGATGAGAGATCCCCGTTTTCCACGAAACTCGCCACGCTAGGAAAAAAAATGCGTGTATATGGAAATTCAATGCTGGTACTCATGATATTGATGTTTTTGGTCAGTATTTTCTTATTTACCATAATATTTAATCCAGTTATTTCAAGTTTAATCGTTATTTATTTTCTGAAGATCTTTGAATTTTCATTTTATATCGATTATTTAAATTCCTTAAAAAACTCCGAAGAAAATTACGGAGGACATTACTTACGCAAAGCATTTATAACTTTCACATGCATGATTACCCTTAGTTTTGTGATTTTAGTAATAGGTACGATTTTTGTGGCTCTTAATTTAGAAAATTTAAATCTCATCTACACAACTGAAGGAGTAAGGGTAGAAAAAGTGTTTTTCTATTATATTATGTTTTCAGAATCTGCTCCTTGGCTTAAACTTTTTGAACTAGTCATCCCAATATTGAACATAATTGGATCTCTCTTCTTATACAAATGGGGGACATTATACGTCGGAGATCGAATGGATGAAGAAAATTTTGCTCCATTTCCTAAAGAAATGAGATTAATGATTATTGCAAATGGAATTTCTTTATCGGCGAACCTTTTAGGTTTAATTGGTCTTATTTCTGATGAAATTATGTTTTTCTTACTCATAGGAATTCTCGGAAATTTACTCTTAGTAATTGGAAGCATTGTTACATCCGTCGGTTTAAGTAAGGCGGGATTCTATCTCGAACTATACACCACCGAAGATAAAGAGAAATTCTTTTCCAGTAAAACTTATGAGGATTAATCTTCCATATTTTCTTATCAAATCTATTTGGTAGGTGAATTTATTGGAGAGATTATTTTGTCCGGATTTTTCAAGCGTATTTGGTCAAGAATTTGCAGATCCCTTTTTACTCCCAAATATTGATACCCAAATTTGGCCGATTTTTGAAGGAATAAAAAATTCACCCGAAGTAGAAAAATTATTACAAGTGAAAACGGAAAGTTCTCCATCATTTTATCGCCGAAAAATCACTCCAAATCAGTTAACACTGGAATTAGAAACTAGTTCAATCCAATTTGCAATATTACAAGCATTAGAGCTAGGGAAATCCTATGGAATTTCAAATCTTCATACTCTAAAAATATCAAAAAAAATTAAAAATACAAGTGTTGTGTGTTCAATCTACCCTGAAAAAGATGGATTATCCAAGCTTAAAGAAGATTTTAATAAAAATAAAAAATCGATAATAGCATTCGTAATTTATCCATTCTACCAATCAGAATTTCTAAAAACAGTTGAATTCGACCATACTCTCAATTGGTTACGGGAAGTGGGATTACCAATTAAAATCGACTTCACCAATTTGCACTTAGTTATGCTCCCTCCAATAACTCCTGAGAAAATGGGAGAATCTTTAAATAATTTATTCAAAAAGCTTCCCAGCTCATCAATTATTTTATCGTGTGGGGAGTGGGATACTCTAACACTATTTATTGATCGCTATAAATTTCAGCGCAACGTATTCATCGAGTTGAATTTACGTATGTTAGGGGGGCAATCTCCTACAAATTTCTTTAAGAAACTCTTTACAATACCTGGATTCATACAAAATTGGTGGGATAGGATACTTTTAGCAAGTAGTTCTCCAACTTTAGAAACGTCACAACTTGTCAGAGGATGGTATGAAGCAACAAGCTTATTAGAGATGAATTTTCGCCATTTACTCCGAATTTGGGGATTCCGAAATGGAAATCGGATATTTAATATTAAACCATTAGAACCTCAACGCGAATCTAATTTTTCGCACTCTTTACAATCCAAATCAACAAATTCCTCCGCAATTCACCTTGGATATGATATTTTTGTTCAAAGCTCTGCGATAACGCAACTTATCTCTATACAATCAGTTATTGAGGAAATATTACAAAAGACTAAGGAAAATTATCCCTCACTTTATACAGGCACATTGACCATTAAATCCTATCACACAACTGTGAGTCTTCTCGTAAATGAGCATGAAATAGGTAATTATCTGGAATTACATTACCATTTTGTGAAAGAATCTATGGCAGATAGTCAGAATTTCTTACACACTTTAGCAGCAAAAGAAAATCGAGCAGATTTTAATTTTCCAGACCATCTTCTTGCATCAAAATATGGAGAACGTTCAATATCTTACCAGATACGTAATGGGATTATATCTAGAGGTTTGCGAGAACATGTATATGTTCTGGGCACATTTGGTCCACGCCGGATTCGAATAGGGATTGATGTAATTTTGAATAAAGCTTCTTAGTCTTTTTATCCTTCTCCTTGGTTTATCTTCAAAGTCTCCACCTATATTGGCAAATACTCAAAATGATTGTTAGAAGGTGAATGATTTCAATTATAGAAAGAAAAAGGTGGTAATTAATCCTTGATTTGTTCGAGTAGCGATAAAATTTGATATATTCTTGTTCGAGTGTGAAGTGGGCAGTTAGGATCTTGCGATAAATCATCTAACAAAGAGATTGCATTGCTTGCGTTTACCGCGGGACTCTCTTCATCATTATTAATTGCTTCAGTTGCTTCCCCGGTTACACGACGAATATTGCGCGGGACGGAATTGTCCCCCGAGATTTGATCTAGTAAATAATTCGCTTGCTCGAGAGTTTCGGTTATTTCTTCTGATATTTGCTTTTTAGTTTTTCGAGGCATTAAAAAAATCACCCCAGTAACGTCACTGTGGATTGAATCTATAGAAATAATAATTAGTGTGTAATTAAGATAGGATTAAAAATTTTCTGTTCCGCACGGAAGCAATAACGAGAGAACATTTTAAACCCCAAATTTATCGTGAGCTTTAGGAGGAGTTATCACATATTTGCTAAGATTATTCTCTTCGATTACAAGAGATGTAAAGGGAACTATACCCACTTCCTCTTTGTGGTGCGAATCACTGCCTAAAGAGAGGGTGAGTTTGTTTTTTTCTTGAGGTGTCAATGAATTGATATGATTGAGGAAAAATGAAGCTTCTCTAGCAGATAACTTATCCTCATTTAGTTCAAATCCAATATGATTATTTAATAATAATCGGAAAGTTTCAAAACTCATACTACTATATCTGGGATGAGCTAAAATCACAGGAGTTGCATCAAAGCCTTGTTGGGTGAGATATTTTCTCAAATTGAGAGCTGTTAAAATCGGTTCTTGAATAACGTAGGTTTCAATTAAAAAGAGAGAAAAATACTCCAAATTATCTTGTAATCTGTCTTCTTGTTGTTGCGTGAGTTTACCAGAATGAAAATCTGATGAAATTTCCGCGCCTGTATAGATCTCTATATTATCGCCATATTTTTGCCTGAATCGAGTGATTTCTTCTAAATATCTTTCAATAGATTTAGCAGGCTTTACATTAGAAAAAAGAAAATGACCAAAAGCACTCATATGATCGGTGATTGCTAGCTTCTCAACATCAAATTCAATAGCAATCTTCAGAATCTCATCCAAAGAATCATGTCCATCCGAAAAATTTGAATGAGTGTGGAGGTCAATTTTCAACATGCTTGTTTGGACGAAATGCAGAATCCACTAAAAGGTAATCGCAATTATGTTTAGGAAAAACAGAATCAATATTCCAACTAATGTTAAAGCGGATATTATGGTAATTATAAGCCCAAAAAATCTCCAACGAACCGACAAATTATACAGAGTTTCTCTGCGATATATTACCACTAACAGAATTGAACTAAACAAAACCAAAGAAAGTAAACCCCACACAATATTTATCCGGATGAATGAAAATATTGCAATATTCGAAAATACATACACGATTGCAGCATAATACACCATTCGAGAGAATGTTTTTTCATCTTTCAAGGCTTTTGGAGTAACAAAAATTGGAAATAAGAAGGCTGAAGAAATTGCTGCACTGACGAAAATCGATTGTAATAACGCAAGATAAGGTTGTATTATGAATAGTATAGCAATAAAAATCCCTATTGCCATAATTAGTGTAATCGGAATTTTAAATTTAATATAGAAATTCTTCATATACAACCAGAAGTTCTTGAAAAAGTGGATTATTTTTTGCCATATAATACGAAGATTGTCTATAATATTTTGGAAGAAATCTAAGAACTTTTGAAATTCAAATATCACAGGATATAGTAGCATTAAAATCATCCCGCTACCAATACTTATCAAAATTCCATCTGTAAGAATAGAACTAATAAGAAATCCGACTTCTGATGAAATAAAAGCCCAGAATATTGGTCCAGCGACTCTTTTATACTCCCAGTAATTGAAGATTAATTGACTCATCAATGTAAATAACAAGAGTGAAGTGGCAAGTGCAAGTGTGAAATCGAATGAATTCTCCACGTAGAGATATGTCCAATAACTTGCAATAACCGACATTGAGAACGCTGCAATACTGCGTAGTAAACGTGTAGTTTTATCCATAAATATTGGAAGATAACGCTCAATCACCATTTCCAAATACAGAACAGTACTGCACATAAATAAGGCAAAAATCCATGATGTCGGTAATAATAGAGTCAAGAATAATATTGCAATGAGAAGATACATTGACATTCTCAAATATTTAAACCAATAATACTTAACATCGTAATCTGATAAAACCCGCTTCAAGATAAAAACCGTAACATAACTCAGAATATTGAA
>SDNX01000108.1 GCA_004524545.1 Promethearchaeota archaeon
AGCTTGAGCTAATCAGCAGGTTACATCGTGATAGCAAGTTTCATTATAATATTCAGAGAAGTTCTCGAAGCCGTATTAGTAATAAGCATAGTATTAGGATATATTTCCAAGATAAACAAACCCGAATTTAAAAAATGGGTATGGTATGGGACTTTTGCAGGGGTTGCTGCCAGTTTTATTGGTAAATTTTTATTTGATTTCCTCATTGGAGGATTTGAAGGTCAAGCAGAAGCGCTATTTGAAGGATTCGCTATGCTCATTGGAGCAGTTCTAATCACAACCATGATATTCTGGATGGCTGGGCAGAAGAAAATTGCTCATGAATTAGAAAAAAGAGTAGATGTGTATATTTCAAGTTCAAAGAAGGGGGGAATTTTCTTTCTTGTGTTCATCTCAATTATAAGAGAAGGAATAGAGTTAGTAATTTTCCTGACCGCGGCAGAATTTGCATCTGAAAGCCTTGGTTGGTTAGGTACAATATTGGGATTTGTTGTTGGAATTGGACTTGGAGTGTTACTTTACTTCGGCACAATTAAATTCAACATCAAAACATTCTTCAATGTTACAAGTATAATTCTAATATTATTCGCAGCAGGGTTGATTGCGCATGGTATACATGAATTGCAAGAAGGAGGTTTAATTCCCTTCGTTTTATATCCTTTGTATGACTTAAACAGTATTTTCCCAGTCCCAAATCCTTTAAATGAGAATAGTGCTATTGGCAGTATTTTGAAAGCGTTATTTGGGTATAATGGAAATCCGGGTCTAATCGAATTGATCGGTTATTGGGTTTATCTGATGGGTATTATCTCTTTATGGATAATTAGGTCCAAAGTAAAACCAATGAATGAAAATTTTAACGTAAAAACAGCCAATAATGAGAAAAAAATGGAAGCATCTTAATAATTTTTTTTCTCCTTTTTATCTCTCATCAATAGAGTTAAATGAAGTATGATTGATAGTACGATATGAATCGGTATTTAATCTCTAGTTATGGATCAAAAGCATTAGAAAAAAATGCACTGCAAATTTCACCGAATCGTAAATTTCATATTTATTTACCTCCCGATTACCATGAAAACACTTCACAGCGATATCCGGTCATCTATTTTCTTCATGGATATGGTGGTAATATCGACGGGCTTATCATTATCTCAAAAAAGCAAATAAAAAAACAATTTCCCCTCCTTTTTCGATTATTACTTCCGAAATTTTTCAAGAATTTCCCCACATTTGAGGTAATTGATCAAAAAATCAAAGAAGGTGTATTCCCTCCTTTTATTTTGGTTCAGCCCGATGGAAGTATGGGTATAAAAGCAAAATTTGAGTTAAAGAACGATATTGGTATTGATCAGACAAAAGGTAGCTTTTATGTGAATTCCCCCCATACCGGAAATTTTGGTGATAGTATTTTCATTGATCTGATTAAGTATGTCGATGAAAATTTCCGTACAATTCCTGATAAAACACATAGGGCAATAATGGGGGCGTCAATGGGAGGTTACGGTGCGTTATTTGCAGCGATGAACTATCCGAACCTATTCAATTCTGCAGTTTCACTTAGCCCCGTTATAACACCATATGAGTTACTAAATCACCATATGATAGTTCCACTTTTTGCCAGAATTTATGGTAAGAAGAAAGCACTCAGGCAAGGAGATAAAGAGCTTGTGGATATTCTCGATACTATAGATTTGATTTTTTCACCAGATTCACGCTTAGTTCCCGAAGATATTGATCCTTCTAATAGGAAATTCAATTTAGATAATCAAAAAGGAATAGAAAATTGGACTCATTCAGATCTTGTCGAGCTTCTAAACCAAAAAGGGGAGAACCTTTCTCATTTAAAACTTCTAATTAATTGTGAAGAATCCGATGAATTCAATTTAGCTTATCAAGTAAAAAATTTTCACGAAAAATTGAATGAAATGAATATACCGCACCATTCTGAAATATATAAAGATGAGTTTGCTGCAAAAGTTTCCCCTCATCAGGTAGGAATTTCATCAAAAATCATGGATGGTATTAAATTTTCTTTGGATGCTTTCAAAAATTAAATTTAGGGAGAGATACAAGATATTATTTTTTATTATCTATCATTTTTCTTTTGTATATTACATAATATCCTTTTTTTATCCCCTCAATCAAATTCGCTTTTTCAAGAATTTTCAAATGATGGCTAATTGTTGCTTCTTTAATATCAAACAAAACCGATATTTCGCAAGCACACAATTCTCTTTTCTCTAAAAATTTGTAAATTGAGTATCGAATCTTATTTCCCAGTGCTTTGTATTTCTGAAACTCTTTAGAAAAATCTGCACGATGTTGAATTTCCGAAAGAACTGATTTTAACATCCCTTGATGTTCCTCAGGTGGGCTTTCTTCTTTTTGACTCTTAAGAAAATTATCTAACTTCTCAAAACTCGCATCTTTTTCTTGGGTTTCTAAATTTGAATCTTTTTCTAAAGACATTATGATTTGGAATGAAAGGGTTATTATAAAATTTTTCGAATTGATTCGAAAAAATTCGAAAAGGTTTATAAACTAAGACTAAAATATTATCATAATAACTGCGAAATCAAGGTAACTAATTATGAAAGAATTAAATGTTATCGTAGGTGGTGGTGCTGACTACTACTGTAAAAATTGCAAAGCAACAGCAAATAACTTCAATAAGGTTGTAGCAGAGAAATTCCCGGACTTGAAAATTAATTTTTCTCATAAAAATATAACAACTCCTGAATTTATAAAGGAATTCGGAACATTGTTGCCGCCTTGTTTGATTATTGAAGGCACTATCGTTCATGATGGAAGCATTCCAACAGAATCGATGATTGAACAAGCAATCAAACACTTTATTTAGGTAAGAGAAGGAAAAAACATGTCAGAAGAAACGGTAGTTCTTGAAACACATCACAAATCAACACTCAAAGAACGCATGTTGCAATATTTTACGACCGAGAGAAAGAGAAAAATATACACTGTAGTATATTTCGTCATTCTCGGTCTTTTAGTTGCATACTTCATTTATACAAAGTTAAAACTTCTATTATTCACAACCCCTCCTGAAGAACCGATAAACTACGCAGCGTATGAATGGTACATAGTTCCCTATGTGTACATAATAGATTACATTAAGCACGCTTGGAATTCGCTTCTGTTTGCATTTATGCTTTCAGGAGTCATCTACGAATTTGTTCCGGGAAACATTATTAAAAAGTGGTTGGGAGGGGGAAAATGGTATCATTATCTTCTTGCAGCTGCTCTTGCCCCAATATTCGTCACATGTAGTTGTTCAGTAATCCCAGTTTATGTGGGTATTTTAGCTGCTGGAGCATCACTCGGAGTAGCAATGACGTTTTTTCTGATGGCCCCTGCTGCAAACTTCATCACAATTCTCCTTACTGGAGAATATATCGGTTGGGAACTTGGTTTATGGAGATTAGTATTTTCATTCATTGCAGCCGTAATTAGTGGTGTAATTTTTGACCGAATGAAGATTTCTAAGGAACTTAGGAAACAATTTGATGTTACTACAAATCCTGATGGAACTCCAAAAGCAAAACGCTTAGTATTGAAAAAATCAATCCATGATCGGGTTGAAACAGCTTATAAATTCAGTTTTGATATTTTTAAAAACATCATTCCTAGATTATTGATAGGATTAGCAGTTGTAAGTTTCCTAATCGCATACATACCAAGTTCGTGGGTTTCGGCATATTTCACAGGATTTTGGGGCATTGTAATAGCTGCTCTTCTTGGTGGACCGTTGTATACTCCCACTTTAGTAGAAATTGTGATGACAAAATCATTGATGAGTTTGGGTATGGATAACCCGACAGCTCTTTCATTCATGATGGGGCAACCCTATGATTTTGTTTCCATGGTCCCAAATTCGAAATATTTCAAGTGGAGAGGAGTATTGATGTATTCACTTGTGTTTTTCTTCATCAGTATTGGATCTGCAGTGCTTTACGCACTGATAAATGGATATGCATTATGATTTCTATTTTTTTTGGTGATGAGTATGGTAGAAGAAGCAAAAAAAATCCAAATTTTCGTTTTTGTACCATTATCAGCTTGTGGATGCAACTTTACAAAGTTCATGGACAGAATGTATGCCGAATTTATACCATATAACGATTTCCTTGACGTTCAAGTGAAAGATATTCAGGGAATTGAAGCAAATTCTTTTCTTCTATTCAATAATTCAGTTGTTGTTCCTAATCCTCCAAATCGAGACAAACCACTAATTTTCACATCCTATTTAGAGCTTAGAAAATTCTTGAAGGAGATTTTCTAAACCCAAATTATTTCATTTTATTTTATCCACAGAAAAATGAAAAGGGAATAAACTTTTTTTTAGTATTTCATGATACATTGTAAGTATTCAGTATAATTACTCAAGAGGTGTTTTATAATTCCAAAGCAAATCTGGTATCTCCAAGAAACTGGCGGTCTAAATCATCTACTTGAGCTAAATTTTAGAAATCGTCTAAAAAATGTCGAATTAAAACTGAATGAAGAACTAATTTTTGACTTAAAACTTCGAGGGCACAAAACAGTTTACCCATTTCGAGTTGGGGATCAATCTTACACTCTGATTTTGCGCAAAATCCCTGTAGGAGGATATGATGCCGAATTAGTCGATGGAAAAGAAAAGAAATTACCTTGTCAAATTGACCGCCCAAGGAATTTTGGAAAACCTCGAAGACAATGGAATAAAATTGTCCCCCTGGTTGGATATCTTATTGCTTGTTCATGGATTCTTCTCATCATCATTCTTACATTTAAGATCTTCATTCAACACTGAGAAGAATTCATAATTTACTTTTAAAAATTAAGCATACTTGAATAAATGGGAGACTTTATTTTTTCCAAACCACTTCAAAGCATAGTGATAGTATCTTGAAACGACAAATTATCCCCATTTTAATCATATCAACAGTAATTTTCTCGCTGTGTCTTATCCCATTAATTACTGCTCAAGGTTTTGATTCTATTTCTCATCCTCCCGATATTACTGTTAAACAAAACGATAATCTAAGTATAAGTTGGTTTGTAACCATAAGCTCGGTAACTACGCCTACCTATGATGTATACCGCAATGGAATTGTGTATATTTCCGGGTTTGAATGGGAACTGATTGAAGGAACTGGAGATATATCCATCATTATTGACACAGGGGTGAGTCTCGGAGTTTACAATTACACAATCGTTGTAAAAGATGGAGCTGGACACCAAATTTCTGATGAAGTTTTGGTGACGATTGAGGGTAGATCTGGATTTGCGGTTTGGTGGTCAGAATGGTGGGTTTATCTCGTATTTGGAACTCTTTTAGTAGGAGTGATGACTGCAATGGTTTTTATCCGACGAAAAGGGTTTAAAAACGGCGAAAGTATAATTTAAGATTATCTAATCACTCAATTTCCATTGTATTCGATTCCACTAGAAACTTGAGATATTTATACTTCTAAATCGGTGTAAAGGGTATGCCAAATACTCATTCAAAAATCCAAAAAATTGTGGTTCTTATTGCTCTACTTACCTTACCGCTCTGTTTTATTCCGATTTCCATCGTTTCTGCAAGTTTACCTAGCATATCTGCGATGTCTGAACCAATTATTGCGGATCATTCCATAGTGAACGAAGTGAGACTTAATTTACTTGATACTAATTTGGTTGATGATGCAAGAGAAACATTACATGTAGGATACTTTCACACGAGCCATGGGAGCCAATTGACATCTAATAGGCTCGAAATGATAGATTTTATGGAAAGCAACTATGAAAATGGCCAGAAATTTAATTGGACTGAAGGGGGAGTGGGGGACAGCCTTGATTTGGATGATTACTGCATCTCTGGAGATTTGGGAAATCCTGACTACACTACATGGGAAACGTTGACCAGACCCTATTTGAATTCAAATCCAGATTGTAATGTTTTTATGGGAAGTTGGTGTGGACAAGTTTCAGGAGCAACAGAGGAGAACATCAATACTTACCTTTCTTTGATGACAGGGTTGGAAAATGATTATCCAAATGTTACATTTGTATATATGACTGGTCATGTTGATGGAACTGGTCTGACAGGAAATTTGCATATACGTAATGAACAAATAAGAGCATATTGTATTTCCAACAATAAAGTACTATTTGATTTTGCAGACATTGAGAGTTATGATCCAGATGGCACGTATTTTGGTCACCTTAATGTCCAAGATGACTGCGATTATGACGGTGGCAATTGGGCCACGGAATGGCAAGATTCTCATACGGAAGGGGTAGATTGGTTCTCATGTTCTTCTGCACATTCCTATCCATTAAATGCAAATATGAAAACCTATGCAATGTGGTGGATGTTCGCGATGATTGCAGCAGGTGAAGTGATTGACCCTCAAGATCCAAGACCAAATCCTTTGACGCCAAGAGAAATCTTAATTTACGTTGGAATCGGAACCGGAACCCTAATAATCTTAGGTTGTGTAACAGCATTAATCTTGCATAACAAGAAAAAAAAATAACCTTCAGAGGAGTTAATCGTTTTCTTCTATAATTCCTCTATTTCAATACAATCAACAGTTATTGAATTTCGAGTTTCTATTATATCTCCTTTAATTTTTACCATTTTATCAAGAAATGGATGAAGCTGTGGATCATTTTGCCATAAGTGAGTCTTTTTCCTGACCAAAACTTCATCCCACTTTAATTTATAATGATCAGATGGACGTATAAAATAAATCACCCCTGCAGATAGTGTACCTTCTGCTGTTTTCTTACAAATTAATTTGCCTGAAATAGTTGCTACATTCAAAGGTTTATACTTAGTCTCTTCTTCACCTTTGAAAGCATCCGGATTCTTCTTCAATTCGTTAGAAAAAATCTTTTTAACATCAGATTTCCATTTTTCATTCTTTTCTTTATCCGACATTTCTAATTTTTTACTCATAATTGAATGTAGTGTGGTTGAAAATAAAAATATAAGGCTAATATCTGTTTATTTATTGACTTCAACGATTATCTTTTGGTTGATTAGACCTTCTTCTCCTGGTATAGGCACTGGAGTATTGTTCAAAATACAATCAGCAAATGCATCAATTTGTAATCGATAATTGTCGTCATCTTTAAATGCAGGCACTATAAGTTTCTCGCCGAACCTTCCGAAACCAAGTATTGAAAATTTGACCTTTTGAGACACACACTTCCAAACAACAATCAGTTTATAATGTGTTTTGTTAGGTTATTTTAAAAAAA
>SDNX01000109.1 GCA_004524545.1 Promethearchaeota archaeon
ACTTTCTCGGAAGATCGAAATCCGTCTATTTGCATTTTGCTGCCCAAGATCTGTTTCGCAATGTCTCGTGGAGCCAAACCGGAAACTTCAATCCACACTTTTCCTAGAACAATGCACAATGTTGTGAAGATCGCTAGATATACAATTGCATGCACAAGGATACTCCACCATTCACCACTTCCAAATTCACCCCATATTAATGAACTGATTCCTTGGGGGGGTGTAAGAAAATATGCGATTCCTCTAAATGGAATAAGTTGTTGACCTCCCTCTGCTTCGTTAAATTCTCCAATAATGTTCAAGAAAATGGCCCCAACTGTACCTTCAGCACCCCAAGTACTTCGTGCTCTGGCGTTAGGTCCTGCTATTAATTGGGCGAAAAACAGTACATTCGCGTATAAAGCTTGCGACAATATTACCGGGATGTTGGATACATACATCAATTTCATCGGATACTTGCCTTTAAATCCACTATATCCTTTGTATGAGAGGGGAATTTCAATTCGCATGGATTCAAACCACACAACAATTAAGAATATTATAACTGTTGTGATAACCCCCAACATATCTGGTTGGTTGGCTTCCCTGAAAAATACATTGAACATACTGATCTTCTCCCCTCCTGAGAATATGGATTGGAAAAATGCAATGATTGCACCCGAGGCTGCCGATCCTTCGGTCGCATTTGGATCTGGGAAAAAGGAAAATGCGTTATACACAATTTGTCCTGCCACATTAGCTCCAATGAATAGGGATACCCCTGAACCTAATCCCCATCCCTTTTGGATCATTTCATCCATAAGCATCAGAATCATGGTTGCAAATAATAGTTGTACAAAAATCATTATCTGAGCTACAGGCTCTAAATTCTCTCCAAAGGCATTTCCGAGCAGGTATGCAATTGCTTGGGCTATGGTTAAAAGAACTGCCATGACTTTTTGAACTCCTGAGAATAAACCTCGTTCCACAGGGTCAGTCATGTCCACGTTAATAATTTTACTACCAACTAATAGTTGCATTACCAATCCTGCAGTTACAATGGGTCCTATTCCAAATTCGGTTAGCCTACCACGTTGAGATGCAAGTATCACACGCATCCAATAGAAATAGTCGACACTTCCGGTCTGTTGAATACCATATAAAGGGATATTAGACATAACTAAATATATCACCAGAATTACTGCAGTCCATATTAACTTCTCCTTGAATGAGACTTCTCGGTCAGGAGCTTTAGCTTCCGGCATTATTCTCGTAAAAGGCCGAAAGAATCGAAGGAATTTGCTTGGCATTATAGGTTCCTACTAGTTAGTATTCATTATCAACTAAAATAGATCAAATAGACGTATAATGAGTATAATTTATTTTTTTCGTTTCAAATCTGGTTCAAAACCTTAACTGAGGTAGAATATCAGCCAATTTCAAAAAATTGAAATTTCTTCAAAGAAAATAAAATCTAGATTGGATGGTTTTAAGGATCCGTTGCCCAGCCAGGATAAGGCACTGCCCTCCTAAGGCAGTGATCGCAGGTTCGAATCCTGCCGGATCCGTTATTCATAAAATAAAAATAGATTTCTGATTCAAATGGACACTCCAGTTCCGTCACTATCTCATAAAAATGCATTTCTCTTTGATTATGGAGATACTTTAGTCAAGTACTACAAGGGTGCTGATTTCTTGCCCATTTTGAAAAAAGCTCTAAAAAATATTTCTGGGTTCTTAAATGATCTAAACATCCCCCATGAAAATGATGAAGTCCTTTGGAAACGCGCAATGCAAGAGAATTTTGAGTCCAAGGATTACCGAGTTCGTCATTTAGCGGATAGATTGTTACGGATTTTCCAATTAATGGATCCTACAGACCATCTTTTATTGCAACTACAAGAAAAATTCATGGCAGCTATACGTGCAGTCGCAATGATATACGAAGATACACTTCCTACTCTAAAGAGAATAAAACGGGATCTTAATGCGAAGATAATTATTGTTTCCAATACACCATGGGGCACTCCTTCAGAACTGTGGAACAAGGAACTTACAAGATTCAACCTTGATATTTCTATGGAATATATCGACTTAACCGTTTTTTGTGTTGATGTAGGATGGCGTAAACCGGCACCTCCCATTTTTCAATACGTCTTAGACCAAATGAATGTATCTCCTGAAGAATGTATATTTATCGGGGATAATCCGACATGGGATGTACAAGGTCCAAATCAAATGAAAATTGACGCTATTTTATTAGATCGGGAACAAAAATTCAGAGAGTTACCCATTCCAGCCATTAATAAGCTAGAAGGATTATTTGAGTTCATCTAATTCGGTTTTAATCTTAACCAAATCTTTCCAAAGTTTCTGAAACAGTATACTCGTACTTGTTCTTGATTCGGCGGTTTTTGGATGATGTAAGTAATCATTTTCTCTATTATGTTCTTCTTCCCATCGATTTTGTAGAATAATATATTCTTCTTTCTCCTTTTCATTTAGGGGGGATTTTTCTCTAAGTTTGGTTTTATACAAAATTAATTTTTTATGAATTTCTTCCAAGATTTTATCTTGTCTTCTAATCTGGGTTTTAGTATCCTCAGGTGCATTCATTTCTGCAAATTGGTGCAATAACCATTCTTCTTGAGGATTCCCAAATTCTCCTGTGTCAGTTAATAATCCATAATGAGCATAGAGGGTTTTTCTTTCCTCCTTACTTGAATCGGTAGAAATATTAAACATTCCTTTAAGTGTATTGATGATAATGGTTGTAACCAGCCGTATATTCTGATTGCATGAAGGACATATGAAAGTGTACCCTTTTCCTTCAAGGAAATCCTTTGCAAGGGTGGGGTCCATCCATGTATTAATAGAAGCATTATATATGATAGAGAAGGAGCTATTGCATTTTGGGCAATTTAAAGATCGACGAGATAATTGAGTCATTGCTGGATAACATAGAACAATTCAAAATAATAAGAATTGGTAAGAAAAGAGAAGTACTAATCTTTAATGAATTCAGATTTGTCTTTAAGTAATTCTTCTTCTGCTCCAGTAAACGATTTATCTATGCGTTTCATGAGCCAATCCTTGATTTGGATGAAATTTTTGGTGAGACCTTTAGCTTTCTCAATTGCAATGGGTGCATCTTGATTTTCATTGAATGCAATATT
Source organism: Promethearchaeota archaeon (assembly GCA_004524545.1). Classification (GTDB taxonomy): domain Archaea; phylum Asgardarchaeota; class Lokiarchaeia; order Sigyniarchaeales; family Promethearchaeaceae; genus AMARA-1. Next base: position 3,156 of record SDNX01000109.1, read on the forward strand.
CATCCATTTCATTACAGCTAACTCGACAACATCAGATTTTTCTGCACTTCGGATTAATGGGATCAAGGCTCCTCGTTCTCGCACCTCCCCTATTCCCCCGTATACATTTCGAGCCAAATCTTTATCCATGGCCAAATGAATAACCTTGTCGATTTTACGTTCAACCAGAATTGTCTTGGTGATTTGATCTTGAAGAATAGGCGAACGTGTGTTAAAATCGTTAATCATTTTTCTGAGCTTTTGTTCGATTTCCTGGATACTGGACAGTTTAGATTCCTCTTCAGCATACAGAGTTATTACTACATGATCTTCGTTACCTATAATGTGAATAAATGCTTTCTCTACTGGTAAATAGAAAATACCTTCATTTCCAACTTCATCATCTCCCGGTTTCATATGAACATAAATATTTCGGGTAGGTACATCATTTGCAGCGTGATAGGATAACTCAAATAGTGATTTTTTTGAAATGGAACCATATTGAATCTGAATGGATTTATTCGTCCATTCTACTTTGATCTTCTGGAAACGGTCTAATAGCACGATATCATCAACTTTATCCGAAAATTCCTCTTAAGGTAATAGAGCAATTCTATCCTTAATGAATTGGCAATAATGAATTGCTGTATGATCTATGTGTATTTTTCCCATTTATATTTTTAATTTCTATTTGGAAAATTTCTCTTGAACTTGCCGATAGGCTTTTTCGAGCTTCTCTACAGCTTCGAGGATGTCCTCTTTTTGAGCTCCAATTGCTGCATTGACCACGATGTACGGATATGGATATCCTTTTGTGGAAGTTCCGAAGTCTGTTTTTGTGGAATTCACGACACGCGGTCCCGTAACGCGCAAATTATATAAGAAACCTCCTAAAGCAGCAATTTGGGTTTCATTAAGATTACTCAAAGAAAACATACAAGCTACCGGATTGTGTACGTCTAAGACGCGTTCATCTAATATTTTAGCCAATTTATTAAGCTCGATCTCCAATAGGGCTCGATGTTCTTTTTGGAATTCTAATTTCTCTTGGAATCCTTTCATTCCCATGGATAACAGAGAAACTACAAAATGCAGTATTGGAGAGGAACTTGCCCTTCCAGCATATATTTCAGACGTGTGATTCACTAATTCTTTATTGGGACTAGCAATAATCGCTCCTCCCACTGGGGTTAAGAAATTTTTATCCGTACTTTGAATTATGGCGTCCACTCTTCCTTCTTTTATTGCCTCTTGGATCATATTCATAAGAGTTTTCGATTGTACCCCGTATCCGTTGTTGATAATGTGTGCAATATTTTGCTCCTTGGCCAATTGAGCGATTCCTACTATATCATCAGGTGCTCGAGGAGGGAAAAAGGACGTAGTGGATAATATTCCAAATGTTTTCTCATTAATTTGTTGTTTGATTTGCTGAACAGGTACATATACAGCATCGGTGCCGTGTTCCTCAATGAAGTTCGCATGGGTATATATTAGTTTATTACGCTTCAGGGATTGGTAATTCTCTAAAAGTTGTTTACCATACGAACTTTCTACGATTATGTTTTCTAACCCAGTTAATTCGATTGCTTTAATCGGGGATTTATGATCCATTCGGGGAAAAATCAACTGAGTTTTTGATTTCATGTCGGGAAATTGGTGCATTATTCCACGAATTGCTAGCATTATCGACATTCCTGTGCCCATTGGGACTACCATTGCACCTTTTAGAGTCTTCATTCCCGTTTTCTTAAGTGTGTATAAAGCAAATGAATCGGACAAGGAGTTTAGAATTGACCCTCCCACAGCTTTTGGTTGGGGTGCCTTCAAATTCCCACTACGACCAACCCCATGGATGAAACCCGCTGTATATTCATGTAATAAAGGAGTGGATATTCTAGCTTCCCGTTCTCCAATTTGCATGGCTTCAGGATCATGATTCGAATCTAAATTCGCTAGGAATTCGAGAAAAAATCGGATTTGTGTATCGCTCCACCCAATTTCAGGAGGTTTTTTCTGAGTTAGTACAATTTCCATAGGTTTTACGAATGACTGTAAACCCACCATACCTCTTTGAATCATATTAGAGGGTATTGAAAATTTATCTAGCATTTCTAGAATCTTATTGCGATCCAGCATAGGTACTCATAAAGAGCAAAGAAAATAAAAATTCAGTTAAAATTCGAAAGTTAAGGGCGAAGGACGATTTGCTGCCCTGGTTGGATTTGTAGAAATTTCCCGGCAGAGTCTTGTTTCTTACAAATTTCTAAAAATCCCGAGGACCCACGCACTAAACCTACTTTATCATCTTCCATATCGGCAAATTTATTGTAGATTTTGAGTTCATAGTCTTTATAATTCACAGATGTGATTTTCTTAAGTGCATTAATCGGAAGGTTGGTGACAATTGTTCCAAAAGTATCCACGTATAATGCGCTACATACAATTTTTTGATAATTCCCCCCGGAATGTTGAATATTTGGAGCGGCAAATGCTTGATTAATCAGAACATCTTCAATGGGTAACAATGGTCCTATTTCACTGGTCTTAGTTCCTTTTGCCAAATTTGCAGCAACAGCAGCCATTACATTTCTCCCATGAAAAGTATCTGAAATGAATCGATGAGTTTTCTCTGGCTCGTAATAGTACAATTTAGGATTTTCAACTGAATAAATTTCGATAATATTTTTCTGATACACGGTTACTGGTAAACTAAAAATTCCGTTATTGGGACCAATAAGGGCATTTCCGTTGTCAAATATAATTGTTATAATATCACGTTGAGTCCCCACACCAGGATCAACAACAGCAACTATAATTGTGGGTTCCGTCATAGTATGCAAGGCGTAAGATGCCATAAAGGTGGTTTCTGCAACAGAATAAGGTGTCAGATCATGATTTATATCTAAAATCATGCTTTTGGGAGATATGTTATGAATAACAGACTTCATCGCAGCAATATAATGACTTCCGTGCTTTGTTCCAAAATCAGTTAAAATTGCGACTGGCTTAACCATACATCATGTAAAGAAAAAAAATGGTATATGTTTTAGGATCAATTCTGTGATTTCACATAAATTCTAGATAAACTACTATATCTTTTTATAAAAGATCAACCTATTTTTCGATTATGACGTATTCTAATTTTACTTTTACCGATCACATCGGTTTGAATATTTTCGTACATAAATGGGCTCCAGAAGGCTCCCCGAAAGCGATGGTCTATATTGCACATGGAATGGGAGAACATGCTCTGCGTTATGGCTTTTTCGCTGAAGCAATGAATAAATCGGGGTATGTAGTATATGCCGATGACCACCGTGGCCATGGCAAAACTATTGTAGATGGGAAAGCGGGTGTACTTCACAAAGACGGATGGTTAGGAACTGTAAAAGATATTAAACAAATTACCGATCAAATGAAAAAGGACTATCCAAATTTACCTCTATTCATTTTTGCTCATAGCTGGGGAAGCTTTCTTACTCAAGAATACATGCAGTTGTTTCCAGGGGAAGCACATGGAATTATTCTTAGTGGGTCTACAGGAAAACAAGGTATGTTAGGACCTTTGATTTTTATCGGTAAACGGATTGTAAAGAAACACGGTCCAGATTCGGAAGCAGATCTTATCTATAAATTGGCAATAGAACCCTTAAATAAACCATATCCAAATGATGGTTCTCCAAATGCATGGATATCGACTGTGAAAGAAGAAGTAAAGAAATATGATGATGATCCATTGTGCGGATTTAAACCAACCAACGGATATTTTTTGGAAATGGGCCAAGCGATGAAAAGAATGTGGAATAAGAAGAATGAGTCAAGAATTTCTAAAGGCATGCCTTTATTCCTTGTGAGTGGTTCTGATGATATGGTATCTGACAGATGCAAAAACCTACTTGTATTAGTTGAACGATATAAAAAACTCGGAATAAAAGATGTAACCCATAAAATTTACGAAGGAGCTCGTCACGAAGCACTAAATGATATTTCCCGAGACGAATTCGTTAAAGATTGCATCCTCTGGTTAGATGCGCACTTATAAAAAAAATTTTACTCTATTATTTTTTACTCTCTTTTTTGTACAAAAAGCATACTTTCTCATTTAGATATAGA
>SDNX01000110.1 GCA_004524545.1 Promethearchaeota archaeon
ACCTTTAACACAGATTTCCCCCTCTTCCCCAATTCCCACGATTTTTGTGCCTGTTTCTAAATCTACAATTTTACATTCAGTATTTGGAAAGGGAAATCCAACGCTACCTGCCTTTGCTTTTCCATATTTAGATAGAGGAACTGCATGACTAACTGGGCTTGCTTCTGTAAGTCCATATCCTTCGCGTAACACTGCTCCTGTCATCTTCTCAAATGTATTCTGCACTTCAAAGGGTAAAGCGCCAGCTCCACAGAGACAGAACTTAATCGAGCCCAAATCATGGTTTTCTATACCTTGATAATTATTCAAATTATTGTATAGTGCAGATACACCGGGAAAAATCGAGATTTTGTTATGAACGATTGTTTCTAGTAATTCGTCTGTATCCCGTGGATTAGAAACCATTACCATATTTGCTCCAATTAATATACTGAGGTGCATTGCTACAGTCTGCGCATAAATATGATAAAGTGGTAGGGCAACGAGCATAACTTCTCCACCTTCCACTGCATCTGGGAACCAAGCGCGACATTGATATGCATTAGATACGAGATTTCGGTGGGTCAGCATTGCCCCCTTAGGAAGACCGGTAGTTCCTCCTGTGTATTGCAAGTTACATGGTTCATTAAGATCCACTTTAACTGAAGCCAATAACGTCGGATCGGGCTCAGTATTATGCAATATATCCTCTAAATACAAGATATTTCCTGAGGGGTCCATCAATTCTTCCTTTTCTGGCTCGCTTGAAAACCATGGAGATACCGAACTTTGAATTACTTTCTCAACATTATCGGGAATAGCTCCTTCATTGATCTGGTCGAAAGCATCCCAATGAATATAGAATCTGGCTTCTGAATCCCGTAACTGATAGGTGATTTCAAGTTTTTTAAATAATGGGCTGAGTAGGGTAACTTTGCCACCAGCGCGAACCACAGCATAAAAACTCACAATACATGAAGGAGTATTAGTGAAATGCAATGCCACAGTCTCGTTGGGCTTCAAGCCCATTTTTAGTAATGCTGTTGCCAATCTGTCAACTAGTTCATTTATTTTCTTGTAGGTAAAATGAGATGTAAAATAAGTTATCGCTATTTTATCTGGAAATTTCTCTGCAGCGTTACGCAACATCTGATCCAGTGGAATTTCAGGTATATCTATATTTCTTGGAACATCCTTTGGCCAAAGATCTCCCGGAGGATTATTGTGAATTTCAAACATATTAGTCATACTTCCTATTCCTTCGGGGAAGTATATAATTATTATCCCAAGTGGATGGGCATTATACCCTCTTGATTTCTCAAAAATTAACTTAAAATTTTTTTTTAAGAGAAAGAAATATGTGATATATGGCTACTTAGATGCTTTATTTTTCATTAATTTGAGTGAATTATCAATCACTGACTCGATTTTATCAGTAGTCTCTAAAGGAGGCCGAATTTTCTCTTTTTGCAAGAAATCCATCATTTCATATATGGTGACATCAGCTTGGGTGGCTGCTTCCTGGAGACTCACTAACCCTTTTCTATACAATTCTCCTACTCTCTGCATTGCGTTTTCATCCAGAATCCCATTCACCAAGATCTACAATTTAGTATGAAATATATTTCTATTTCGGGGAGTAACAAATGAAGATTCCAAAATTCTCGGAATAGAATTAGTCAAACTTTTTTTAAGGGAATAGAAAATCTACACATATCTTTTTTGAGGATTTGTGAACACGAAAATGAGTGAACAAGAAGTATTTGATTTGATCATTATTGGCTCAGGGCCTGGAGGGTACCATTCGGCTCTTAGAGCTGCCCAATACGGTGCGAAAGTAGCAATAATTGAGAAGGCACCATCCGAACTCGGAGGTACTTGCTCCAACTGGGGTTGTATCCCTACAAAGGCTTTGGTAAAATCAGCACATTTATTGGAAGAAATTCATGAGATTGCACCAGATCTCGGTATCATGGTCGGAAATGTCGCATTTGATTTTGCTAAAGCCGTGGAACGAAAAAACAAAGTAGTTTCTGAATTACGAACGGGAATTGAGGGATTGCTCAACACACGCAAAATTCCAATACATTATGGATTTGGTAAATTGGAAGGAGGAACCATCAATGAAGGATTTACTGTCAGTGTTACTCCAAAGGAAGGTCAAAAAACTTTTTTGAAAGGAAAGAGAGTAATTCTCGCAACCGGATCTACCCCGGCATTAATTCCAGCATTTAACATAGATCATAAAAAGATCTTAACCAGTGATGATATTTTGCATTCCGATTTCAAAACCTTACCAAAATCCATGGTAATCATAGGTGCAGGTGTAATTGGGTGTGAATTCGGTAATATTTTCCGTCGATTTGGTGTAGATGTTACCATGCTTGAGTATCTTCCAAACATGATTGCGACCGAAGAACGCCTAGTAATCAAAGAATTAAATAATACGTTCGATGAAATTGGAGTTAAACTCCATGTGAGTCAAAACGTGTTGAAAGTTGAAACCACTGAGACTGGGGTGAAGGCAACTACGTGTGATGCCTCAGTCCCACGAGATCAAACTGAATCTGCTGAAAAGTTCACCTATGAGGCAGACATTTGCTTAGTATCAATTGGTCGCTCCAAATTAACCAAGGATTTAGGTGTAGAAGAATTGGGAGGAACAATTGATAGAAGCGGTATTGTGGTAAACGAAAAAACTCGGGAAACAGGAATACCTGGAGTTTATGCAATCGGTGATGTTACGGGAGGAATAATGTTAGCGCATAAAGCAAGCTATGATGGAGATATTGCAGTAGCAAATGCTTTAACAAGCATCGGAGGGTTCGATACTCATGCTCGAGAAGCAAACTACCGAGTATTACCTGCAACCATATTCACCAGTCCCGAAATTGGATCAGTTGGAATTCGAGAAAATCAAGCTAAGGAAATGGCCAAAGAGAAGGGATCCAAGATTTATACTGGCCGATTTTATTATGCAAGTTTAGGTAAAGCTAAGTGTATGGCAGCCGAGCAAGGGTTCATGATGATCATCGCTGATGCGGAAACAGACCTAATACTTGGAGCATCCTGTATAGGGCACGGAGCACCTGAACTTATTGCAACAGTTTCTGTAGCGATGGAGCATGGAATAACCGCTTCAAAACTCGGACATACAATCTATAGTCATCCTACCATTTCAGAAATGGTTTTGGAGGCTGTAGAAGACGTACATGGGATGGCGATCCATAAAGCTGGACGAAGAAGATAATTTTTTTTTCTTCCGTAATTTTTTCTCTCTCTGTTTTATCACACACTAGAAAACGAGTATATGGCAGATTAGCTGGTACGAAGGGAAATTTTTACGAATTTTTAATTAATTGGGATTCATATCACGACAACCCAAGGTTAGAATCAAATATTTCTGATATGAAATATAAAGTAGATTGTATTATTGAACATATTTCTGTTCAATCTGAATAAAATTCAATCGAGAATAAAAGAATAACAATGAATAACATTATAGCAATTTTCGATTCTTCTCATGATGCCCCTGAAGAAATAATTATGGCAGCGGGGAAGATTCCATATAAAATATTGGGAGATGTTCATACATCAACTACCCCTGCTGATCAATACCTTTTCGAAACCTTTTGCCCCGCTGCAAGAAGTTTCTTAACTGAAGCATTAAGTTCCAGTGAGAATTGGGATGGAATCGTTGCAGCACACGGATGTGATGCGACCCACCGTCATTTTGATATATGGAAAAAACATGTGAAAATCCCTTTTTTGCATTATGTAAACAATCCTTTTAGTCGTGTTAGTAAATCATCGCGAAAATTCTACAAGATTGAACTTCAAACCTTGATCCAAGCGCTTGAAGAACAATATTCAGTACAAATTACTACAGAAAAACTCAAACATGCCATTTCTATTTCAAATCAAGTTAAATCGCTTTTGCAAAAACTAGGCAAGCTTCGAGAGTCCAAAGATATTCCGAATCGTGAGTATTTCGAAATATGCAAGAAAGCGGTTCAAGAAGATAAAGCAGATCTTATTTCGGAACTTCAGCAAACCCTTGAAATTTGGAAGGATCGTCCAACTTTTCCTAAAGGATATGCAAAAATAATGTTAACTGGTAGTGATGTGACATTTCCTGAATTTATGGACATATTAGAAAAAGCAAAATTACGTGTTGTTCGGGATGATCTCTCTATTGGAGAACGTTATTATGCGGCATTGATTCCCGATTTCGATGATCCAATTGATGCTATCATAGAATATCAGTATTTAATTCCCCGTCCTTCAACAAAGCATCCCTCTAATCCCAGGTTAGATTATATATTTGAAGCGTATTTTGAATCTAAAGTGGATGGAATTCTATCTCAAAACCTAAAATTTTGCGAAGATTACGCGTACGATTCTGTTTGGTTGTCCGATACTTTCAAAGAAAAAGGCATTCCATCCATTCATCTTGAACGAGATTTTATTGCAGAAGATCAACAATTATTTACTCGTTTGGAAGCATTTAGAGAATTATTAAAAACGCAGGAGGCTCTGAAATGAGTTCTGCAGAACAACACACCCAGAAAAAACTAGTTAAAACTTTGAAGACATCCTCAAAACTAAAGAAAATCATGGCATGGTATTTCATTAAAGGTAAAATATATTCCAAACTCCCATGGAAAAAGGTCGCATGGAGTGTATCAGGATTTCCGACCGAGTTTTTATGGACTTATGATGTATATCCATTTCTCCCAGAGAATTGTGCAACGATCGCAGCAGCACGTCACAAATCTCAAGAATTAATCGAATATGCTGAAGCTTGTGGATATTCACGGGATTTATGTAGCTATATGAAAACTAATATTGGAGCATATGATAAAAAATTACCCGCTCAATTCGGTGGACTGGAGAAACCCGATATTATGGTATGCACCAATACCATTTGTGACACGCACGTAAAATGGTTCCAAATTCAATCTCGAAAACTCAATGTTCCCCTATTTCAGTGGGATATTCCAGCTTATGTATCTGGCTCTGATGAGAAAGTAATGAACCGATACATCGATTACGTACAAGATCAATTTTGGGAATTTACTGATTTTATGTATGATCATACGGGGAAGAAGTTTAATCAAAAGAAATTCATTAAAACCATCAACAAAGCTGATGAACTGGCAGTATTATGGCACGAACTTTTCGAATACCGCAAAAAAATCCCCGCACCATTAGGGTACGCGGATACTTTAGGAGATGTATTTCCCATGTTTGCTTTGGTGGGAGAACGCTCCGGAAGAGGAGTAAATTTCTATCAAGAATTAGTAAATGAGGTTAAAGAAGCTGCTAAAGTGGGGAAAGGGGTGGTAGATGAAGAAAAGTATCGTCTATTATTCGAAGGAATTCCATTCTGGTATAAAATAAAATTTTTCCATCAATTGGCTAATTTTGGTGCAGTTGTCACTTATGAACCGTATACTTACTCATTTGGAGCTAGAAGGAAAATAATCGATAACGATATAGAAAAGTCATTACGAGAAATGGCGAAAACATTGATTCATACACCTTATTTCTATAATTTAGAAACTCGAATGGAATATTTCAAGAAAACTATAGAAGAATATAAGATTGACGGAGTCATCTTGCACAACAATCTCTCGTGTAGACCTTCAACAACGGGAATGGCTGATTTGAAGAATTATATTCAAGAAGAGCTTGGGAAACCTGTGCTATTACTCACATGTGACATGAATGATCCACGTGCATTTAGCGAGGCTCCTATGCAGACACGTCTTGAAAGTTTCATAGAATTACTCGAAGCACAGAAATAAACAATATTAAATCCAAAACAAGAAAGCCGTTGTGGAATAGAATATGAAAAAAATGAAATGTTACTTAACCTCTCCTGTTTTTCGGGAGATTGCAGAGCATCCGAAAGTCTCAGTGGAGAAGAAAAATAAGATCCTTGAATTGTGGGACAAACTTGAGCATTTAACCGAACTCAAGGTATCGGAAACTCGATTTCCCACGGAAAAAGAAATAATAGATGCGATTCAAGGATGGGGTGTTCAAATTCTGGGATGCCATCTTAGTCATCCTATTAGTTCTGACATGTTAAAAGACTCGAATGTGGTTTCGGTTAGCACATGTACGGCAGGATATAATCATATTGCTCAAGAATCAGGAACTCTTATTACTCATACACCGGGAGTACTGCATAAGACTGTTGCAGATTTCACCATAACTGTCATTCTCTCAAATTTACGTAATATTGTTGGACTGCATAATTTTGTGTGGAATAGAGAGTGGAAAACAGGACAGAAATGGGATTTAGATGAAAATTTGAGTAGTTCTATAGATAACCAAATTCTAGGGATAGTTGGTATGGGTGAAATTGGGAAGGAATTAACTCGACGATTATATCCTTGGGGTGTGAAAATCCTATATTACGATATTGCCCAACAAACTGATTTCGAAAACCAATATCCTAAAATTCGATTTGTTGCTACTCTTGAGGAAATTTTTTCCCAATCCGATATAGTTTCGGTGCATGTCCCCCTGATGAAAGCTACTCATCATTTAGTGGGAGAGAAGTTATTAAGACTAATGAAAAAAGGGGCTTTGTTGATAAATACGGCGCGTGGACCTATTGTGGATACTGAATCTCTATTAATATTACTCGAAAATGACGAAATATTGATTCATCTGGCTTTCGATGTATTTGAACAAGAACCTATTGATATGACTTCTCTAAATCGATTCAAATCTATCATGGAAAGAAAACCCGAATTGAAATTCATCTTTATACCACATAATGCTTCTGCAGATGCAGATACTCGAGCGCAAATGACAATTATGTTTCTAACAGATTTGATCGGAATTGCAAACTCCTCAAAAATAGAGGATCTCGAACAATTGAGACTTATTCCTGAAATAAGAAAGATTTTGATGTCAAAAGAGAAAAAAGAATTAAAAATCTCTTCTTTATGGTACTAATAAACATATAAAGTCTATTTATTCCAATCAAGAGGATATTTTCCATATTTCGCAATTGCACGAACTGCACGATCAACGTTTGCAAGTGGAGTGTCTAGTAGGTCATGGGCGGGACCTGGTATATAACCACCGTTCATTGTTTCTCCATCTAAGGTAGTTGCAGCAATAATTTGACTCTTAACATGTTCTTCCACTTCATCTGGAGTGCCAAATGTCATTATTCG
>SDNX01000026.1 GCA_004524545.1 Promethearchaeota archaeon
ACAATTACCTCCAATTTCCGTAAAAGAACAAAATCCATTACTTGATACAGAATATTTTACAGATAAAAATTACCTACAGGGATTTCATGGCACTATTCTCCAATATCAAGACAATTTGAGTACGATGGATATTAGAAAAGAAATATTTCTAAAAGAGTTGGACAATCTCGGTATTCGACCCACAGATACCTTAAGCGTTTCCTTGTTTCAAAGATTGAAACGAAAAATAAAAGATAAATTTCGATTCATCTTGCTAACTGAACAATATAGAATGCATAAAACCATAAACAGGTTTATATCCGAACGATTTTATGATGGCAAACTAGTTCCAGGAATAATTAACGGTGAAAGTATTGGAGAACGGACAATTCGAGATTTTTATTCCACTCATCAGTTGAATATTTCCACTACAAATTCAATTCCTGAATCTCTAGAAATGTTATTTACTCGAGTATTTGATATTGAAAAACCTATGCTCTTCTTGGATACGAAGAATATTGATGCTTCAGATTCGAAATTGGATGAAAATTTTGATGAGATGACTTCCAGGTTTAATGATAAGGAAGCTAGAATTATAGGATCTTTGATTCACCAGTTAATTACTCATTATCTCGGAATCAACTCCAAATTAGACGAATCAAATTTTAAAGAATTTTTATTGAACATTGGCGTGATTACACCTTATCGAGCTCAAGTCAGACGCATTTGTAGTATACTTTACGAACTTTTTTCACACAACAAGAAATTACAAGAGAAAATATCAAAAAACATTATAGTTGATACAGTCGATAAATTTCAAGGTAAGGAATCCGAAATCATAATTATAAGCCTAACAGATTCAAATCCGAGCAAAAAATTAAGTGCTCTATATTCGGAACTTCGTCGTTTTAATGTATCCATCACTCGTGCGAAAACTAAATTAATCATAATTGGAAATTCTGATATGTTCGGTACAACATTCCTTCGAAAATCACGAACAATTTTAGATTTTCTGAATGATGATTCATCCAAGAGTGAAGAACTATCAAATGATAGTAATTTTAAGGGAACTCCTTTAAAAAGCGATGAAAAAATAAACCGATTTTTTTATAATCTCGTGAAATATATTCAGAATCAAAAAGGCTATGTGATTTTGGATGAAAACATGCTAAAAGGGATGGAAAAATAAAAAAGTATCTCATTTTTACTCCCACAAAATCTCATATTTAAGCGAAAAAATAAAAGAGTGTATTTACTTTATACTATTTAAAGAATGGTGATCGAAGGAACCCGTGAACCTAAGGTACCATCCATATTAAGAAGTCTTTTATTAGACTCAGAGAAGGGAATCCTCCAATCGGGATTCCATGAAGGTTCAATAATAACAAAATTAAACGATGGTCATAAGTCAATCCTCTTCTCTGATACCATTGATATATCGGAAGATCTATCGAAATTGGACGGTTTAAAAATTGGTATGGATGGAAATTTAGCTTTCTCAGAAAAGGGTGAGATGGAAATTTCCAAAGAGGAAATTCTGTACTCCGTGAAAATTGATAATGAGATTGTTAAAACCTTTGATAAAGAACGGTTCAATACGAGTTTCCCAGATATCACCACATTTCTACATACCAGCTGTTTATATCATTATTCTACGATATCTCCTGTAAATCACTTAGATTTTGTAAAAGGTGAGATTTTAAGCCATCCCGTAGCATTACTTCTTCATGATGGGATTTTAGTTGGTGACAGGGCAGTTATTGATGATAAAGGGTATCCTGTATTTTATAACTCATTTTTGGTACAAAGATCCGAATCCTACCGTCCTGAAGAATCACTTTCCATCACTTACGAACCCATATTTCGGATGAACATTCATTTCTTCAAATGGATCATCATTTTGGGAGCTGAAATGCTAAAGTGATTACTGATTCTTCATATAAGGAGAAATTCGTAAAGAAACTTTCATTCTTATTACCTCCTTTTGATCGTTTTGTTGCTAAAGGTGAATTACCCGAACAAGAACCCTTATTTCCTTCCCGAGAGAAATATATTAAACATATTTCAGAAATCATCAAACACGAAGGATCAATGATAATTCCGGTTATAAGTGAAGTCGGAGGAGGGAAAACTCACTTCTTATGGGGGATCTATAATAGTTTTGATATTGATGCAGTGACTGCATTTCTATCATTTCCTCGTTCTAAAGAGAAAATTCTCTACTATTTTTACTCGAATTTCATTAAACAATTTGGTCAATCTAATTTAAGGGATTTTTCTCAGAATTTTGGTGATAAGTTTGGAGCGGCAGAGCGATTATTTGGTTTTTTTCGGACACAGAACATTGAAAGAATATCCTCTTCTGCGGTTAACCAATTACAAAAAGACTATGATAAAGAATCACTAGAACAGTGCGTAAATGTAATAGTTCAACACCTCATGAATAACGACAAATCCCAAATCGCCGAACGATGGTTATTGGGGCAATTGATGGACGATGACGATCTATTCCTATTGAATGCTACTGAAGATTTGTCGAACGAATCTGTAGCAAAAACAATGCTAAAACTAATTATAGAACACAATTCACGGGATGTAGTATTATTATTTGATGATCTTGATAAAGCTGCCAAGGAATTTGACGATGGGGGGCTTGTTAACTGGGCAGGCGATTTAAATGAAGATTGTGAGGATGGGGATGCATGTAATAATGAATTTGCACTCTTAGAGGAAATATTTGGATTAATGGAAGATATCAACAATTTAAAAATAATTGTGACGCTAGAACAAGCAGATTCTGCCAAATTCATTAAATGGCTGAATTCTAAAAGGAATACTTCTTCTGTGCATATAGCAGATCCGCTTGAATTAGGTCCTATCACACTGAAAGATGCCTATCATTTGTATTTTTCTCGATTGAGGAACTTTTGCTTGAAATATCATGTAACTCACCCCGTTGCAGATAGTACATTTAAACTTGATAAGGATTTTAAAGAATTCGAGGATATATTTGGAGAAGATTTGTATTTTCCAATAAATCAAGAAATCCTTGAAGTAGTATATGGGATAAAATTTGGTAATCCCCGTGAAATTTTGCGAAATTTTAAGAGCATTTTTGACGCGATTATTTTTGAGGAAGCCGGGATTGATGAAATCCAAACGGAATACAATCGTTTTCTCCGTAGTTAAATTATATTATCGTTTTTTGCATGTACCGTCAATTACATTATAATCTGGGCAAGACGAACAAAATCCTTTCCCGTTCACTTTAGTATCAAGTCCCTCTTTCCAGCAAACCGGGCAAATATAATATTGAAGTTTCTTATCATCCTTTTTTCCACTAATTTTTACAATATTAAACCCACAAAGTGAACAAATCCCTTTTAACAGGCGCGGATTCCCATTTCGGGGAAGAGGAAGCCAATTTTTGCATGAATCATCAGTGCATTTTAGATACTTTTTTCGGTCTTTGGTTATGATTAACTGCATTTTCGCTCTTTTACATTTAGGACAATGGGTTGTGGAAAGAGAAGCAACTGATACTCCACTAACTGTATTTGCCCTTGGAGTTTTCCCTAGTGTTCCTCGACTAAATGCTTTTTGACCTCTTACCACATTCCCGGATTGCTCCAATGTTTTCATTTGAGTAAGAAATTGTGGTTTTTGAGCACGAAAATTATCGAACAATCGTAAGAATTCATCCCGCACTGTATCTACTGCTTTTTGCATAGTCATTTTTCCATCTTTAACAGCGAGAAGATGCGTTTCAACCCATTCTGTGAATTTTGGATCTAAAAATGAAACCCACACAGTTTTTAGAGAATCCATAAGCGTATACCCTAATTCCATTACAAAATAGGTTTTTTGAACTCGTTTTATATAATTTCGTTGTTCTAATGTATCGATATGGGAGGGACGTGTAGATTTTGTTCCTAAATTGAATTTTTCCATGAGTTTTAAGATGGATGTATCAGAATATCGAGGGGGTGGCTGAGTTTCTTTAGCAAGCAGCTCTATATTTTGAACTGGAACTATTCCTTGGTTTAATTTCATATCGATATCATATTTTGGTTTTAGGAAAGGGGCGATTTCATAAAATCCGGGTGTTATTAATACTAAAAATCGTCCTATAAATACTTCCGTCAAAATATCAACTTCTACTTTTGTCTGAACTTCTTCAGCATCTTCCCCAAATAATGCTAAATAATGTCTAGCAATCAAGTCATATACTTTTTCTTGCAATGAAGTCTTGAATTTAGGAGATTTTGGTTCTACAGACTCAATTGGAGTTATGGGAGGGTGGTCGCCTGCATCTATTGTTCCATTGTGAGGATTTACTCGGTTATTTTGAAATAATTTTTGTACCCATCCTCCAAAGGCTGAATTTGTTACCATTTTTTGCAAGTATTGCCCATGATTGAAATTCGTTGGATATTTATCACTATCCGTTCGAGGATAGCTAATTATTTTATCAAGATATAACTCTTCCAGCGTCTTTAGTGCTACATTTGCAGAGATGCCTAAATTCTTTGTTAGGAGCATCAACGCTTTAGATGTGTTTAATGGGTAAGGGGGTCGAACTTTACGAGGTGAATTGATTACATTGGTTATAGTTCCAGTTTTTTCATTTTGGATCTTAGTATAGATGGTTTGTGCATCGGATTCCAACTTAAAAGGATTTTTTATATGATGTACCTTCAGAATAATTGGTTGATTTGCAGTTTTTGGTAGTAAATTTGCCTGAATTACCCAATATTTATCTGGTTTAAAGTCGCGAATCTCCTTTTCTCTCAAATAAAGTAAATATAACAATGAACTTTGAACTCGACCAATGGATGCAAACTTCGCTTGAAGTTTATTTAATACGGGTTGAAGCGTCAATGACACTTCTCGCGTCGCAGAGAATCCTATAATGGCATCGATTATTGCTCGAGCTTCACCAGAATTCGCCCATTCATATTTAGGGGTTATTAATTTTCCATATGCTTGCAATATATCTTGTTTTTGGAGAGTATTCAACCATAACTGAGAAACTTGGATGCTTCGGTTTACTGGAGTGATATTTGTTAGAGCATCTATTAACCCTATGTTGCATCCCTCAATATCCGCATCCGTTGCAATTATGCATTGGTTGCATATTTTCGCGTAAGTTTTTAAGGCTTTTATATAAGGTCCGGCATAGGATGCAGGAGTTTTGGCAATTGCTTGATTATCCGTAATGATATTTCGAGAATCTTGAGCTGTCCAGCTTTTATATTTTGGAGTATTGACATATCGTAAAATATGACCTCGAAGGGGAATAATGTATAAATCACGCGATTGATTGTGAAAAACTTGGAACCCTGCATGCTTAATTGTTCTATAGGGCCCTAAAGCATCAGCAATTGCTTGAGCGGCTTTATATTTTTCACTAATCATCATTGTCGGCATGAGTAGAATTATCCTCCTTACAATATGGTCTAACGACCTATTAGGATAATAAAAAACCCCATTATTTAACTAAGATTAGTATGTGATTAACCAATACTTAAAAATTAAAATTATATAAGGAGTCATGACATAAAGTGAAAGATCTCTCACCCTTCTTCGCTCCGAAAAGCGTTTTAATTGTTGGAGCTTCTCGGAATGAATTCACGTTTAATTGGCAGATCGTGAAAAATCTACGAGAATTAATGTATAAAGGAGAGATTTTCATAGTTAACCCGAATGCGGATGAAATCTTGGGAGTAAAATCTTATTCTACGTTGAAGGAAATACCCAAAATACCTGAGTTATGCATTGTGCTACTAACCAAACAAATTGAGGAAACAATTCAAGAATTAGCCGATAGTGGGATTAAAAACTGCATAATTCAATTTGATTTGAATATCAGCAACAACCATGAGGAACTGTTACTGAAACTGCGTCAAATTGCAAAAGAAAACAACATGGTGATAATTGGTCCTGGTAGCATTGGTTTGATAAATACCGCGAATTTCTTTACCTCATCGATAATCCCCGTACGTAGACATATAATCCAAAATCATCGGAAAAATAGGACTAATGGCTCTTTAAGTTTTTTTGCTCAATCTGGAGGGTTATCAGGTGCATTGGGGTGGTGGAATCCTGTTCAAGAATTTCCGATATCAAAAGTTATTCATATCGGTGAATCTGTGAATGTTTCTTCTGCAGAAATGGTACAATATTTATTTGATGATCTGGAAACTCAAGTTATCGGGCTGTATTTACGTTTCCTCTCAAAAGAAATAGTTGAGGTAATTCGATCTAATTCTTCCAGAAAACCCGTCTTATACAAATATGTCGGTCCATCAAATCCCTTATATGATGAATTACATACCACGCTTGCAATTGAGGTTATAAATTACATTGAGTTATTTGAATTTGCGAAAGTGTTTTTGTGGTGTCCACCTCCTAAAGGGAATTCAATTGGAATTATTGGACCTTCTAGCGGTGCTATCCATCTAGTAATTTCAGAAATGGAACGTACAGAGTTGAATTTAGCGACTGAACTTAATTCTCAGACAAAGAAATTAATTTTAGAACGAGTAGGAGGTTCAACCAGTCCTACTGGGAACCCCGTAGATTATTGGCCTCCAAAGAAGTTCATTGGGACTGATGTTTGCTCTGTTTATTATGTATCGAGTAATGCCTTATTGGAGGATAGTAAAGTGGATGCATTATTTTTAGCACTTGAATTTTTCTCTGAAATTGAATTCGATTTCGGTATTTTTTCTTCTATTCAAAAGAGATTCCCACATAAACCTATAATCGCCGTTCTAATTATGGCAGAAAAGGAAGGACGCGAACGCATTATCACATGTGCAAACAAGCTTCATATCCCAGTTTTCATTGATGAGGTTGAACGGGCGATACGAGCGTATGCTGCCTTTGTACAATATCATTTAAGAAAATAGAATTGGAAAATTGAAAAAAAAATTAAAAAATAGACAGTAATTCTTCAGGTATCTCTTCGTTTGGAGCGCAAATTAACATAAATGGTTCCACATTACATTCAATACATTTTTCTCCAATCAGCAGATAAAATTTGAAGTTGGCATATTTCTTTGAGGTCACTAATTGAACATCTACTACAGGTGATGTATCTTCGCACCCACAAGGAATTCCATACCCATTAAAATCACTGAATCTTTTTGATGGGTCTTTTAATTTTTTAAATGAACCATTTCCCAGTATTTCCTGTATCAATTCAACATTTTCTACAATTACTGGTTTATAGTCTTTCAACTGGAGAGTATTTTCTTCGTCATATACAACATTTTTAATTACCGTAAAATAATCTATGGGTTCACCGGGTGAATCGGGTTCCAAGGGGATGGGATCAATAAATATATCTGCTAATTCGCTTGGAACTTTCATGTTTGGAGCAGGTGTGAATATAAAGGGATTCGCATTGCATTTTTCACAGTTATTTCCAATTAATAGGTAGAATTTGAAATCTTTATATGAACGAGGGCTGACTTTTTGTATTTCTCCAATAACGATTGGTTTTCCACAAGTGCATTGAATTGCAGAAAATTCCTCAAAGTTTTCTATAACAGTATTTGGGTCCTCAATTATTTCAAAATCTGAATTTTCTAGTAAGGATTCTGCAATTGGTTTATATCCTAATTCCACATAGTCCAATTTGTCGATATCTAAAGTTCCATCTTCTTTGTATTGAGGATTTTTTAAAACAATGAATAAATCATTTTCATTATCTTCCCCAAGATCCATATTTGAAATTGCCGATGATACTCCCACTCCTCCAGCTCGCATTGAAATGGCAGTTTCAAATGGTTCAACTCCTTCTGGATATTCAAAGGTGAAGTTATATTGTATTGATTCTTGAACGATTTTTTCATCGATCAATTCGATATTTAGATAATCACTTGATTTCAATTGAAACTGTAGCTTATTTAAGGGAAAACGCTCTTGTACCATGTAATCTTGGGCATCATCAATTAAAAGTTGGATAAATGTTTTAATATTTTGAACTTCTTCTTGGACTTCGTCCATTAATTCTTCCCGATGTAAATACTTAAAATCGTTTGATTTCTTATCAATTCTCTTATTCATTAAGTTAGGTAGAAAACATAACGGAAGAATTACGATAAATAGAGCATAATTCTTAATTCCCGCCAATTGAGGAATTAAATAGACCATAGCCATCACGGCAATAACAAATCCGAATAAGATTCGGGTTACCCATTTTTTTTGCTGTGCCGGGGGGATTTTGACTCCATTTGCTTTTGCAGCTTCATCTGCATGTTCTTGTACAGCATAAGCAGATTCTTTAACCTTTAAACGATCAAATTCAGACTTTAATTTGGTAATCCGGTCTTTTTCAGTAGGATGTGTCTTTTCTACATCTAAGAAGGTTTCAGCGACACCAATATAGTTATCATAAATTTTCTTTTGGTAGATCCAATCAAAACTTTCTTCAGCGATCCAATCCAAAAATCTAACAATTAATAGCTCCTTTTCCAGATAACTACGAATTTTTGAGCCTATTTGTGCACCAGAACTTGTAGTGGAAGTTTCTTCTCTTTTTTGTTCATCTTCTGGTTTTTTCTTGCTAAATCGGTCTTTTAATTTTTTAAAAATCTGTATTCACCATGCTTGCTAATTATCGGGTTTTAATTAATCTTTTTTAAAATGGATTTTAGTATAATCCTTTAACTTTGCTATACTCTTGTGTAACTCCTCAATTCTGGGTGATTGGCTACGAGGTTCTATCTAGAGAAAATGAAAAATTCACTAGATATATGGCGAGATTTTTTGTGCGGTTTAAAATAATGACCGAATCCATTGGACAAACATTACTGATCCCCAGACGATTATCACTACACCTGCCAAGAACAATGCATAGACGGTTGTTCCTTCCTCAGGACTGGTGATATAGTCTTGGAATCGGCTACCCTGTTGACCATTCCTCTCACCCTCATCTTCAACTGAAATTCCATCTTGCTTAAGTTTCTTCATTTGGTGGCGCCTACTGGTTATATGCATTCCCGTGCCACCAATAATGACAAAACCTAAACCTATAGGAGCTGTCCATCGAATGAGTTCTTGAGTTACGATGGTTGGAAGAATTTGAAATTGAAATAAAAACGCAAACCCAAATCCGATTACTCCAACA
The DNA here is from genome assembly GCA_004524545.1 of Promethearchaeota archaeon. Lineage (GTDB taxonomy): Archaea > Asgardarchaeota > Lokiarchaeia > Sigyniarchaeales > Promethearchaeaceae > AMARA-1. The sequence goes on from SDNX01000026.1 coordinate 9,119, forward strand.
CTGAATAAAATCGTAAACATTAGTCTATGAGTCATTTGTCCCATAAGGATCAACCTACAAGAGTAATTTACAAAATTGATGGCACTATATTAATTTGGTCATTAAAAAAAAGTAATAAAGGTTATATAATTTCTAGTTCATTTCCGATCTTTTTTAGGGCAGCAATAGCATAATCTAAATCATCTTTTGACAATAGTGCATTCATTTGCACCCGAATCCGGGAAAGTTCCCGAGCAACCATAGGAAATACAATTGGAGTTGCGAAAATATTTTCTTGTTTAAATAATCGCTCTGCCAATTTTTGAGCTTTCCCAGGGTCTCCTACAATCAATGGAATAATTGGAGTAGCAGAATTCCCTGTATTATATCCTAGATCTTGGACTTCTTTTTTAAAGTAATTTGTATTATTCCAAAGACTTTTGTTGTGTTCTGGTTCAGTTGCAGCGATTTCTACAGCAGCAATACACGCTGCAACTACAGCGGGTGGATGTGCTGTGCTAAGTAAATATGAGCGACTCTTATTTTTAACAAATGATATTAAGTCCTCTGAACCAGCTACAGATCCTCCAAACACCCCAAATCCTTTTGACATGGAACCCCCTTCTACATGTACTTTGTGTTGAAGATCAAAGTGGGCTACAATACCTCGACCTCCTCCTAGTACACCCTCACCGTGACAATCGTCAACAAAAATCATTGCTCCATAAGGTTCACATGCTTTTACTATGTCGGGTAGAGGGGCAATATCACCATCCATGGAAAATACTCCATCAGTGATAACAAGAATTCGACGTGCTCCTGCATCATCCGCTTTCTTTAATTCGGTCTCTAGAACGCTTACATCATTGTGATCATAGACACCTCGGGTTGCTTTTGTCAGTCGGACTCCATCTATAATTGAACCATGATTCAAAGAGTCAGAGATGACATAATCGTCTGCATCAATGAGTGTTGGAATTACTCCTTGATTGACTGCGAAACCAGTCTGGCAGAGTAATGACGCTTCTACACCTTTATACTCAGCAAATTTTTTTTGAAATTCCTTAGTTAAGTCAAATGTTCCTGCTATAACGGGTACCGCTCCTGCGCCTGCACCATATTTATTTGCAGCATCTATCATCGCTTTCACAATTTTTGGATGCGTAGCAAGCCCCAAATAGTTATTAGTGTTTAACATCAATACTTCTCGCCCATCCACCATAGCATGGGGTTTAGATCCGGTTTCAAGATGGCGAATAATCCATTCTAAATTTGAATCGACCAAGGCATCATATTCTTCTTTAAGAAAACTAGTTGGATCGCGTTTCATAGCAAACTATTCTACAAAATAGAAAATAAATTTTTGGTGAACTTTTCGAGTTTTATTTAGGTGAATTTTTATTTGGAATCTAAACAACCACTATCACCATGACAGAGTCTTCCCAATGGTCAAAGAAACTCGGAAGAATGCGAACGCGTTGGTTCGATGAAGTTGACCCCACTAATCCATTTCCAGAATACCCTCGACCCCAGATGGTTAGAAATGAGTGGATTAATCTAAACGGTTTATGGGATTATCAGATTACCTCACAATATGAAGAGAATGTTGAAAACTTTAAAGGAAAGATTTTAGTGCCTTTTCCTATAGAATCACTCCTTTCGGGTGTAGAAAATTGTCTCCTACCAACAGATCGATTATGGTATCGAAGAACATTCCGCATTCCAATTGATTGGAATAAAAATAAGGTATTATTACATTTTGGAGCAGTAGATTGGGAAAGTACAGTGTGGGTTAATGGTTCAGAAATGGGGTCTCATAAAGGAGGATATTCTCCATTTTCATTCGACATTACACATTCGTTACTTCCTGATGAAGAAAATGTAATCGTTGTAAAAGTATATGATCCTACAGATAAAGGGCATCAACCATTCGGAAAACAAACTTTAAAACCAAAGACAGTGTTTTATACACCGTCTTCAGGTATCTGGCAAACAGTTTGGCTAGAAATGGTTCCGTCTACCTATATTGAATCTTTCAAGTTAACCCCCAATATTGATAATTCTACCCTACATATCATTCCTCAAATTCAAGGAGACAATTCTGATGAAACTGAATTGCTAATCAAAATATCTAAAAATGGAAATGAAATTACAACCAAGAAATCTCCATCAAATGAATCCGTGGTAATTAAGCTTGAAAATCCGCAGTTTTGGTCTCCAGAGTCTCCGGAATTATATGATGTCCAATTAATTCTATTCCATCAAGGAACTCAAGTAGATATAATTGATTCTTATTTTGCAATGCGTAAATTTTCATTAAAAAAAGGACCTACAGGAATTCCTCAATTTTATTTAAATAATAAGCCATATTTTATGATAGGTCCTCTAGATCAAGGATTTTGGCCAGATGGATTATACACAGCACCATCTGAAGCAGCAATAGTTTGGGATATTGAAATGACTAAGAATTTCGGATTTAACATGATTCGAAAACACATTAAAACAGAACCTGCTCGTTGGTATCATTATTGTGATAAATTGGGCATTATCGTATGGCAAGATATGCCAAATGGAGGAAAAATGCGATTAATACCCCCGGGAATGATACTAATGGCACTCGGAAAGACGGTGGATGATACTAAGAAGTACAAAAAATTTGGGTACGAAAATCCTACAGATCGTAAGCAATTTGAGATTGAACTAAAGGAACTTGTTGATACATTTTATAATATCCCTTCTATTGCAATTTGGGTCCCATTTAATGAAGCATGGGGTCAGTTTGACTCGAAACGAATAGCAGAATGGATAATGAAATATGATCCCTCTAGACTGGTAGATCATGCTTCTGGATGGCTTGACCATGGATCTGGTCATTTTAAGAGTCTGCACAATTATCGAGATACTTTTAAAATGCCTGAGGACACCCAAGATCGAGGTATACTTCTTTCTGAAACAGGTGGATATACTTTACCCATTTCTGGTCATGTTTGGAATCCAAAAAAGAAATTTGGCTATAAAACCTCTACTAATAAGAATGAATTGCATGCTGCCTATAGGAATATGGTAGAAAATGTTTTAAAACCTGCAGTTGAGAGAGGATTGAGTGGTGTAGTATATACTCAGACAAGTGACGTTGAAATTGAGTATAATGGGCTTGTAACTTATGATCGACAAGTATTGAAAATGGATCCAGATGTCATTAAACCATTAAATGAGTCATTAAGGAAAATTTTTCCCAAATCTTAACATTTTTAATTCAAGACTCAGATAAGAAAATAAAACAATCCAGTCTAATTTTTATCTCATTAAAACCATTAAATCTACTAAGTTGAATCTGTAATGAAAAGAATCCTCGTCATCGGCTCTTGTGGTCAAATCGGAAGTGAACTCGTTCCTGCTTTGCAGAACGTAGAAGGTATTGAAATAGTGTGTGCTACAGACAAAAAAAACCCACAAGATGGAAATGGATCTAATTTTGCATGCTTCGATCAGTTGGATGTTCTTGATTATGATGCATTAGAAAATTTCGTTAAAGACAACAATATCGATACAATCTATCATTTAGCCTCATTACTATCAGCAACAGGTGAGAAATATCCCCAAACTGCTTGGAATTTGAATATAAATGGGTTAATGAATGTTCTTGAAGTTGCCAGAAAAAACGATATAAAACGGATCGTGTGGCCGAGTAGCATAGCAGTTTTTGGTCCAACAACCCCACGAGAAAATACTCCTAATGATACTATCCTACAACCTTCAACAATGTATGGGATAACTAAAGTTACAGGGGAATTAATGATTACATACTACGCTGAGAAATACGGGATTAATATTCGTTCAGTCCGACTTCCAGGAATTATTAGTTGTGAAACTTTGCCTGGTGGAGGAACAACAGATTATGCAGTTGAGATTTTTTATGAGGCTATTAAAAATCAGCACTATGAATGCTTTCTAGAAAAAACCACAATTCTTCCTATGTTGTATATGAGTGATTGTGTAAAAGCCTTAATCCAAATAATACAAGCAGATCCATCTAGAATGCATCATCGTGTATATAATTTAACCGGAATGAGCTTCTCATGTGCAGAATTAGCACATGAAATACGAAAGCATATTCCTGATTTTACAATTGATTACAAACCAGACTCTCGACAGCAGATAGCGGATTCATGGCCTATGACGATTGATGATTCACTCGCACGGGAAGAATGGGGTTGGAAACCGATATACACTATTGAAACGATGGCTTTAGATATGGTGCAGAAATTACGAAAGAAATTACTGTAAACCTATAGTTCATTTTTTTTTCCGATTAAGAATTTGTAAAAAAAGATTTTTCTTTAGGGAATAATTCGCACACACAAGTATGTCGAATAAAAAACAAACTGCAGTAATTGGAGCGGGGAGCTTTGGTAAAGCTCACGCTAGAAACTACAATGATATATCTGATTTAGTAGCAATTTGTGATTCAAATCTTGAGACTGCTAAAAACGCTGCTTTAGCCTATGAAGATGTCCGAGTTTACAATGACGTTGATAAAATGCTTAAGGAAGAGAAACTTGATGCATTGAGCATTGTAACTCCTCCCTCTGCGATTCCTGGACTTACAAAAAAATGCGTAGATAGAGGAGTAAATGTTCTAATGGAGAAGCCGATGGGTTTAAAATATAAAGCGGTTGAAGAATTAGCAGCATTTAAATCTGTACGAATTCAGCCAGGGTTCATTGAATTGTACAACCCTGTTGTTGAGGAAGCTAAAGATTATCTTCCTAGGATAGGAGACATCTTAACGGTTAGTTCAAAGAGAGTTGGATTATTTCCTAGAAGAATGTGGGGCATGGGAGTTATCTTAGATTTAACAGTTCATGATGTATATCTCCAAAGAGAATTTTTGGGTGATGTGCAATCAGTAAAAAGCATGGTTAGATATTTCCATGATGATCAATTTGAAGATGCAGCATATGTTCTGCTTGACTTTGGTAAGGCGAAAGGATTAATCGAGAGCAATTGGATTACTCCAACAAAATATCGTAAAATGTTTATTTCTGGAGAAAAAGGAACTATCGAAGTTGACTTCATTGACAAATATATTAAATTCCTTGAAGGAAAAGACTTAACCAAGGCAAAACCAGAAATATGGGAAACAAAAATAAATTATCTTAGAGCGAAAGAACCATTGCGTGAAGAACTCATGGACTTTCTCTATTCTGACAAACCTAAAGTGACATTGGAAGAACATGGATTAAAAACACTTAAAATAGTACTCGATATTATAGAAGAAGCAAAGAAAGTGATTTAATCTATTTTCTAAATATTTGTTTAATCAACATCTATCTGAGTTCGTAAAGCCCAACACGTCAATATCATCATGGGAATGTAATGTAGTATAGCCTAGAACGTCCATAACCGAATTTTTCGAAAACTCTCTATCATAGATAGAGGGGTTTAGGTGCTCCTACGCTAAAAAACACCTACAGTTACGTTTTGTAGGCTTTTTAGCATAGTGTAGTGAGAAATAGGCTATAGCATGGAGTGGGATGGATATTGATTAGAACAGTCTTCAAGGTTTTTTTTTCATTTACTACGATGCAGTAATGAGAACAATGGTTTTTTATTATTTTTTGGTTTTTTTTTTGGAATAAGTTCTTCAATATTGAAATAGTGTTCAATTAGCTCATTAGCGTCCTCGAAAATACTCATATCTCCCGTCCATTTTTTGATATGCTTCCCATATTTTTCCTCGATTTCTGGGCATAATTTTTGCAATTTGTAACGATATATGTCTAAATACTCAGACACAATAAGGATTACAATCGAATATTCACTCTTTTCGAAAATCATTTTATAATTTCCTTGATCAATTAAATCGACATTCTCTTCCGATCCGGTAATCTCTTTGATAATATCCTGAATTCCAGAGAATGCAGCAGCCATTAAATCAGGATGGGTCCCTGTTTTTAACCCCCGTTCTTCATAGAAACGTTTATTGTATAACTCTATGCCGTTATAAGAGACTATATGCAATTCGAATAAGTAGTTTGTCCAAGTTAATTCCATAATTGATGGGAATTCGTAAAATGAAAACTGAATCACAAATATTGATCCAATTACTATTGCGTCACCAGCGAGTAATCGTATAAACAGTATATCATTTGAGTCCCCAAAAATCAGCCCAAAGGGTTCACTGAAGAGGTTCAAGATGAAATCAGTTTTCAACAAGTTCCCCGTAAACGATAAAATAAAACCTACGACAAAAACGATTAATATATCGTTCAGATAAGGGTGATGCTCTACTCTAGTTTTTATTGCAGCATAAATAATCCCAAGAGTGGAGAAAAACGCTACGAAAATAAATAGAGTCAAATAATTAGAGGGGAAGTTATAGAAAAATATGGCACAAAGAGAAATCAATCCTATAATAATTGTATTGATAAATCCGCTTTTTAATATTGTTTCAATTTGAATTGAGATGAGAACTAGACCCAAAAGTCCTAACGCACTTGCTACATTGTTTAAATAGGCTCGATCAATAATTTCTGGTATTAAATCTTGGTAAAAATCGGCAAACATTTTCAATGCATCAAATAAAAATTGTCCAAAAAAGAAAAATGCCCACGCAAGGGGAAAACCTATTGGTTCACCTTTCTTTTTTCGTCGAATTGCGTCTACAATGAACTTCATGCAATAGAAAATGTAAAATGCTCCTATAATCGACTCAAATCCAATGAGTAATTCTCGAAGAATTCTCGGTTGCATTAGGATATCGTCGATATCTGTCATATTATTCACAAAATTTTATTCCTTATTTTTATTCTATCGGAGGAATATATCAATTTGTGGAATGACTCTTATTAGTAATATCATCCCTTCCTTCCCAAGAATTGAATTTTATCTTATACTTTTTCCCTAACATTAAAAATTCGGGAAATTTTTTAATAGTTTGTAAACTTTCAATTCACAATTGAACGCTTCCATTTAGAATTATAGACTTTTTCTTCTGGATTGATGCTGAAAACAATAGAGATTATTGAAATGCCTAAACAAAAATGGATAGTTACTAGCGCTTGGCCGTATGTCAATGCTACACCCCATCTAGGAAATATTATAGGGAGTGTGCTTAGTGGGGATGTGTTTGCACGTTATTTAAGAATGAACAAAGATACTGAGGTTCTTTATGTCTCCGGTTCAGACATGCATGGCACTCCGATTGCCGTTGACGCCATTAAAAAAGGAATTTCATCAGAAGAACTCTCATCTTCTCTACATGAAGTCATCGTAAGGATATTTAGCGACTGGGATCTTCAGTACGACAATTATACTCAAACTCACAATCCTACTCATATTAAGTTTATCCAAGATTTCTATTTAGAGGTACAGAAGAACGGATATATTGTGGAGGATGAAATAGAAAGTTATTATTGCCCCGAAGATGATTTCTTTTTACCAGATAGATTCATTGAAGGGACATGTCCTCATTGTGGGGAACCAGGAGCTCGGGGGGATCAATGCGACAATCCTTCCTGTGGTAGAGTACTTGAAGCAGATGAATTACAAAATCCTCATTGTAAAATCTGTATCATAAAAGGTAAACATACTACTCCAATACGCAAGAAAACGAAACATTGGTATCTTGATTTTCCGCAACTTGAAGATCAGTTACGAGATTTCATTCAAAATAACCAATATATTAACCAAAACGCAAAAACTTTAGTTTTAAACTCAATTAAAGAAGGTTTACCTCGAAGAGCAATCACCCGTGATCTTAAATGGGGAATTCCTGCACCTTTCAAAGGAGCAGAAAATAAGACAATCTATGTATGGTTTGAAGCGGTATTGGGATATATTTCTGCAGTAAAGGAATGGGCTGAAATTAAAGAACAGCCCGAATTATTCGACTATTATTGGAAAGACGCAGAAACAAAATCGGTTTATTTCATAGGAAAAGATAATATTATATTCCATTGGATTATCTTTCCTGGTCTTATACTGGCATATAATAAAGGAAAATCTCCTAAAGAGCAATTGACTATGCCATATAATGTAAGTAGCACGGAGTTCCTCATGTATGAAAATGACAAATTTTCTAAATCTCGAGGAGTGGGAATTTGGGCTGATGAGGCATTAGAACTTCTCCCAGCAGATTATTGGAGGTATGCCCTTATTCGCAATAGACCAGAGGGTAGGGATGTGTCATTTATCTGGAGCGAATTTGAGAACTCTATTAATGAATTGAATGACAAAATTGGTAATTTCATACACCGAACTTTCACATTCATCTATAATAAGTTTGACGCAAAAATTCCTCCCAAGGGGGATCTGGATGAATTCGATAAGGAGATTCTGAAAGTAATACAGAATGCCTCTGGTGAAATAGGAGACTTATTCCAAAATTATCGATTGAAGGAAGCTGTTTCAAAAATTGTGGATGTGGCAACTAAAGGGAATGTGTATTTGAATACAAAGAAACCATGGAGTTTAATTAAAACTGATAAGGATAAGGCAGGACAAGTATTCAATATATGCGCTCAATTGAGTAAAACGTTAGGAATATTAATTGCTCCTATTTGCCCAACTGCATTCGAAAGTATCATGAATATCGTTAAAATAAGTAAACCTCTTCAGAACATATCTTGGGAGGATGCATCGGATTTTGAACTAAAAACAGGAACTGTTATTGAACAACCCATCCCTGTATTTAAAAAATTCAAACTCATGGATATGTTGAATGATTTTAAAGAACTTCGAGAATCTAAGGGGATACCTTTTGAGATTCCTGATTCTGTTGCAAGACCTGCTAGCAAAGAACCTCAACAAGATAAAAAGAAAAAGGTGAGTTCAGATCTAGACATAATATCCTACAAATTCTTCCAGAAATTCAAGTTTCGTACTGCGCGAATTACCGAAATTGAAAAAGTTGTAAATAATAAGAAAACAGAAGAAAAACTGCCATTATTCAAATTCATTCTTTCTGTAGGAAGAGGGAAACCCAAAATGGAATACTTTGTGAATTCCTCTAAACCTCTTCAGGAATATCAGAGTTATATTGGAAAGGATGTAGTATACCTAACAAATTTGGAAACTTCTCGGGATTCGGCTAAAGTCTTCAAAGATCAAAAACATGTAGTATTGCATACAAAAAATAATGCTCAATCAATAATATTGATTATTGTCGACAAGACTGTACGTCTTGGGAGTATTATTCGTTGAAAATCCAAAAAAATTAAATTACATGGAGTTTATTCGTACAAAATTAGTAACAAAGTGATTCATAATGGCACGAAGACCCTGGCATTGTTATAAAACTCATAAAAGACCAGCGTATCAAAAGAAACGCAGTAGAAGCCACCGCAAGGAGTATGTGAGGGGTGGACCCGATTCAGTTCTCAGAATGTACGATACAGGTAATCGCAAGAGACCTTTAGATGAGTGGGAATTATCTCTCGGAGTTATTGTTTTGAAAAATGTCCAACTCAGTCATCGAACTCTAGAAGCTATCAGAACTTCATTAAATCGTAATTTGCAAAAGAAATTAACTAGAGAAGCATATCTCATCAGAATCCGCCCTCATCCATGGCAAATGATCCGAGAAAACAAGATGATGGCGTTTGCGGGTGCAGATCGTCTTCAATCAGGTATGCGGAACTCATTTGGTCGTGTAATGGGTCGTGCAGCACGTGTGTATGCAGGACAAACCATTGTAGAAGTATTCTGCAACTTTGTAAATAAAGGTATAGTTATCAAATCATTGAAAACTGCAGCATACAAAATAGGTGCTAAAAATCGCGTAGTTGTTCTCAAAATGAAAAATCCTGAAGAACATGCCACCAAAGTCGGCGTAATGATTGCACTGGAAAACTAAGGTTTCATAACCCATTTATTTTAAATAATTCCTACTCTTTATTCTTTATACCCCATATAGTGGTTACTATGGTTACCGAAAATGACGTAAAAGATATCTATCTGCAGAAAGTAGATTTATTATTGAGTGGTTTGCGCATAACTCAGAAGTTTTTAGATACGATAAAACAATATTCGGATGTAGAATGGCAAAGGGGGCGAAAAGGAGGTGCAGGTCCTGCGGGAGGGAGATATTTTTTATTTAAAAACGGATCTGTGGTAAACGCTGGTTTGTGGGGGTCTCAATCTGAACAATCCCATTTACTCCTAGAAGATGTTAGAGGATATAGCACTATCAATCCATCTAATCTAATTGTAACAGTTCGAAATTCAAAAATTAATCAGATTTTTGAAGTAGAGCTAATTCCAACTCCTGAAAAATATAATAGCGGGGAAAATCTATCTGGAACTGTAAATAAACAAATTGCATTAGTCCACGGAACAACTTGCTTAGCAAGTACAATTGTGCAAAAATGCCGATATTGGGGCGAAAAGAAAGCATGCGCGTTTTGTGGCATAGAATTTAGCCTAGATGATAAAACAACCATTGAAAAGAAATCCTCAGAACAATTACTGCACGCCATTTCTGGCGCGACCGCTCAAGGATTATGTGACCACATGACCCTCACGATGGGTACACTGTCTTTAGAGGATAAGGGGGCAGAAAAATACATAGAAATAGTGTTATCAATCAAAAAACAATATCCAAACCTTCCCATTCATATCCAAATTGAACCATTTGAAGATATTAGTAAATTGATGGAACTTAAAAAGGCGGGAGTGGATACAATTGGAATTCATTTAGAAATCCCAAATGATTTATTGAGAGAAAAAAACTGTCCCGGTAAATTTGAAACTCCGAGATCTGCATATGAAGAATTCTGGAAGAAAAGTGTCGATATTTTTGGGAGAACTCAAGTATCAACCTTCATTCTTGTCGGTTTTGGGGAACCTTTAGAAGAATTGATTGAATATTGTGATAAACTCATAGAAATAGGAGTAGTCCCAAACGTGATGCCTGTTCGGCATATTGTGGGTACAAATCTCGATTATCATCCGATATCATATGATGATCTTGTCCTTCTATACGATTCAATTGCTTTCTCTTTTCTAAAACACAATATGGATCCCCGAACAAATAAGGCAGGATGCATCCGATGCATGGGTTGTTCGGCAATTATCGATGCTTTTGATTACCATAAAAATGCTCACCACAACAATTAATATAACATCGATCTAACTAAACATAAACTCCATAAAGGAATTCATATGACTTCATCAAAAACAGAAAATATTGATGAAATACCGGAAAGTTATCAAGAATATATTGTAACAATCTACAGACTTTCTTCGGGTACTAAAAAAGTGACAAATGTTGACATTGCCAAGACTATGGGCATTGCCCCTTCCTCCGTGTACAATATGCTTAAGAAATTGGCTCAAAAAAAGTATATTAAGTGGGAACCGAAACAGAAAGAAATTCTTTTAACTCCTGAGGGAAAGCTCATAGGTAAACAGCTAATTCTAGGGCATTTAATCATGGAATTGTTTCTTAGAGAATTTCTTGGGATAACAGATGATAGTGTGACACATAAATTAGCATGTAAATTGGAACATCATGTAACCGGACCTATCCATAAGGGATTTCGTAATAAGATAGGGGAAGAATCTTACAAAAAGTTAGAACGGATAGTGGAAAATGATACAGATCCCGAAGAAACGATCAAGAAAATCAAAGAAGTATTTCCTACTCCTCTACGAATTATTGAAGAATTTTCATCTTTATTATCCGAGAAATTACCTGATTCGAAGAATGTTATAGAATCTACAAAAAATGAATTTCGGAAATCGTTTTAATTATCGATATCACTCTTTTTTTAGTCTCGAAGGAATTTTCCCATCACAAAATCTTTCCAGTCTCGTCCAATCATAAAGACTCCTAGAAGAACAAAACATAATCCGACTGCCCTGTCTAAGAATCCCCATTCAAATTCTCCGTTCATCACAAATAATATTCCTCCAATCGTTAGTAATATCCCTAGGAAAGTTTCATGAAGGTGTATTTTTTTCACGTAAATTCGCTTGAAACCAGTCGCAGCAAGAGATTTCACGAAATCGGGGCATCTTAGAAGATAGTAGACTAGAAGAAAAGTAACACTCGATGTAATAATAATATACGCTTCATCTGTATAGAGATATGTAGCATAATACACAGCATCGAACGCCAGGGCTGAAGATCGATAAAATGTCCAGATGATAGCGAGAATTGCTAAAATGACTAGATAATTTGAGATTTTTAGGATTATACTCCAAGCTCCCTTTCGCTTATAGAGTGTTGTCATAGTGTAGAAACCATCCTGTGGAACAAATTTTTCGGGATGGTAGACTTCTTTTCCTTCGTCATCGATTTCTGGCTGAACTTGAATGATATCATCATGGATGATAATGATGCGATTTACGTCCTTGGCGTCTTTATTCTTAACGAATTTATTATGGATAAGCATGGAAACTAGAGAAAGCATAAACACTCCCACGATAATCAATATGAATTTCATGCGATAAATTTCGTCATATTCAATATCATGGAAGAATTGCTCAATTTTCACATGATCTAACCAATCTCCTGGACCTGAATTATATTCGGCCCAATTGTATACCATACGTAGTCCAGAATACAGATAAACCAGAAAAATTGCACAAAATAATAATGATAATCCTATAACCATGAAAAATCGCGATGTGAATGATTTTGGTTTAGATGCCTTAGAAGTTTCCATTGTGTTTCTCTCATTATGCGAACAAAATAATTATAATGACCATAGTGTACTGGTCGGTAGATTTTTTCTTGATATCGACATGTTTTACTGTCAATTTTAAATTTTGTGCAATTACTCCTGAATAAAATCCTTCTAAAATGGGGAAAAAAACTTCTTCACTAAGATCAGAATGAAAAGAATGACTAAATTCTACCAATTTCTGAGCCATTTCTTTTTTTATTATCTCACTTTTTCCCCATCCCAACAATGACCAAATTCGAAGTGTTGTTTTTAGAGCCTCCCAACGCTCAATCATATAAAGTGCTTCAATAAAAGAACCCAAATCTGAGCCAATTTTATATCCCACTTCTCTTAAAATTAATGGGTCTTCAATTTTTTTCAAAAAATGCATCCAACTTTGGGTAGGTAGCAATAAAAAGGTTTTATTAGAAAATTCAAGCGTCCCCTCATCCCATTCCATCAGATTTCGAAATGCCTCAAATGTATTCAGAAAAGCAGATTTGATTATTACAGAATATTTGTTCTTATTGTTATATTGTATCTTATACGGTTCAATGCGATTATCTCCCAAGTAATGCCCCACCATTTTTAAAATTCGGATGTATTGTTGTTTGTAAATCCCTTCGAACCGGGAAGATAGATCAATAACAACATGACACAATGACTGGATCTTTGCGAGCATTTCGGATGAAACAATATCCTTATTTAATAACATCATATCACAAGTGTTTGTGTCACAACACGAGGATAGATTATCTTGAATCAATTGTATAACGTTTAAGGGTGAAAGATTGAGAATAAAAGGATTGATACTGATGATTGCGGTGAATAATTGAATATTTGGATCATTGTAATCAGTGCGTTTTTGATTCACATAATTCACGGCTTTTTCTCGTGCACTGCGAATTTGTAGGGATATTTCGAGGCGATTGGTAAAAAGATCCACATTCTTAATTCCTTTCTCTACCAAATCAAGAATTATGAAATCTGGACTATCAGTCGTTTCGCGTATTGATTGAATCAGAGAGCGAGAAATGACATCGTTTAGAATTACCAAAACAACATTAGATACAGAAATCTGATTTTCAATAATTTGTTTTATAATTACTTCCCCGCCACTTCCAATGTCCTGTTGAAATAATGTAAGGCTATCACTTTGGAATCCTCCCCCTAACATTTCATCTAACTCACGAATTCCGGATGAGAAAAAGCGTTTCTTTTCAAGTAAATCCCTTTTACGAAGGGTAGATTCCGCAAGTTTTTCCTGAACTCGCTTACTCATTCGCTTTCCTCCTTGATTTTAGTCAGGATTTCTAACGCCATATCTTCAAAAACCTGGTCCATATTAGTCCCTACTTTTGCTGAAGCAGTATAGCATCGAAGATCCGCTCTTAAGGTAGAACACAAGTCTTTCGCTATGGTATTCACATTTGGATTGAATTCAAGATCGCTCTTATTTCCAATAATTGAGATTGGTACCTGATCCCCTAACACATTTGTTACATCCATGAACCAGTCTCTGATATGAGAAAGAGAGGAGCGATTTGTAAGATCGAATAACAATAAAATTCCTTGTGCCCCGTTTAGATAGTTTCGTCTAACCGCAGCCCAAAGAGTTTGACCTCCAATATCCCAAATAGTCATCATAACTTGGTTGGTTTCTCCATTAATATCAATGTCCATAGTTTTTCGATTGAAATCAACTCCAATTGTAGAGAGATAATCTTCTTTAAAGAACCCTTCACAGTAATGGCGAATAAGGCTTGTTTTCCCTACACTTGGATCTCCTAGAACACACAATTTGATTTTTATTGGCATGATATTTTGAGACCTTTTCTTTCGTTCTTTTACGGTGTGTTGCACGCAATATTATCTTTAAAAACTAGGTGTTTTTAGGATCGAATTCATTATACCTAGCTATTAGGAATATTTCAGATCAGTAGATTTTAATCTTACTGACTAGATTTAAATTTCACCACTTTGATATGAAATTTAGGAATCTAAAAACCTATACCAATTAACGGGGCTACTGTAAATGCCGAAAAAATCTCAAGAGAAACTTGAAAATATAATAATTTCTTTGCGTGATGGTCTTAGTGAATTTGCCTCTCTAATTGAGGACATAAACAAGTCAAGTTCAATGTTGCTTAAACTCTTTAGTAAAACCCAAAAAGAATTGAAAAGCATAAAAATTGGAAAACACGACGTCTCATCAGAACCAGTTTCAGCACCAACCGGTCGACCTATGGCTCAATCCGGTCAAAATGCTCGTGAAAAGGCCGCAAACTTACTATTCAACATGTTATCCGGAGGACAAGAAGGAGGATCTGCCCCCACTACAGCAAGTGCACCATCGGGATCACCATCAATAGGAACACCCCCATCTGGACCCCCCTCACGATCGGGACCCCCTAGTGCCCCGCCTGCTCGCATCGGGTCACCACCAAGTGCACCCCCAGCAAGATCGCCCTCAAGTTTACCACCACCTCCAAAGTTACCTCCAAAATCTCCCGGAGCTGTTCCACCAGGTGTAACTGCATCCCCATCCTTTATGAGGGCTCCGCCAGGCATCAGTACACCCCCAGCTAAACCCCCAGCCACACCTATGGTCTCTGGATCTATGCCTGCCGCGCCCGTTGCTGCAGGTGGAGGAGGAGC
This sequence comes from Promethearchaeota archaeon, assembly GCA_004524545.1. Lineage (GTDB taxonomy): Archaea > Asgardarchaeota > Lokiarchaeia > Sigyniarchaeales > Promethearchaeaceae > AMARA-1. Next base: position 24,430 of record SDNX01000026.1, read on the forward strand.
GGGTCTTTCATCTTTGAGGGATGAAATGTTGAAAGAATTAGATCGCTTGAAGAAGATTATGAGAGGTGGCTAATTCTACCAAAAATCAACCATTTTTCAAACAATTTTCTCTTTCTATGTTTTAAATTGAAGTACGCGACCCACAGAATTAAAGCATCAGATATTGAACGCTATTCCAACGATTTTAATTCTTTTTGAATTCTTTTTAATTAATGAAAGACCCTAAATTTTTAGTACAGCGAACAGTAACCTTATGGAACTCGATATCGAGCAATGATAAGAAATCTCCAAAAGAAATCGCCATCGAAATTGCGCGAATTATAGGACACAATCCCATTCCAATTATTTTACTTGCCCAACAATCCTCTGATGAGACTATTCGATTACAAGCAATCCAAGCCTATTATTACTTGATGGAAGAAGAAATGGTCAGAAAATCCATCGAATTAAGTATTGTGTGATAGGTTATTCGGAATGGGTATTTTTTCCAGAATGGATTTATCGATTTGTAACATTTTCCCCTTATTTTTCGCGTAATAGGTCATCCATTCAGTGACTTTTGGGGAAATTAAGTAATTATAGAGCTTTTTAATATCCATAGGATTTTTAGGTATTATAATATTCGTTGCTAAATCGGTCACTAAAGGAATCTCAATATGAATGAAGCGAGGTTTATCTGTTCGTCTGATGCACACCAATCTTGGATTAGTGAAAATGTTCTTCATGCGTGGCCAATGCAATTCAAACCACTTACGTTTTCCCGTTTGATTTTCTCTTCGTGCAGTCATGATAATTTTAAATTGCTGTAGATGATTGAAGATATTTGGTAATTCATCCTCATTTATTTCAAAATTATTAAGATAGATAATCTGGTGGATAGATTGAAAATTCACCTTATGTAGATACTCATTTCTCTTGAGATCTCGAACGTAACTAAAAGGCAAGAAATACGTGATTTCATTTGGTCTAAGTTTTAAAGATGCAATTTCATCATTTGATAAAACAAAAACACCTTGATTTAGGTTCAAATTCTCATTTTGAAGTAGACTATAATATTTTTTTCTGAACCGGTCGGGCCCTGGAACCACTCCTTGCCGAATTTCAGCTATTTCCCTTAACGAATGTGTATACGATTCCAATTCTTTAAAATCTGGTTTAGGCGTGAATTTCATCATATAATCAAAATCTCTGTGAAAAACATCTGAATAGATCATCACTCTACTTTTTTGATTTATTTGATCAGAATATGTTAGGATTTTTTTCTTAGATTGTTGATTAGCGTCATTTTTACAGACAAATACACAGCTATGAAAACCAGGTGCTTTTGAAAAAAGTGGTCTGTCTCCATATTCATAGTAGCATATTTTTGATGTGTAATTAAAGAGGTGTTCACGTATAGCAGAAGCACTCTTTGTATCGAGAAAATAAGAGGGAGTGATAAATCCCATTGTTCCCTTTGGTTTTACATGTTCAAAGGCGTAGGCAAGAAAATGCAGATAGAAATCTATTCGTGCCTTATAAAATTCAGAATCCTTGTTTTTGATCATTTGGTCTATATATCGTTTATTTGATTTTTCAGAAATATATGGAGGATTGGAGATTATATAATCGAATTTTTCGTCAAAAAGCTCCGGAACTTCAAAAACGTTACCAATTTTTGTTGCTTTTAGTAATTCTGAGAGAAAATCTTGAGCTTGAGATGAATTTGGTTCCGATTCAAAATACCATAATAATAACTGAATTCGCAAGATGTAAGTCGCAATAGGGTCAATATCAATAGTCCTGAGGTGGATCTTCACAATTCTCTTCTTTATCTCCAGAGGGGTCAGATTAAGAGTTTTTTCGGTGTACATTTGATATAGTTTTTGACAAATTTGGATAGCAAAAGATCCGGTTCCAGCGCACAAATCCAAAATTGTACTTTTTCCAGTGAGTTCGATATTTTGTAGCGTTTGATTTACAATAAATTGAGAAATTATTCGAGGTGTATAGTATCGTCCTTTCAACTGCATACCTTGAGATGAATTATGGTTTTTAACAAATAATTTGAATTCACTGAACGATTTACAACCTGTAAATGCTTTGGATACGATGTTGAAAGGTAAAATTAGAGTATAATTGAATATTTCTTCAAATATACTATGATATATTTGAAAACCAGGGAAAGAACGATTTTTCTCCATCGGTTCCATAGAATCAA
>SDNX01000111.1 GCA_004524545.1 Promethearchaeota archaeon
GTTTAATTATTGAAGTAGTAAAAAAAGGTAGATCTAATCTCACAGATACCTTGGATGATGTTACCGGTAAAATTAATGAAGAAATAAAGAAATTGTGGGAAGAAAACACCCTAAACAATATCACCAAAGAAGAAGTAAAAGCAATCAGCAAAATCAAAGAAATTAATAAAGTTGTATCGGATAACCTGTATTCAATGCAACTGTTAAGCGTAGTTCAAAGTATCCGGGAAATTGTGGGTAGCGCATTAGCCGTGAAGTCAAAAAAGACTTGAATCTGTGCCAAACATGGTAAATACCACTCCAAAAAATAAGAAAATCCTGCATATTCTATTGCTTTCATTTTCAATGATCAGTTTAGTGACCAGTTCCGTCTTTATTATTCTACAAATTTCGTTTGATAGGGAAGAATTGCACATTTCTGATTCCAACATCTCTCCCAATGCTCGAAATTTATTTTATAATTTAGCCGATTTAACCGATTCGGTGTTATTTGGTCACCAAGAAACTAATTTCTACGGTTTGAATGCAAGTACTATGTCCACATGGATAGATGATGGAACCTATAATTATTCGGATGTGAAAACACTAACGGGTTCTTATCCCGCAGTGTATGGATTTGATGTTTTTGGATCGTGTGAGGGTATTGTAGATGGAATTAAAGTTGTGTTCAGCCGAGGAGGCGTCATTACAGTATCATGGCATGCACCGAATTTTGTGACGGGAGGTTCTTTTTATGATATATCCGGTGATGTTGTTCCAAAAATACTGCCTGGAGGATCCCATCATGAGAATTTCACAGCACTTCTCGACAATATAGCACTATTTTTAGGCAATCTAGAATATCTGGGAGAAGATGTACCCATAATATTTCGACCATGGCACGAATACAATGGAGACTGGTTCTGGTGGGGTTCTAGTTATTGTAACCGACAAGAATTTATCTCACTTTACCGCTTTACGGTTGAATATTTAAGAGATACAAAAGGAGTACACAATTTTTTGTATGCAATTTCTCCTAATGAACCTTTTAATACATTAACACCTACTCAATTCTTGTATCGTTATCCTGGAGATGATGTAATAGATATTCTAGCATTAGATGCCTATGATTGGGGATGGAAATCCTGGAAAACTAAGCTCACAAACTCTCTACTTACAGTTATCAAGCTTGCTATGGAGAGGGGGAAATTGGCAGCATTTTCTGAAACGGGTCTATCACAAGGATTGAGTGAAACTAATGTTCCTAATTGGTATTCCGATGTCCTGTTAGATATGATCCTTGATACTCCTGAAATACGAAACATTGCATATACCCTAGTTTGGAGAAATGCAGATTATGGGCACTTTTGGATTCCCTATCCAGGACACAGTCAAGCAGCGGGATTTCTGGAGTTTTTTAATGATGAACACACAATTTTTCAGAACAATATTCCTTCCTTATATGCAGAAAAAACTACTGCAGTAAAATATAATGAATCCGCTAGTGCAATTCTCTTAAGAAACAACATCAGTTCGATAATTGGATTAGTGATGATATCACTATTACTCATCTCATTTATAATACCCCTCAAACCAAGCATTACTGCAAAAAAGAAGAAAACTAAAAATTAGGTGGATAAATTGTATTTCTTTAAGCAAATGTTGTAAAAATTTGTGAAAATCGTTCGATTTACTTTTCTGTAACTCTTTTCAGGATGAATTTGCAACCCAAATATAGGAAAATTTTCTCCATTTTGAGACATCTGAATCGCTCCGTATTGAGTTTTGGCTGTACTTCCGAAATTCTTAAAAATTGAGGGTAAGGATTCAATTATATCAAAATGGTGCATTTTCGCTTTGAATTTTATAGGTAATCCCTCAAATAATGGGAATCCTGGAACTGTCTGTGTGAATGTGTAATGCCCTTTTTCAAGACCAAGTGAATTTAGAATAATTTCTCCATCATTACTTAAATGTACAAGTAATTGATGCCCATAACAAATACCGAGTGTTGGAATTCGATTTTGAACTATATACCCCAAGAAGTTTTTGGGTAACTGTCGTGCCCCTACGTTGTACAAATTATCTTTACTCCCAGAGAGAATTATCCCTATCCATTTTGCACTTTTAATTTTCTCGAATATCTCCTGTCCATCTGGATTTTTCTCAGTTACTTCGAATTGTTCGAATTCAAAACCCAATTTCTCAAGACTTCGATGAATATATGCCGTATATTTAGATCCAAAATCGATAACAGCAAGCTTCTTTTGCATATTACACTCTATAATCGACGATGTATAAAAAATAATTTTGTATATCTCCAAAGTAGGTCAATTGTATTTGATTACTCCAATCGAATGGGTTTTTTTGATGATTTTTGAATGAATGGTTCTGCTTCCACTAATGAAAATTTCTGTTTCATTAAATCCTTTAAACGTGAGATAAATCGATTCACTACGGTGCCATCAATAATTTTTTGATTGAATAGTACAGAGATATTCAATACATCTCGCAATTCTACCATTTTATTGACGACATCCAATTTCTTCATAGTCCCTCCTAACGCAAAGTCAATCGTATGCATCCCTACTGTTAACGGATTCAATCGGATTTTTCCGAAAAGGTCCTTATTCGTAATCCCAATTGTACCTGCATTTTTTTTGCAGTACAGTGGGTTACGTCTATACCTTCTAAAAAATAGCCGTCGTAGAAAAATTGGAAGGGAATAATAGAATGTGAAGAATTTCTTATTCTGAAACCACTTTTGAATAGAGTTTTGAACGTTGGTGTCTTTTACTGTCAAGATTTCAGCTTGAATTTCATCAACTGACCTAGTATTTGCCGATCGAATAATGTAGGGGAATAATCGTCTTCCTTTCTTTTTATGATTCTCAATTGTTATATAGATGTCTACTTCATCAAAAATCAACAATTTGTGCGGACGTTTCCGAAAAGCTTGCACTTTTTTCGTATCTTCTACAGCTTTTGCAAAGCATTTGACTATCCATCCCTGTAGCATACCATGATAAGTATCTTTATCAGAAAACTCACGAATTATGTTTAAGGCATCTGTAATATCTATTTCAAACACCCCGTAAACAGAATGAACGGAAGGGGTGATATCATATAAATCCACAAGATAATTGTGGTTTGAATTGCGAATAACCTCAAACGTATGATGTTTCATTGTTGTTCAACTAAATCCTTGGTTTATGAATTGATACGGAGTTATCTGTGTAGTCTGCAGAAGATCACTGGTGTCTCTCATCTTGGCGGTCCCGATGAAGAGTCGAACTTCAATCTTTTCGCAAGATACGCAGTTTTGAAGACTGTGGTGTGCACCGGCACACTGATCAGGACCATAGATGAGGGTGTTTCATTACTGGGTGTTGTTCGTGCACCGTTAAGTGTGACGATAGAGATATTTATCTCAGTAACTTTATTAAATTTCTCTATTAATAGCCTATATAGGTGCTAGCATTCGATGAATCTTAAGCATAGAGCAGATGAAATTTTAAGAATCCAAAAAGAAGCAATACAGAAACTCGAAACTACTGATTCTTGGTTAAAAACCATTGAGTTTATTAAATCTGTCACAGAAAACAATGGAAGAATTATTACTACGGGGATGGGTAAAGCGGGGATCATAGCACAAAAAATGAGTGCAACGTTAGCTAGCATTGGAATCCCTTCTTTTTACACACATCCTTCTGAAACGCTTCACGGGGATCTTGGACGCATAGCTTCTGGTGATCTCGTCATTACATTTTCACATTCTGGGAATACAGCAGAAGTGAATCAGATGATAACACATTTACATTCTCTGAACAATCGAAATAACACCGTAATCCTCATAACAGGAAATTCCGAACCATCTATTCCCTACTCTCATCTTGTGACCTACGGGGAGATTGAAGAGTCTTCTATTGTGAAAAAGGTTCCTTCGACTTCTACTACCCTCATGCTCATTATTGCGGATGTAATAGCTATCACCGCTGCGGAAAGCATGGGATTTAATGATGACTGGTTTAAGAAAAGGCATCCCGGTGGTGCAATAGGCAAATCATACAAAGAAACTGAAAATCATTAGAACAACCTTTTTTTACCTTTATTCTGATTTTTCATCATAATGCCAGTATATCAATTTAAGGACAGGGTGCCAGAAATCGATCCTTCTGCTTGGATATTTCCCAACGCAGTTATAATAGGAAAAGTACATATCGGAAAGAACGTATACGTTGGAGCGGGTGCTGTAATCAGGGGAGACTATGGTGAAGTCTTCATTGACGAAGGGACCTCTGTGGAAGAAAATGTAACCATTCATGCGCGCCCACAAGATAAGTGTGTAATTGGGAAACACGTGACGCTCGGACATGGTTGCATAATTCACAACGCTACTTTGGACGATTTTTCCGTTATCGGGATGGGAGCGATTGTCTCAGATTACTCAAATGTTGGGGAGTATGCAATTGTAGGAGAAGGTGCAGTTGTAAAAAGCAAAACTGTTATCCCCTCAAGAATGATTGCTGTTGGAATACCTGCACAAATCAAAATGGAAGTACCCAAGCAAACTACTGCATTCTGGATAGAAATAAATAAGATCTATATGCAATTAGCTAAGGACTATAAGACTGAATTAAAACAACTTGATGGGTATTAATCTAGAAAAATTTTACTACCAACTCACTTTTTCTCATTTTCCTCGATTGGGTAAGAACTGAGCTCTTTTTTTATTGCCGCCATCGCTTCCCATCGAGTTAATGAGCTATATTTTTTCGCAATGGGATAATGTTCTTCACAAAACCATTCCACATAAGGAGGATGACCTACAAATCCCTCTTCTTCACATCTCCGATCCCATTCTTTATCTGCTTCTGTCTTTTGAAAATACACTAATCCTCCTTTATCCATATCTTTGATTCTCGAGTTACAAATCTCGCAAATTGGTGGTTTCATGAGTGTATGTTACAGCTACTGGTTTATTTTATTTTAGGCTAGTAATCAACAAATTTTTCACATACACTAATTCATCTTCCAGAAGCTTTCTGTTAATTATGTCTTTTCCGGAAGTAAGTGTTAAACATAATTGATCATTAATCGTGGCAGCTCCGACCACCTTCTCAAGAATCTCTGTATATACGGATGGTCCAAATATTCCTTTAATTTCGAGCATATCAATTGGCATATGAAAATCTCTCAAATATAATTCATTATTCCCTTGAAAATGAGTTTGCGCCATTATAAACTTCATTCTGGGTATAGATAAACAAGATCTACAAGCAACTCGCCAAGGAATATAAAACCTACATATTTAAAAAAAGTGAAGATTTAATTGAACTCCAAAAATTCAACAGTTTCATGGGGAATTATCTGAAATTTAATAAATCCAAACTTCCGTGCGCGGAAGATTTTCAATAAAATCTTTTTTGGGTTGAAATAATGATGAAAAAATTCGCCAATAATACAATTCTTCCTTATTATTTACAAAAATACCCGGAGATATTTCTTTATTCTGATTGAATTCTTCATCTGAAATCTGTTCATTACAATAATCTCTTAAAAGGAATTGCGAACCTACTCCCTCAGAAAATTTCGCTTTCTTACGATTAAAAACACTTTTTGGTATAATATCCTTAAAGGTCTCCCGAATTATCCATTTTTCTATTAAAATGTCCTTAGACTTGTATATTTTTAAATTCATAGGCAATGAGAATGCAAATTTTACGATATTAATGTCGAACCAAGGAGCCCTAGCTTCCAATTGAAATGCATATGGAATTCGATCAACACGTTGCAACCCCGTTGCATGTTCAATTTTTAATAGTTTCACAAACTCATTGCGTAATTTCGTATCGGATAAGTTTTTAAAATAATTATAACCTCCGAATAATTCATCTCCTCCTTCTCCAGTTAATAATAATCCTGTCATTTCGTCCACTTTGGAGGTAAGATAATACATTGGTAATGCACTGCGAATCAATGGTGCATCAAACGTTTCTAAGTGGTAAATAACATCAGGGACAACTTGCAACAAATCCTCTATTTTTAAGTTATAGATATGGTGTTGAGTATTGGGGTACATTTTAGTAAAATCGATTGCGTGAGAAAGATCAGAAGAATTCTCAGCTACTACCGTATAAATGTTCAAATCTGGGACGAATTTTTGAGCAATTGCGCAAATTACTGTCGAATCAATACCTCCACTTAAGAGAGCACCGATTTTACATGGAACATTTATTGATTTTTTCACGGCAATTTCAAGCATCTTGTATAATTTTTTCTTCACGGTAAATACATTTACTCTTTTTAGGATTGGAGCATTTAGAAACTGCTCTAAATTGAAGAATTTTTCGTAACGAACGTTATCTGTAATGAAATCATAAATGAAAACTGTACCAGGTTCGAGAATTTCGGGTACACCTACAAAATTTGAAATGGATTTCAATTCCGAAGATATTATAAGAGCTTTATTTGAATTTAACAAATAAATTGGTTTAGTACCAACCGGATCACGTGCAATAATTATTTCTTTCTTAGATTTCATTAAAATTGCAAATGGTCCTTTAAGTTTTGTAAATAATTCCAAACCAATCTGTTTGTATGCATCCAATAGAAATAAATGAGGATAGTGCCCTGATTTTAATGTTATATTCATTATAGAGACCATATTATATATAGAACCATCTACAACCTCAAGAAGGAGATTACCATCTTGGGTTTTAATCGTATGGAATTGTTCATAATTATCTCTTTGAGCATGGTTGATGAAAAATTTTCCAAAAAATGATGCATTTTGAACAGTTTTTACTTGTTCATTTCCTCTATGTTTAAGTTTATTTGCTTGGGTACGTAAATTTTTAGGCCATTTATGTTGATTTTTTTTATAAAATAAAAAAATTCCTGTCATATTAAACCTCCATACTTATAAAAAATGGATAATTCTAACTAGAATCATTAGATTGTACAAATTAGGTTTAGGCGCATTCTTAAACTCTCTAGTTTGCAGAATCACTATTTCTATGAACTTTTTCTGAAGTATTTTTGACATAAATCCTACGCA
>SDNX01000027.1 GCA_004524545.1 Promethearchaeota archaeon
AAAAGAAAAAGCACAGAAGATTGATAAAGAAAGAAAAAAAAATTTAGAAGAAATTGAAGATTCCTTATACGATCTTTTTAATGAGAAGGAAAAACGAGAAAAAGATACGATCGATGACATTATGGATGCGTTGAAAAAATACGATGATGAGGAGTCCTAATACTAATTTTTTCATTCAAAATGGTAAAATATAATACACAGATCACCGACATTACTGTTCTATATAATATTCTTAAAAAAACTTTTATATATCAAGACCCAAATATATGAAGATAACGGTTGCTTTCATATTAAGCAATGTAGCGGAGGAGGGCATCTCAGCAAAAAATGGTATATTATCACAAAATTCTGAAAGAGACTGTTTCAGCAATTAATTTATGTTTTGAGAAGAACTATTACGACATCTCAGTCAAGAGAGTCAGAAAATGTAACAATGTCCCCTCCACTGATCGTTCCAGAATCCATTTCATTTCAAGAGCACTTGAAGATCTTGAAACACAAGGGTACTTAGAATTACTAGGGAGAAATTCTCCAAAAATCTATAAAATTTTGAAACCAGTTGACAAAATTAAAGATTAATGTGTACTAAAGAATATCAGAAACCCTAAGATCTGGTGAATTTTTTTATGAAAATTGGTATAGCGGGTAAAGGTGGTACTGGAAAAACTCTAATTGCGGGAACCCTTGCGCGATTTTTTGCCCAGTCTTTTAAAGTTCTAGCAATTGATAACGATCCATCTATGAATCTAATTTATTCTCTGGGTATGGATCCTTCCCTTCGGGATACCACCATTCCTATTGCTCATATGACTAAACTCATTATGGAACGCACTACAATTGAGGGTGGGGGTTCAGTTGTCTACAAAGCTAATCCACATGTTTCCGATATCCCAGACTTGTTTAAAATTAAAGGTCCTGAAGGGATAGAATTGCTAGTCTTAGGCACAGTCGAACAACCCAGTTCAGGATGTTTATGCGCCCCAAATGTTTTAGTACGTTCTGTTTTGTCAGATCTCATTTTAAACAGGAATGAGGTTCTAATCATTGACTTTGAAGCAGGAATCGAGCATCTCGGCAGAGGAACTGCAAAAGCCCTTGATGTACTTCTAATAGTCACTGGTGCATACCAAAAAAGCTTGGATTTAACCGATAAAGTAATAACATTAGCTCGTGGATTAGGGATACAAAAGACATTTCTTGTAGGTAATTTGATAGAAGACAAAGAATCTGACGCTTTAATCCGAGATTGGGCAGAAAAAAAGGAAGTTGAAGTGATCGGGATGATCCCGAGAGATAAAGCAATATTACACTGCGAACAAAAGGGAGAGTCTCCCTTTGAATCTCTTGGGACTTCCACTCCCGCAATGCAAGAAATCAGAGATGTATTTCGTAAATTAAAGCACTATTATGTAAGTACAGAATAAGTTTAAATTGTTTCAAACTGAAATTTTATTTTATAAACTGATGTGCCATGTTTGATAGATTTAAAAAAAAGGAGAAACCACTAAGAGACGTGGTTGTGGAAGCTGTTGATTTTTTAGTAGAAAATCAACGCTCAGAAACTCTTATTCTTTCTAGTTATAAAATCAACACGGTATTTAAAACACATTTAGGGATTAATTTTCGAGTTGATCGAATTGGACGGGCTTTAAGCCGATTCGCAAAAAAATACAAATTAGAGAGGTTGAGTACTAATATCCCTAAATACAAGCTAATTGTTTCTGAATATAAGAAATCCAAGGGGGTTCATGAATCCTCTGAATCCGACGAACGCAATGTCTCCAAGAAACCTAAGAAACTCAAGAAAACAAAGAAAGGAAAGAAAAATAAAAAAAACACAAATGTGGAATAGGTAAATTCAGTTCTGATTATTTATGGCCGGAAACGAAAAATCTTACAAGCGTGCGATTGAGAATGGTGCAGAATTTCTAAAAAAAACCGTACAAACAAAAAATCCAAAAAAAAAGATAGCTCTTGGAACAAAATCAGTCGAAAACTTTAGAAAAGCGATTTCTATATCAAAAGAAATAGGTTTGACAAAAAAAACCCCGTTTATTTTTGAATATCTTCAGCAAATTCAAGCCACCTTGGGAGCTGCCTATTTAGAACTAGGTAAAACCCAGGAAGCATTAACCACTTTTCAAGAAGCACTTGATTCAAACTCAAAATCCCCTCAAAATATCAAGCAAAAAGAAATTCGGTCCTTTATTTTTGCCGAACTGGCTAAAATTTACTTTGGTGTCAATAACCTCAAAATTGCTGAGAAATATGCAAATCAAGCGTTGCAATTGGGCTCTGAAAAAAATTTCAATCAGGAAGATTTACTTGATTTATACATTGAGATGAATCCGATCTATGTTCGAAATGGTAATCTGAATAAAATGTCAAAGAATTTCCATGCTATGGTCAAGGTTGCGAAACGAGATAAACGGAAACATATTAAAGCACAAGTTTACTTCGCATATGGAAAATATATGTGGGGGGTTATGAAAGAAGAAGTTGAGTCCATGAAATATTTGAAGAAATCTAAAACTCTATTTCAAACCTTAGGCTCTACTCAAGGAATTGCGGAAGTGGACAAATTCATTGAAGAGAGAATAAAAAAACAACCAGAAATTGAACCTGAAAATGAGGATATTAACACTACTTAATGTTTTTTTAATTTCCAAGATTTCATCTTTAAAATAAAAACCATAAGGTTAATTACTCCACGAATCAACGACATTTTTGTGAAACTAACGCTTATTATATATCTTTTATGTTCTTAGGTTAAAGTATTTAATTTATTAGATGATCATCTAGGGTAAGATTATATTTAAATGATTATGAATTTCCGCAAAGATTTTTAAGATGAATTTACTTAACCTATCGCGGATTAAAAAAAAATTTGAACTAATAATTGGTTTTAGGATTAAGAATAAACCAGCACATGTCTTAAATATAAAAAAGATTGAATTTACTAATTTAAGATCCATGTATTTTCTAATTATTACACAAACATAGGAGGACACACCGAATGAGTAACAAAAACATTGACACCCATCTAATTACAGGAGCTTGTATGGGTGATTGTATCCATGTAGCAGGGATAACCAAGTTTTTACGAATTGCCCGTCAGTATGGATTTCAAACTGAGTTTATTGGTGCTGCAGTTCCAATTCCCCGATTAATCGATTCTATTAAGAAATCCTCAGCAAAAATCATCGCAATATCTTATCGTTTAACCCCTAAAGTGGGATTATCACTACTAAAAAATTTCATCCAGTACGTAAAAAATAATAAACTGCTTGATAGAGAATATTACCTTGGATGTTTACCAGAATTAGCAGAACATGCTTTAAAATTGAAATTTTTTAAGAAAATATTTACTGGAGGAGAACCATTAGATGAATTCTATTCAGTTTTCCAAATAACATCGTTTGATGATAGTACATCTATCTATCCCTGCGATATTGTTTCAAGAATCGAATCCAAAGCTCCTTTTCCTGTTATACGAGCTCATTATGGGCTACCGTCCATAGAACTTACGTATGCAGGAATCCGGAAAATTTCAAAATCCAAAGTTTTAGATATTATCTCTATTGCACCTGACCAAGCAGCACAAGAATGGTTTCATCATCCTGAAATTATACGAAAAAAACCTAAAGGTTCAGGTGGAGTTCCAATACGGAAAAAGGAGCATCTGATTAAACTTCACGAAAACAGTCTGACAGGAAATTTTCCTTTACTGAGGATTTATTCAGGAACACAAGACTTAGTTGAAAATGCTAAACTTTTCAATTCTACTATTCACAATGCTTGGGCTGCCATTCCAATCTTCTGGTACTCTAAATTAGATGGTCGAGGACCATTACCTATAAAGAATGCAATTCAAGAGCATTTTGATGCTATACGATATCATGCAAAACATCATATTCCTGTGGAAGTGAATGATCCTCATCAATGGGGATTGCGAAGTGCTACAGACCAAATGGTTGTTGCTGATGCATACATATCTGCAAGGATTGCTAAAGAGTTAGGAGTTACCCATTATATAGAACAATTAATGTTTAATACCCCTGCAGGTAATACCTTTAAGATGGACCTTGCACGGGTTCAAGCAATGATTGAAATCGTTTCCCCATTAATTGATGAAAATTTCGCTGTTTTCAAGGAAACTAGAACAGGACTGGCATATTTGGCAAGTGATCCGACTGTTGCTAAAGGTCAACTTGCTGCATCAACCATGCTCCAGTTATCGGTTCAACCCAATATAGTACATGTTGTCTCATTTTCTGAGGCAAGTCATGCAGCAAACGCCGAAGATATTATCGAAAGTTGTAATATGGTTAATAAGATCATCCAGGATGGTGTGAACAACCTTCCTGATTATTCACAAGATAAAGAAATAAATGCACGAAAAAATACTCTCATCGTTCAAGCACGAGTTCTTCTCGATGCGTTTGAACATTTGGGAGCATTGATGGGATTTGAAAACCCCTACCAATCTCCGGAATGTTTAAGCAAAGCAGTTCAAGTGGGATTATTTGATGCTCCTCAAATTAAGGGATTTCAAGGAGCAAAAGGAGAGGTCTACACGGAAATTGTTGAAGGCAAATGTGTAGCTATCGACCCCACTGGTTCTGAGATCGATGAGAATCGACGAATAACCGAACTTAATATTTTCAATGAGATTTATACAGATGAATTACCAAAAAAAGAGGTGTTGTTAAATGATTGATTACCAAAAAGTTGCAATTATAGGAGCAGGAAATGGAGGAAGAGCAACCGCAGTATATTTAAAAAATAGAGGTTTTACAGTAAATTTATTATTCCGTACATTTGAGAGAATAAAAACCATCTATTTTACTAAACAAATTCGCTCAGAAGGCAGATTGAAAGGTATTTATGATATTGACTTAATTACTCCTGAGTATGCACAATTATTAGAAGAGGATATCGGGGTAATTATTTATGTATTACCAGCAAATGTTCATGCTGATACAACAAGAAAAATCATATCGTATTTGCAAAATAATCAAATTCTATTATTAACTCCAGGAAGGACTTGGGGGGCAGTAGAAGTATATAACATTATTCGAAAACTACGACCGGATTTACGTATTTACGTTGGAGAAACTCAAACCCTTCCATTTACAAGTAGGTCTATAGGTGATAGTGGGGTAGACATAATTGAAATAAAAACTCAATGTCAGTACTGTTTTTATCCAGAGAAATATAATCACCGTGTAACGGGACCTATGTTCAAGCTTTTCCCACGTCTTGTTGATGTTGATGATATCCGGATTACAAGTTTGAATAATATCGGTGCAATTCTTCATCCAGCTGGGTTGATTTTAAATACAGGTACAATCTCCAGGAAACAACCCCTTCTTTTTTACACCGAGGGAATGTCAAAGGAAGTTGTAAAAATTGTTGAAGCTGTAGATAAGGAAAGATGTGCTATTATGAGAAAATTAGGGATGAAACCCGTAACTTTTCTGCAGTGGGCAAGTAACGTTTACGGTGTTAGAGAAAAGGATTTTTATACTACTTTCCAACGAATTCGTGGTTATCAGACTATTCCTGCACCTAAACAGATGGATGTTCGCTATCTAAGTGAAGATGTTCCGACTGGACTGGTTCCTCTCTCTTCAATTGGAAAGCATCTGGGTGTTCCGACACCTGCAACGGATGCACTAATTAACTTAGCGTGTGTTATTATGGAAACCGATTTTCGTTCAATTGGACGTACTAATGATAATGTTGGACTATCTATTGATTTATTGATTTCACCTGAATACAAACTTGAAACGGATATCCCAATTGATTCTGAGACTCAAACCCATGAAGAATCATCAGTGGATGAATAATATTCCAAATACTCTTTTTTTTCTATCTTAGTATTGAAACAGTATTTTTTTTAGGACGAATAACCATAAAGATATAACTGTATCCTTTGAGAGAGTAAAACTATGACTACAAAAAAAAAGCCTTCCAACACCAAACGAAAACAAGAACACTCATTCTGGGAAAATGTGAGACTCTACCTCTCGGGAAAATCGGACTATCAAAAGAAAACCACCCAGATATTTTGGGGGAAAAAATTCACACCTCTAATTATCTTCTTTCTCCTTTATTCGTTCATATTAATTTCTAATTGGGACAATGTTGTGTTTCGAATAATCACAATCAATGATTCCTATGCACTTTCAGTTGCATTAGTGTTTACTTTCATTATGTTTTCAATGTTATTTTTGAACACAAAGTTTAAGCAATTTTTCTTTGGAAAATATAGTATTCTCAAGCAACTTCCTTTCTTATTAGGATTCTTATATGGTAGCTTCTTTCTTTGGAGATTTTTAATAGGCTTAGGGTGGAATTTGTTACCTACGCTTCTTATCCTTGCAATGTTTTGGTTGATAATACAAGGAGTTCGTGTTTATGATACATCGCGCAGATTTGCGAGTAAAATGGAAGCGCGGTCACTGAAAAGATATTCCCCTTTCGTGAATTTACTAATTGCAATAATTCCATTTCTCATTTTAACGGTGTTAACGATAGGTGTATGGTCGTATCGATATGGCTTAGTCTGGTTTACACTCGATATCATTAACTTCTTAGGAGGAGATCCTTCTAAAGCCGTTTTAATGTATTCGATAGAAATGGATGTAATTCTCCCTTTTCTATACATCTCGTTAATCGTTATTTTTGTGTTTTTTGCAGTTGAACTCATTATGACTCGAATGCGTGTCGAAAACCGGAGGATGGGAATATTTGATAATTTTGCCTATTCATTAATCGTATTTTTTATGTATCTCTATTTAATTTATCAGATTTCTCTTTACTTGGTGTTGCATTCAAATACTCAAACTGCATTAGGGAGTATAACTGGAGCCGTTAGTGGTACCTCCTATTTCTTCTATGTTGAATTTTTCATTTCGATTATATTTCTTTTTAGAGGAATTCGCATCCTTGGTAATAGCATGGGGGGAAGTATACTCTTCTTCAATAAAGATTCAGTGATAATGATATTTTTAGGAGTAGTTGCGGCACAGACAGCGTCACGTATTCCAATATTCAGTGGAATTTCATCTCAAGATGTCGGTGTATTTAGAAATCTTATCATAACGGATCATCTACTCATTCCCGCTCTTATTATGCTTTTTTTGGGTATAACGATTTTAGTGTATTATATTCGACCACAAAAGACCTCAATGTTCCTACGTACACATAAAGGAATCGTTGATGGCGAAGATGAACAGCGAGAAATAATCTATGAATTTTTAAAAAGAGAATATATCCGTAGGGGAGAACCGTTTCCGTTAACCGATGTCGACGCCCAATTAATTTCCTTAACAGGATCGAACAAAACTACGATCAGAAATATAATTCAAAGAGATCTTGATACACAATATATGGAATTGCATATTTCAACTGTTGGAGCTCGTAAATTCATTGAGTTTATTTCCATTCATGATTCTTATGAGAAAAAATCTGACGCACAAGACCGGGTGAAACAATTTATGTCGGACCGATTGACTCAAACACTAACTGATGCGGAAAAGAAAGACCTTGGGGTTTCAAAAGGAGTTAATTCTGATGTAGAAGAAAGAAAGTCCTTCTTATCTGCACTAGATACGAGTTACAAAAAGAAAACCACCGAACCTCAACAAAAAGGGGATCTACGCTATATTAAGCAAATTCAAGACAAAAAGGACGCAGAACACAAGAAGAAAGACTCGAAAAAACAGAAGAAACCGAAAGACTAATTCTCCACCTTAACGTATTTTGGGTAGCACTAGCGGCCCATCAGGGAGAACTAATATCATGATATCTTTTCGGTCCTTCTCCAATTCCTTAGTTCCCATCTCAATAGCATCTTCAACAGATACTGCATATTTCAATCCTACGTTGCCAAGTTCTGATGCATTCATCGAAGATACAACATATATTGAGTGATGCATTAAAACTCGGGTCATTACTTGAATTTCCCAAACATCCGGAACATTAATTTTCCCATTTAAAGCATTATTATAGATTCTGTCGGGAGTATCACCGCTATTGATTAACTCTTTAAATGATTCTTGTCCTATCCCGTCTCGGCATTCATTTACAGAGATTATTACACCTCCCTCCTTACACGCAAGTTCTCCAATCACCATACTTTTAACAGCTTGATAGAGATTCAAATCTAAAGGAAATCCTCCATTTCCACAGATGACTATATCATATTTATGCGGGATTTCCTTGAAGCACTGTTGCATTTGAATTTGTACCAAATGATTAAAAACTGCAAATATGTTTCCTGCCGCAATATGTGTAATCTTATGGGTTCTGTTCAAGATTGCATTGATACAAAAATCTGGTTTTAATAATCTGGTGGCTTCCGACATATCTTCATGCAATGAATTTTCTTCTAATCCACCAAATCGCGCATTTTTTGAATGAATATTTCTCGGGGAATGATTATGCAAAATTGTGTTTTTTCCAGCAATTCCTGGAACTATTGCTTTTCTTCCTCCTGAATAACCGGAAAAGAAGTGAGGTTCTACATATCCCGTTGCAATCCGAAATGATGCTTGAACATAATGAGAATTTAGAAAAACCTCGTTACCAGAGGATGTTTTCCCAACGCGTTCTAAGTTCATATCATCGTTCGCATTATGAAATAGCACATCAAACCGAGAAAGATGTTGATCACCAATCATACGAAGAAGTTCAGAATGCGTCGACCTACGGTGTAATCCCGTAGAAACTAAGATCTTTACATTCTCGTCTTCTATGTTTTGAGAATGAAATACAACGGATAGTGCATCTAAGAAATGTTTGCTGGATATTGGTCTTGTATGATCATCAATAAGAACCACTATATCTCCATGTGGATCTTTCTTTCGATTTTTAGCTAAAATTTGACTTAGTGGTTGTGAATTCATTGGATGTTCTAATTTATCAATGATATACTCCACGGGATCTTCCAAACTGGGTGTATCTTCCGATTTTATGACAGTAAGTCGAAAATCTTCGGGAATTTTGACAGATAATCCTGTTGAACCGTATAATAAATCAATTTCCATTTGATAATTTTCTCCTACTAAGAGTTTTTTCTAATTTTTCTCGAAAATCGGATTCAAATAACATGCTTTCTTGGATTGCCTTTTGTTTGAATTTTGTTCTAATAAAATAGTCTTTTTTTTCAATTAAATCCCTCACTTCTTTCAAATATGGGTGATCTTTTTGATACATTGCGGAGGTGAACCTAACAAAAAACACTAAATATTGCTGCAATTCTCTATAAAATAATATTTGAGGCTTAATTCTCTTCTTATCTTCAATATTACGAGATTCTGCATGATATTGGTCTAATAATGCTCGTAGAAGCTTACCATAAGTTCCTACATTATAGCAATAACTTTCCTCGAATTTTTTAGCATCTTGTGTCTCAATTTGATCAAAAAGATCCAATATCTGAAAACCCAAATCATCTAATTGAGATATTGTATTTTTGCTTGGATCTACGTCGTTCATCGTATCTTAGTAACTTAGAGCTTATATCGAAATAAAATTTATGCGTTTTCATATTATTGCTTGAAAAAAAATAATTGGTTGAGTGCCATAAATGAGAAGAAATTAACACGATTTTCCGATGATTAGACACAGCATAGTACCAGCATAGTACGCAGCAACATAAACTATTTCGTAATTTCTCTGATTATCAGTTTACTCTTTATTCTGGTGATAATTTTGGAAAAAGTGAATGCATTAAAAACCAAATTACAGGAAATCGAAATCATGAGAGAAGAATCTTCAAAGCGATTGAGGATTCTCGAAACTAAAAAGCAACGTCAAATTCGAGAAATTGAAAATCGATTTTTTAAATTAGAAGAAGAAGTGGTTAATCCAATAACCAACTTTGAAATCCAAGTTTATAATGGTCTAATTGACTCATTTGAGGACCTTGTTCTGCAAGAAATTGATAAAAAACGGTCAGATTGTGAATATTGTCTAAGTGATGAGGTAAATACCTATAGAAATCAGTTAGTACAAGTTGAAATATTTCCTAAAGAATTGATAGCGCGCTTAGATCAGGTACTTGCAGGGAAAAAAACTATGGAAGATATCGCGTATAAATTGGGAGATATAAAAGAAAAATATATTAAACCGCTGCCTTGAATATTCTATTTTTTCTCATCATTCGAGTCTAAATCAAGACAAAAATCAGCAAAACGGTCAGCTTTTTCTAATTTCACTATCTTATTACACTCATTTTCATTAGAAACTGCTTCTTTTATTTGGGATAATTCTTTTTTAAGTTCGCATGCATCTGTTGTGCACCCTTCTTCACCAATTCCTTGAGTAGTGATATTTTTCAAATTTAAGGGTTTGATGTGTGCCTTCATTTCTTCATATTGTTCTTTAGTGATAGCTTCGTAAGGAGCCTGTTCATAGCCATGATCTGAGATTGGCAGCATCGATACACTTTTCAACCTTGATTCGTAACACTCAAGAGCATATTTTATGTCTTTGACCTCGTGTTTCTTGAAAGTCACTGTAACAGATACTTGATTGTCACTCCAATATCTTTGGTAGGCAGCAGCGTTTTCAAATTGCTCCCACATTGAAACATCGTTTTTTGAACGTTCAAAATATATCTCTTCAATTGGAAATTCCACTACCACGGTATTGTGGGAATACACATCCGGTTCGATATGATACCCTGCTTCCTCTAATACTGGAATAAGATCTTTGTGATTGGTAGCTATTCGCATTCGTCGAATATAATACTTGGAATGCGGATAATGAATTCCGGGAGATACACCAGGCAGCAAACTAACGGTTCCACTGGGTTTCACTGATGTTATTTTAATAGATTTTGGAATACATAACCAGTCGGAATAGGTTTCATCCAATTCTTTCAAGAAATTGTATCCCTTATTGCACCAATCTAACATATTTTTTCTACCATGGCGGACAAATGCATCAATTATACCCGATTGAGAAGTTCCAATTCGTCTATTCTTTCCCATAACTGCATTTGTAAATCCCCAATGTGTATTTTCAAGAGTCACTGATTTGGCATAAAGATATGCATATTTCAGAGTCTCTTCATACTCTTCGTAGGATTCATGCCGAGAAGGGAAAGTTTCGACCAAACAGCATAGTTCAAAACTCTCCAATGTCTGTTCCCCACAAGGATTTACACCTTTTGCCTTTTTGTCTTTATAATCGGGTTCTCCATTAATCCGAGAATATTTTTGTGCATTTTCTAACCATAATACTCCGGGTTCTCCGTTAGTTGCAATACCTTCTACAATAGGTTCATAATCCATACCAACTGTTGCAATTACGGAATTATTGCTAGCCCATCGATGATGTGTAAGAAGTGCCTTATCTTGTTTCATGTTGATAAATTCATCATCGTTCATATCTCCCAAGGCAATTTCTGCAGATCTTCTCACATTACCTGCAACAACACATTTACCAATGAAATTGAAAATATCTACAATATCTGTAGATTTAATTGGTTCTCCCACTCTTTTCAACAACATTTCTTGGATGTCTTCTAACATCTCTTTTAATGGTTCAGGACCAGATGCTACTCCACCAAATCCTTTTATGGGCGAACCTGCAGGACGAATTTGAGAATAATCAAAGGTTGGAATGTCTTTTCCAATGAAAAAACCATCTAATACTTTACTAAGAGCCTTAACCCACCCTTCACGAGAATCAGGGATTGTATACACGCTTTCGGAGGGAATTGGTTTTTGTAATGTTACCTTTCCGGCTCCCTTTGTATCAAAACCTACACCTACACCAAGCATAAGTGCATCCATAGTCCATTGAAATGCCATAGGACCTTTGATATCAATATCATCAGTGGAACAGAATCCACAGTTATTTAACGCCATTGACCCATGTTTATCAATGAAAGGAGTACCCATAACCCATAATCCTCGTCCTGGAGCACTGAATTTAAAATTCCACATTTTTTGATACATTTTTTCAGCGGATCGTATGGCTTTAAATTCATCCCATGGCAAACCCAATTTAATGCAGTGTTCTTTTTGCAGAGAAAAACATCCTTCCACAACACGACGAATAGTTTCGAAGAATTCTTCAGTGCGATTTTCTTCTTCAATTGGACGTGCATATGTACGTTTGTAAGTGATATAGCCAAGAGGTCCCCAATCTGGTTGGGTTCCTCGAAATTGGGTAATAAATTCTTCTGATAATACAAATTTGGTTCGTTTTTTCTTCTCAATTCTTACGTAAATGTCTCGGTATTTATCCAATCCTCGAGAGCTTAATTCGTCACTGATGAAATCTTTGACCGCATAAGTTGATATGGATTTATATTGCAGACTTAGTAATCCCACGATCTTTCTTACAACTGCTTCGATGATTACCGAGGAAATTTCATCATCTAATCCAACATCAATGATGAGACTTTTTCGAATTCGATCTAGGTCAAAAGGTTCTTTTTCTCCATCGCTATTGACTATATATTGAGGTAAAATACTATCTAACTCGAATTCATTCATTAGTATCTCATCATTCTGATCATTAATCAATTAATTTTACACCTATTCTTATGTTATTCCGACATTAATCATTTTCTATTAGAGTGTTACGATAAAATTACTCTTTATAGATAGAGAGCAATTTCATCTTGTGAATCTGAATCACGTTGATATCTGAGGTGAAAGTGATATTTCTTTCATATTGTAGGATATGATGGAGATTCAAATGGAGATCCGAAATATTGAGTTGAATTACAGGTGTTCTATCAGAGATTCTGCCCTTCTGCGAATCCTTTTTCTCAACTTCTGGAACGGTCTCAGTGATATGTTAGATTATGGATGAAAATATAAACATTTCCATGAGTATACACCCGACATAAACCGATTTAATTAAGTCGCGCCAAATATCGCTCAAATCATGATCCTTCTATAGAACTTATGATGTTTATGTTAATCATGAAATATTTTTATTATATCCATTTTTCTTCGATGATAAAGTCTTTTTCTCGTGATAATTAAGAGTTTTTATTGAACAGTTGTTAAATTAACCCCCTAATACATATCTAATAACATGTAAATAAATCGAAAACAAAATTTTGGGATACTATTTAAGAATTGCGTTTTCTCCTCTTACTCGACTGATCGAGGGAGATAAAATTTGCACAAAACACATTGATACACGGCGAGTCTTCCCCGCCCCCCTAACACTATAAAATTCTCTTTCATTTCAGATCCACACTTCGGGCAAGAATCCATGAATGTATCATGGATGATATCCAAGCTTTCGTTAAGATTTTGCTCCTGTTCCCAAATTGCATAAACCGCATCAAAGGCATCCTTATTTGCCCAATATTTTAAATCATAGATATCATCTGGGATCAAGTACATGTTATGCAGAATCTCTATCAATAACATAAATCTTAAACTATCTTCCAAAGTATCTTTCGCATTAATTTTTTGCTTTTTACGAGTCTCTCTTAACAACTGTTGTTTAGATTTTTCTTTATCAAGCCTAACGATGTGATATTTCTCTTTTCGCCCATACATATAATCTGATTTAAAAACCTGAATTTTATGACCCGAACGTGATTTTACATCACTAATTTCAACAGATTTCATCTTTCGAATTACTGATTCTGGTACATCCGTATACTCGGGTAATTTTACAGCTCCTTCTTGCATTTGCTTATAGGTACTTTCGTCAAAATAAATGTGATGAAAACTTCCGCGATCAATGATTCGCGCTCGAATAACAATTCGCCCAGCATTCATTGCTTTTAAATAAAGGACGACCGACTTAGCCTTTAATTTTGAATCATATTCCTTAAGGTCGGAAATATATTTCTTTCTTCTGAAATATCTAACCTGAGAGAATCGTTCATTATCGTTTTTGAAAGGCATTGGCAATCAGTCTCGAGCCCTAAAAAAAATTAGTTCGCTTTATTCTTAATTTTAATAGCCAGACCTAAAAAATTTCACTATACAGTGGATTGGTTCAAGGTTAAAGATAGGATTAAATTTCGAATGTCTCTAATATCACTCCCTTTGGGGAGATAAGCGTCAAATCCGTTTTGCTTATAATTTTTTATGACGGGGTGAATGGCTAAGTCAGAGTAAAGAATGATCTTCACTTTGTTGTGAATTTTCTTTAGGATTTGCGAACTTTCGCATAAATGACCATCCACTGGTATTGAAGAATCTAAAATTATTATTTTGTATGGGGTCCCATTTTCAACAGAATCGGATAATAACCGCTTCACTTCTTCACATGATGATGCAAAATCTAAGGATAATCCAATTCTTGAGATATTTTTCTCAAGCACACGGATTATGTTTACATCATCTTCTAGTATTAAAATATCTCCATTTTCTTTAACGGCATTACGCTGAACAGATTCTAAATTGGCGGGAAGCAAGATCTCAAATTGGGTTTCTTTTCCTGGATCAGATTCAACAGATATAGTACCAGAATGATTTCGGACTATTGTATGACAAATCGCTAACCCCAAACCATGAGATCCTATTTTTGTGGAAAAATATGGATTGAAAATCTTGGAAATTTCTTCTGGATTAATCCCTTTACCGGTATCAATTACCTTTATGTGAACATAACTACCGGATTTAATATCATATTTGTTCGGTTCAACTAGATTTAAATTATTCGCAAAAATACGAATTATACCACCTTGTGGACTGTCTTGCATTGCTTGACGTGCATTTAGTATCAAATTCTGAAATACTTGAGATAATTGTGTGGGGTTTCCTTGAATTCTCCAAAGATTTGGTGCGATTTCCACAATCGTTTTTGTTTTCGAACCCGAGGAAGCAAATTTAGCACTTTTATTCAGTAATTCCGGTATTTTTACGACTTCTTGAAGATGGATTGTTTCTTTTGAAAAAGTTAGGAGTTCCTTTGTTAGGTCACGTGCTTGTATTGCTGCATTTTCTACTTCTTCTACTAACTCTAATGATTCAGGGTGGTGTAATAAATCTAATCGTAATAGATTGATATTACCTAAAATTACAGTCAGAAGGTTGTTAAAATCATGAGCAATTCCTCCTGCTAGCAAACGGATAGATTTGAATTTTTCTTGATTTATTAGTTGTTGCTGGGTAGTTTTCAATAACTCAAATTGCTGCTTCTGTGTTTTCAGGGAATTCATTAACACTTTATTAACATAAAACGCTGTGATATATCCCGTAGTTAGGAGAGGGATGTGTAACAGGGCTGAAATTGTCAGACTGTTGTCAGGTCCAGAGTGTATGTAAATGTCGAATAGATCTAATAACGCAAAAATGATTAAATTAACTAACATAAACGCAAAAATTGCTGATGTGAAGCGAAAATCCGTTACTACAGCAGCAGTGATTACCAGCATTACTGCAATATATGCAACTACGTGTGGATCTTGTTTGAAATACATCCAAATGGGAAATCCAATTATCATACTTGACAAGAAAATAAACAAGAAAATCGGATGCTTAAAGAAATGGAACAAGACTAATACAATAATAAATATACCGATATAAAGCAGGGAAAAATATCTAAATTCAGAACCTGTGATGAATCCAAAAACAGCAAGAAATGAGGTTAATATTATGGAACAGACTATCACGACCCGAACAATGTAATAAGTTTGCTTACGGTCGTTCCAGTTATTGAAAATGATATCCCATTTCTCTTCCGACATTAAATGCAAAGGTCATCGATTAACCAATAAAGGTTTCCCCAATTATTGTTTCATATTCTTTATTTTTAACCAAAACTTGACTTATATCTTTTCAGTAGTTCTCTATGTTTAAATATGCCATGCTCAGTAATAATGCCTGTGATCAAGTCAAAAGGAGTAATATCGAATGCAAAGTTAATTATTTCCACTCCGTCTGGAACGATATGAACTTTTCCTAATACATTTGCTACCTCCTTTCCATCCCGTTGTTCAATGGTAACATCTTTTCGAGTTTCATCCAAGGAGAGAGTTGATTCAGGAGCAGCGACATAGAACGGAATATTATGACGTTTCGCTGCCAGAGCTACTAAATAGGTACCAATTTTATTAAATACTGCGTCACTCACAATACGGTCAGCTCCTACGATGACTTTATCAATATTTCCTAACATCATTATTAAACCTGAACAATTATCGCTTTGGACTTTAACCGGGATTTTATCGTACTGTAATTCATACGCTGTAAGACGTGCCCCTTGTAATCGAGGTCTTGTTTCATTAGCAATTACTTGGATTTTCTTCCCTTGTTCTTCAATTGCCCATCGTACAGGAGCTAAGGCCGTTCCATATTGAACCGTAGCAAGACTTCCCGCATTACAATGAGTTAGAACAGTATCCCCATCGACAAGGACATGGGCTCCATGCTTCCCGATTGCACGATTAGTATCAATATCTTCCTTCCACATACCTTTTGCTTCTTCAATTAACATATTGGTGATGTCCTTAGGGTTTTTTTTAAGATTTTTTTCCAGTACATTTAACATTCGTTTAACAGCCCAAAAGAGATTCACTGCAGTGGGACGAGTTGCCGTGATTGTGTTTGCTGCCTGCTTCATATAAGATATATATGTTGCAGTATCCATATATTGAAATTCCAGTGCAGCAAGCGCCATCCCCATAGCCGCGGCTACACCAATAGCTGGTGCCCCGCGGATATTCATAATTTTGATGGAATTAGCGACCCCTCGAAAATCCTTGAATTCGAGAAATACTAATTCGTGGGGTAGAAGCGTTTGATCAATCATACGTACCGTGTTGGATTCATCTTTCCACTCAATGGAAGGTATCATAAGAAAGTGTTGGGTTACTCCAAAAAATAGCTTTTGGTAATTCATTTGAAAAATCCAATTCGCTAAAAAATGGATTTAAACTACTATATAAATTATACATGAATAGATTTTTAGGAATAATGACCTTTTTTGACATATATCAATATTAAATGGTGAAAATAATGAATTTTGGTAGATTATTAGCCGTTTTAGGCGGTCTGATCACACTTGTCGGAACATGGTGGTTTTCCTTGTTTATCAGCCCCGTAATAGCTGGAGCTCCAGTGTACTCGATAGGTGGAATCTTGAATTTTAGTTGGCTTGTGGGAAATGGAGCAGCAGTTCTGGGAGTAGATAATTGGGTTGTTTATTTAATCCTTGTTGTATACTCAATGTATCTCTTATCGTTTATCGCTCAATTAGCTGGTGGAAAAAGCCGAATATCAGCTTTTATCGGATCTCTCCTACCTTTAGCAGTTGGAGTGATTATAATGATTTTCTCATTGACAGGAGGAAGCACATTAGGAACAGTTGTTAATGCTATTGGATTATTTGCAGGAGATCCCATAATTGTTGGATGGTTTCCGTTCCATTATTCCGTAGGAGTGCAATTTGAAGCACTTGGAACTTACGCAATTATCTTTGGGTCCTTGTTAGCTTTAATTAGCTCCTTCATCCCTCGTCCGGACGATTATTAGAACAGTAATTTCTTTCTTTTCTTTTTTTTTGGTATCAAATTATGCCCAACTTGGTATTTTATTCATTCAGTTCGCTTTATGAAGTTATACACACAGCTGCTTAATAAACCATCTCGATTTTTAATGTTATATTGGAACTTTTCTATTGTGGAATCTCAAGTTTTGTAGTATAGCGTTTCATCAATTGACGGAACACTTTTCGGAATAAATCTTTCATAAATTTGGGTTTTAAACAAAATCGAATAAATCTGAGCCCCAAATATGGTTTCTTTCCCCATTTTTTCTTGTCACGAATAGAAAATTTCGTTTCTGTCACTTTGAAATTCTTGCTGAATATACTCTTCAGCATAACATTTGCAATGATTGCAATCAAATCCCACGCACGTTCCTTATGCCGTTTTTGGAGGGTGTCAATATTTTCTCCCATAGCAATCCGAACAAGCTCAATGTGATGGTAAATGTCTATATCGTATTCAAGTAATTCACGAGCTGCCCACATTAAATATAAACAGCCACCACAATACGTCACAAGTGCATCTGCCCCTGTAGCAATCGCTTCTTGGAATTTTACTTCTGCTACAGACATCATATCAAAAGGAATATTAAATGCATGTCCCGTAGTCCACGAGCATCCTGCACCAAAACCACAGCATAATGCAGTTTTTCGGTTGTGTTCCATTTCTACAATTTCACAGCCTGTTTGTTTTATCACTTTTCGGGCAAGATCCCAATAACTAATACCATCATATACACCTGACTTTGAATAGCAATTGTCATGAACGGTTACTTTCATATTGACTCGATTGGGCAT
The DNA here is from genome assembly GCA_004524545.1 of Promethearchaeota archaeon. Lineage (GTDB taxonomy): Archaea > Asgardarchaeota > Lokiarchaeia > Sigyniarchaeales > Promethearchaeaceae > AMARA-1. The sequence goes on from SDNX01000027.1 coordinate 18,289, forward strand.
GTTTATTTTTCCTTCTTCAATCATCTCAAGTAGCCAAGTATTGAAATTAACCACTTTTTGATTGAATTTAATCCCCATCTCGTTTGGATGAACCTCATTCAACATATGTTCAACCGCATCTAAAAAGGTGACAATGGTTTTCACTCCAGCTTCATCAAAATCGGATTTGCACTGTTTTCCTATTCGTTCTACTAAATCTAAATAACCTAATTGATATGGGTATGCACCACATTCCCAATTATCTAAGAGATCGACAACTGTAAAATGATCCAATAATTCACTCCCTGAAATAATAAACGACATCAAATGTGTATAATTCCCTACGAGAAGAATTGTATTCTTTGGAGGAGTTCGCATCCACATTTTGACTTGATCTCTCTCAAATTTTGGAGCTAATTGAAATAGCATTTCCCATACGTTGTTCTTCTCAGTTGGACAAACAAACCTATTAAGTGCTGGAGAACCTCGCTCGGTATATTGTTTATTCCAATTTTCCAGAATCAACTGGTAGGGTTTACAGTCGTACGGGCAGAGTAGATTGCAGCTAAAACAAGATGTACAGTGTTTTAATACGTACTCGGATTCTTGGCCGTGAATTAACCGCATGACTTCATTCTTCGCAATTTCTATAGGCAGATGCATTTCAGGACATTCGTTAAAGCAGATACCACAGCGTGTACACTCATCTGCTTTGAATATTTGTCTATTTCGATTTCCTTGAGCTTCAACCATTAATACGCATTCTCCTCAGGGTCTTCAGGGATTTTTGGGATTTTAAATTTCTTTGGAGATACTAATCGGGGCATTTGATGTTTCATTATTCCTCCAAACATATTTTTTGCTGTTCTTGGAGCTAATCGTTTTGGTGACTCTCCAATCGCAAGTTGGATTAGTTCAATGATATGGTAAATTGGAGGAGCCTTTTTTGGATACAGCATTTTAGCTGTATGATATTGCTGAAGACAGCCGCTACAATATACGCAAATAGCATCCGCGCCTGTTTCTCTTGCATCATCTAAATTTTTTGCAGTAGCGGAGCGTATTTTTAGACTGTTATACGCAGCATCTACACTGAATCCTGCTCCAATTCCACAACACCGCATATTTTCGCGATTATATTTCATTTCTTTGACTGTGCAACCAATTTTTTTCAATATTTTTCGTGGTAAATCCATATATTCCTCCCCAAACATTTTTGAGTAACATGACTCTTGTATAGTTACCGTCATGTTGAGCGGATTAGTCACTTTTATTTCTCCCTTTTCGAATTTCTCCCATAACCATTCGATGTAAGAGGTTATTTTTTCAAACTTGTAAGTGAGTCCGTAATGCGGAAGTACGTTTTTGAAGACATTAGTTCCCGCTGTACACAAAACAAGTAATTTTTTCGGCTTTAGGATAGTGAACCACTTATCTAATCGCTTGGTTACTTGAAAAAGCTCTTTTTTATAACCTGTTCGAAATAAAGTCTCACCACAACAATATTCCAGCCTTCCTCGAATATCTAATTCACTGAATAAGGAAGTTTGGGTTAAGGTTGGTGTTAGAATGACATTACAACCCGGGTATGTTAGAGTATCTCCTTTGAGGGGTTCTAAACTCCTCCATTTAACTAACAAATCACGTTCTTCATCTGTCATCCTATCTGCAGTATATGATCGAAAATTTGGATAGGCTGGGTGAAGAGTCATGAAATATTTGCCCCTTATCTTTAATCCTTCTTTCTCATACTGTTCATTCCAACGTTGCAATATTAAACTAGTAGGTCTAGCGTCATGGGGGCAGTAAAAATTGCATGTGAAACAACTCTGACAATCTCGAAGCAGCTTTTTAGTCTTCTTTCCCGCAATTAACCGGCGCATTTCATTCTTAGCGGATTCAATATCATAGTCTATGATTGGGCAATGAGTTAAGCATTCTCCACAAACTGTACAAGCATCTGTTTTAAAAATCCCAAAAAAATCAATAGTAACGGGTTCTACCATATCTGATAATTTCGAGTTATAGGTTTATATCTCTTATCTTTAAACACAAAAACGAATATTGAAACCACAAGAAAAGGGATCGAAACGAATTCACCCCCAAGTTATGGGATCAAAATGGGTTGATGGGTCAAAATACCCAATGTTTCCCCATGATTGTGGGTTTTAAGCTAATTTTATAAAACTGTAGGGAAATATAGTCTATAGATACTAATTTTACGAGGATTGAAGCATGGAAAATTCTCAAGGTTACAATATATTGACCGTAGGTGTAGGAGGGCAAGGTGTGATTTTTAGTTGCAAACTTTTAGCGGCCGCTGCTCTTGAAGATGGAGGTAATCAAGTGCGTACTGCCGAAACCCACGGAATGGCTCAACGTGGCGGCACTGTTATCGGTTATTTGCGATTCGGACCTAAGGTTTCCGGTCCTCTTATACATAAAGCAGATGTAATGTTATCATTTGAGTTAAGTGAGGCTCTCAGAAGCATAAAATACGCAGATAGTCATACAAGCTTGTTTGTCAGTACTGATGTCATTATCCCTCCTTCTGTCTATACCTACAAAATTCCCTATCCAGAGCAAGAGAAAACACTTAAATACCTGAATAAAGTCACAAAAAATGTACACTTAATTAATGCACGAGAAATGGCAGTAAAAGCAGGAAATTCTAAAACCTTAAATGTAATTTTGATTGGAGCGATGTTTGGTGCGGGAAAATTACCCATTAAGGAAGAATCTCTAAAAAATGCTATTATTAAATTCGTTCCGGCAAAAGCTAAAGAAGTAAATGATGTTGCATTTAAGATGGGCTATGAGATAGGACAAAAAATCAAGGAGGAATTCTATGAATAAACCAGATTACGCTGAAGACACCCCAGGTAAAGAAGTAATACTTATGGGAAATGAGGCAATTGCCAGAGGTATTCTAGAAGGTGGTGTAATAGTTGGAGCTGCTTATCCTGGAACTCCCTCCTCTGAAATCATCGAAACTCTTGTAAAAATTCAAAAATTTCATCCTCACTTGATTCTCGAACTCTCAATTAATGAAAAAGTAGCTTTTGAGGTGTCATACGGTGGCGCCATTTCAGATTTACGCTCAGTAGCGATTATGAAACATGTAGGTCTTAACGTTGCTTCAGATGCTTTCATGACAGCGTGTTACAGTGGAACACGTGGGGGATTTGTGGTAATCTCGGCAGACGATCCAAATTGTTACTCGTCACAAAATGAACAAGATAATCGATATTTTGGACCTCATGCATTAGTTCCCGTAATTGAACCAAGTTCTCCAAATGAAGCAAAAGAAATGATGAAAGGAGCGTTCGAGCTTTCCGAGAAACATAATAGCATCATCTTATACAGAACAACCACTCGATTGAATCATGGTCGAGGAAACGTTACACTTGGAGATATCAAAACTTCAGGGCGCCCTGCAAGTTATGAGAGAAATCCCAATAAATGGGTTTGCGTTCCTTCTAATTCTCGAGTTATGCGAATAGAACTTCTTGCACGATTAGAAAAATTCAGTGAAGAATCCAATACGTATCCGTTTACATCCATTAAACTATCAGAAGAAAAAGTTGATGGAAAGAAATTAGGTTTTATTTCCGCCGGTGTCCCATATTCTCATTTGGTGGATGCGTTAAACCATTTCAATATCATCGACAAGGTTTCTATTCTGAAAATTGGTATGGTGTATCCTCCACCAACAAAATTAATTACTCAACTATTAGAACACTGTGATGAAATTCTAATTGTAGAAGAATTAGAACCTTTTATTGAGAATCTTGTAAAACAGATTGCATTTGATGCCAAAATTCAAAAACCAGTGCATGGTAAAGATACTTTCCCGATACCAGGAGAATTTCCTGTAGGATTATATTTGGAAAAAGTAGCTCAGTTTGCTGGAATTGATTACAAAACCGAAGAATTACCAGAATCTGATATTGCACTACCTCCAAGATTACCATTATTATGTCCAGGATGCAGCCATCGTTCTACTTACTGGGCGCTAAAGAAAGTAGAACAAAAATTAAAAATAAAAACCTTCAAATCCGGGGACATTGGGTGCTATACATTAGGTGTGTACAAACCTCTTCAAAGCATGGATGCTCAGATTTGCATGGGTTCCTCAATCGGTGTAGGAAATGCACTGGCAAAATTCCAAACCGAAAAAGAGCCTGTGGTCGCTATTATTGGCGATAGTACATTTTTTCATAGTGGAGTTCCAGGTTTAATCAATGCTGTATACAATCAAAATGATCTTCTAGTAATAATTATGGACAACAGATCAACCAGCATGACAGGAATGCAACCGAACCCAGGAACTGGTGTTAAAATTACAGGGGAACCTGGAAATCGCATAATCTTAGAGGATTTAGTAAAAGGATGCGGAGTTCTTGAAGAAAATATTTGGATTGAAGATGCGAATGACACTCCCAAAATGTTAGAAAAATTGGAAGAAGCTATATTAGCTAGAGGAAATGGTGTTCGCGTTTTCATTTCCCGCCATGTTTGTTCATTACTAGAAATAGGTCAATGGAAGCGTCAAGGTAAAAAGACTCCCGTTGTGAAGGTTGATCCGGATAAATGTGTAGGTTGTATGACTTGTATCCGTCAGTTTGGCTGTCCAGCATTCGTGGAAATTGAAGGAGAACCAGAGCAAGATGGGAGAAAACGTAAAAAGTCATCTATTGATCCCGATGTATGTCGTGGATGCGGTGTTTGTGTCATCGGTGTGTGTCCATACGGTGCAATATATTTCGAAGGGGAGTAAAAATAGATATGTCATCAATTTTCTTCAATCCAAAAAAAGTTGCCATTATCGGTGCAACAGCAAATCCGAGAAAATTCGGGAATGTAGTTACAGAAAATATCTTAATGAACAAGGAGCGGAATTATGAAATCTTCCTTGTATCGTTGAAAAAACAACCCATCAATGGTTTAGAGACGTATGAATCAATTCTTGACATTCCTGGTGAAATTGATCTTGCAATTATATTAGTACCAGCTCGTGCGGTTGAAGAAGTTGTTGATGATTGTATTAAGAAAACTGTAAAAGGGATCATCATTGTCACTGGTGGATTTGGGGAAATTAATGATGAAGGAAAAACACTGGAAAAGCGCATCGCAATAAAATGTAAAGATGCAAGTATTCGTGTAATAGGTCCGAATTGTGTGGGAATTCAAAATTTGGATATTGGTCTAAATGCTTCCTTTATTCTGCAACCAAAAAAAGGTGATATTGGATTTATTACTCAATCAGGTAGTTTTGGTGCAGCAGTTTTATATGCAATGAGAGATGCAAATCTTGGATGCTCCAAATTTGCTAACTTGGGGAATATGATTGATGTTTCGTATAGTGAAGTCTTAGAATATTACAACCAAGATCCATCGACAAAAATTATTTGTATGTATTTAGAATCGGTTTCGAAAGGAAGAGAATTTTTCTCGTGTATCAAAAATGTGATCCCGAATAAACCAATACTTGTTGTTAAAGGCGGGAGAACAGCAACTGGGATGAGGGCTGCATCTAGTCATACTGGATCGTTATCAACAAATTATAATTTATTAAAAAGTGCTGTGGAACAAGCAGGAGGGTATATTATTGAATATATCGCCGATTATACTACAGCTCTTAAAGCCTTATCATTTAATCCGATTCCGAAAGGAGATAAAATCGGAGTATTAACCAATAGCGGTGGAAGTTCTGTATTATTTAGTGATCAAGCAGAGCAATATGGATTGAAATTCGCGAAATTTTCAGATGAATTAATCGAAAAAATACGACCCCATGTGATTAAGCTCGTAAAAATGGTTAATCCGTTAGATATGATAGCTGGAGCGAGAGAAGAACAATACTACCAAGTCACCAAAGCAATGTTAGAGAGTAATGATGTTGACATTGTTGTTCCTGCATGTGTTATCACTCCGTTTCTTGAAATAGAATGGGATGAACACTATCGAGGAATGATTCGAGCCTGGAATGAAACAGGAAGAAAGAAACCTATGATTCCTTTATTAGTATTCGCTGATTCTTTTCCACAAATCCATGCATTATCAGAAAAAGAAAATTCTACAGCATTTTTTACCCCTTATCAAGCGGCCTATGCTTGCAAGGTCTTGATTGACCGGATGAATTATTTTAAAAAAATTAATGAGGACAATAAATGAAACCCCTATCAGATGCAGTATTACACTCTAAAAAAAGCAGTATTCGCAAGCTTTTTGAACTGTTTTTGAAAAGTACCGATGCGATATCCTTGGGTATTGGGCAGCCAGATTTCCTAACCCCAGATATAATTATGAATGGGATTCGAAAAGGACTGGATAACCGAAAAACCATGTATCCCCCTGCTCTTGGAATTCAAGAATTACGAGAAGCGGTTGCTGAAAAATTCCGTACGGAAAACAAAATGGAATGGGTTCAGCCAGAGAATATTATGATCACGAACGGTGGATCTCAAGCTATTGCTCTGACGTTCGCTGCCTTGACGAATCCAGGAGATGAAATAATGATAAATTCCCCGAATTTCCTTTCCTATTTCTATATACCATCATATTATCATACAAATTTAGTGGAAATTCCTAGGAACACGGATTACTCTCTAAATTTTCAGGAACTTGAGAAAAAAGTTACCTCTAAAACTAAATTACTGATTATCAACTCACCCAATAACCCGACAGGATATGTAATGACCAGAGATGAAATAGAAAAGGTGGTTGGGTTTGTTTTAGAACATGATCTTTATTTACTGAGTGATGAGGTTTATGAAAAATACCTTTACAACGGGAGAAAATGTCATAGTCCCGCAAGCTTAGGAGGGGTCGAAGATCGAATTATCACTATTAATTCAATATCTAAAACATTCTCAGCGACTGGTTTACGTGTCGGATTTCTCGCGGCCCCTGCCAATATTATTCCATTGATGGAGAAATATACCCAGTATACTGCAGCGGGTGTATCTCATCCCGTTCAATATGGAGCGCTTGAAGGTATCAAACATGGTAATCCAAAAATGGATGAAATTATTCAAAACTACGATGAACGTCGAAAATATTGCTTAAAACGACTACAAGAATTGGAACTTGAATGTGCTATGCCACATGGTGCTTTCTATTGCATGCCTTCAGTAAAAAAATACATGTATAGTGGGGATCAATTTTCTGAACAATTATTTGAAAAGCAAAAAGTAGCGGTTGTCGGAGGAGATGCATTCGGATCCTACTCTGAAGATAAAATTCGGATTTCTTACGCTACCACTAAGGAAAATTTAGAGAAAGCATTTGAACGTATAGAGCAGTTCATTAAAGGTTTGTAGTAAGATGTACCTGTATTTGCATGAATAGGTTATCCGAAAATATTGAGATGATTAGTTAAGAAACACTTAGTTTCTCATCATATTTTATTAATAAGAAGTCAATTGTAATTCCATTTTCTAATTACGAATATTTAAATAGAATATTCGCTACTCTCTCTTTATCTTTATTTTGAATAAAGTTGAATATTTCAAAAAAGTGACCTTTATGGGTGGCAAAGGAAAACAAATCAAAAAGAAAAAAACTCAGAAACCTGAGACCAAGAAAACTGAATCAACATATAAGCCTGTTGATAAGAAAAAGTAATTGGTTATATGATAAGATTCAATCGCCTCATTTTTCGGATACATTTTTTTTTGGTTAATATTAATACTGATAAATATAGTTAGACTTCGAAAACTAAAATCTGATTTAAGAGATGAATCTGTCCATTAAAAAACTCTAATTACTCTTTTTTGTCTTCTCAGTTCAAATTTTCATATATATTTTAGCTAAAGAACTAATTTTTCCTTAAAAACAATCCAATGAACATAAGATTAAATATTTTTTTTAAAAATGAATTCTTATTTTCTCTGTAGGATTTTTCCGCTAAATCTATAAATTCCTCTCGTTTGCATACCTTGTATCCCTAGTCTAGCTGTATTCTGCTTTAGGAATATTTATATAGATAATTCGCCTTTCTTCCTTTAACTTTAATATAGTTTGAAGTTGAACATCTAGAAAAAGGTGACAGTAATGGGTAACAAAGG
>SDNX01000028.1 GCA_004524545.1 Promethearchaeota archaeon
CGATGTTCCAAACACTTTTCCTCAAGACTCAATAGTATGTCCAAAATTAGTTCGTCATTACACAAAAATCTGGGGATTTTTTATGGATATTGGTGTGAATCTTTACCGAATATTTATCAATCAAATATAAGTTTATATAGGCAAACATTCACTGTAATTTTATATAAGGGCTAATGGATAGCACTGGAGATTTATCATGTCTGAAATGGAACCCGATATTACCACAGAACCAAAAAAGAAAAGTAAAGTAGGCCAATTTCTAGCAAAATGGGGCGGATTGACTTTTTTTCTATTGATGATTGCAGCTATTGTCGTATTAGCCGTAATGAAAATTTCCTTCGGACAATGGCTTGCTGATTTAGTCATTAAGTTTCATGATCGTTATGGTCCTTGGGGAATATATCTAGGGGTCGCAATAATTTCGGTGTTTGGTAATTTGACTGTAATATTTCCCGTTCCGTACAGTGTTGCATTGATTGTTATTGGAGCATTCGTTCCTGGAGTTAATCCAATATTTGTTGGAATTGCTGCTGGTTTCGGTGCAGGCATAGGAGAGGTTTCTGCTTGGTTAATTGGGAGAGGTGGACAAGAATTTATAAAATCAGAAAAAACTGAGCGCATGAAGAAATATATTGAAAAAGGGTGGGCACCAGTTTTAATTTTTATTTTTGCAGCGACACCTTTACCGGATGACGCTTTTTTAGTAGTTGTAGGATTTACTGGATACAGTGTGGTCAAAACCCTCTTTTGGTGTTTCTTGGGAAAAGTGGTATTGTGTACATTCACAACAGCAATCCCAGTGTGGATACAAAATATTTCCCCCGATTTCGCAGCAACTTTGTATCGTCTCTTTGGAATAAATTATGAAGATGCGATAAATGGAATAGTTTCGGAAACTCCACCAACATGGCAAGATATCGTAATTAGTACAAGCGTTTGGATTGGGATAATTATCGTGACATTTGCTTTAATCTCAATTGACTGGGATAAAGTCTTTCATCGAGTTAAAGATAAACATGAAAGTCATCCTCCTCGAGCACTAAAGAAAGGAGTTAAATTTCATCCTCATGATGAAGAGGAACAAGAAGAACCCATACCTAAAAATGCGCAGTCCACAAAGAACGACAAGAAGTAACCGATTTCTAGGTGTCATTGAATTTTTCATTTTCTCGAAATGGTGTTCCAATATCTTTTTATGTTTCGTTTAAGAGAAAATCTTATTGTTATTAGGATGAAAAAGCATGTTTCCGAAGACTAACAAACAAATTAATCAGATGCACTACAGGTTCGGACTTAAATTTCTGGCGAGATCCATGGAGGTATCCTTAGATCGGGCAAAATGCGTGGGTTGTGGAACTTGTGCAATAGTATGTCCCCGCGATGCAATCGTAAGTGGTCCAAAAACGAAAGGGAAGGATGAACATCTCCATTCTGTGATGGATGATAGTATCATATTGGATGTTTCTGATCCGAAGAAGTGTGTATACTGCGGTACATGTGTTTACTTTTGTCCATTTGATGCATTGAAGATTTCCATTGATGGGCAAGTGGTTCCCAAGGATGATCTAGATATTGTAACGCGGGAAGTCGTTCCTAAACTCGCAGGGAAAATACAGATGATGAAACACGCAAAAATCGAAGCCCACATCTATATGAGAGGTATTGTGGAAATTTTAAAAACCGAGAACTCTGTTGAACACGACTTTAAGCTAGAATATGTGAATAATTGCCCTGGAGAATGCCATAAATGCATCGATATTTGTCCTAATGGTGCTTTAGAACGAATGCCGTATGAAGAAGCTCTAAAAACTGGCATTACAATTAAGGTTGATGATAAAGCTTGTATAGCTTGTGGAAGTTGTGTGCTTGCTTGTCCTTCGGATAAGATTTTGATGAAAAGAACTAAGATTGAAACATCTGGACCCTATAGTGATATGTTTATGGAGCGCATTTGTGAACGATTAGGAGTTCCTATGCCCCCCAATCCCAAACTGAAATCGAAATAATTCTCTTCCACAACCTATTCTTAATTTTCTTTATTGTTCTTATTTCAGAAATAGAGATAGTTTTATTTGTCTTCATACAGATTGCTAAATATTGGTACGCATACCAACAATTTGGGGATATATTAGTGGTGGTATTCTTGGATTATCTGGTATAATGATAATTTTTTAGTGGATGGGAAATGAATTGTTATTTGGATTACTGTTCTGGGGAATTTTTTCTGCTAGCATAATGATACAGATAATGGCTGGTGTTCAAATTGGTAAAAAAACTCCCGTAGTATCGAAGAAGAATAAAAAGATGAGAGCCTTAGTTCGAGGGGTGTTATTAGGAACTGCTTTTGGAATGGGTACCTCATTGGTTTTCTTAATTATAGGCATCATCATACTATTTGCATTTGCTTGATTTCGTAGGCTTTATTTTTTATTTTTGTCGCATAATATTCGTATAATAAGCACGCAAAACCTTTTATTTTTTAAAACTCTAGCAAGATCAGTAGTGAACTTATCGCTATTGGGTAGCGATTTGTTGACTGATCTGATCTTTTTACCATAATAATCAGTACAAAATATCCCAGAAATTCACGTTAATTTCTAAAGAATCTCAAATCTAACATAAGCAATTCTATGCACATAATGGAGTTTTCAAATTGCTATCAATTGATCGAATCAAGAAAGAAATCTTAGAAAGTCTTCCAGCGAAGGTTAAAATAACTAAAATGGAATTTGAAGGGCCAGAATTAGCTCTTTATACGAAAGACTCAAAAGTATTAGTAGATGATTCCAATATCCTACGAGTACTAGCTAAAAAAATGCGAATGAGGATCGTTATTCGATCTGATGAAGATGTCCGTATGGAAATGGATGGTGCGGTAGAATTTATTCAAAATTTGATACCAGCTGATGCAGAAGTCACTAAAATTTTCTTTGACGAGACATTGGGAGAAGTAACGATAGAAGGAAAAAAACCAGGACTGATCATTGGGAAGCAAGGGGCTAATCTGAAGGAGATACGCAGTGAAACTCTTTGGAGACCTAAGGTAGTTCGTACCCCCCCAATTGCCAGTAAAACCATTGAGACCATTAGGAATCTGTTGAAAAATGAAAGTCAAAAACAAAAAGACATCTTATTGAAAATTGGTGCGAGGATCCATCGTCCTTTGCTTTTGAAAGATTTAAATATCCGTATGACTCCTCTAGGAGGATCCCGTGAAGTTGGTCGATCCGCAGTATTGCTTCAAACGAATGAAAGTAGTGTTTTACTTGATTGCGGTATGAATGTAGGAAATATGAGACATCTTTTCCCATCTCTAAATTCTCCAATGTTTGATCTTGAAAATCTGGATGCAGTTGTGGTTAGTCACGCACATATGGATCATTCTGGACTCGTTCCTTTTCTTTATAAATATGGCTATGATGGTCCTGTGTATTGCACAGCTCCCACACGTAACCTCATGACTATGCTACAATTAGACTATGTCTCTCTCACCCAACGCGAAGGTCGAATTGGTGTATATGGTAAATCCGATATTAAATCAGAAGTTTTACATACCATCCCTCTATCTTGGGGAAAAGTGACTGATATAGCACCTGATATCAAATTAACCTTACACAATGCAGGACATATATTAGGTTCCTCACTGTGCCATTTACACTTCGGAAATGGAGATCATAATCTCGTATATACAGGGGATTACAAATTCCAAAGGACTAAACTTTTAGAACCCGCATTATGCAAATTCCCGAGATTAGAAACGTTAATTACTGAAGCTACCTATGGTGGAGTTCAAGATATTATTCCCTCACGACATGAATCAGAACGGAATTTGGCGAATATAATTAATACAACAGTAGAAGCAGGTGGAAAAATCCTAATTCCCGTCTTAGCAGTCGGACGTGCTCAAGAAATCATGATTGTTCTGGAAGAATTAGTTAGCCAGGAAATTATCCCAAAAATCCCAGTGTTTGTAGATGGTATGATTTCCGAAGCAACAGCGATCCATACGGCTCATCCTGAATTCTTAAGCGTAGAATTACGTGAAAAAATATTCCATCAAGGCAAAAATCCTTTCCTATCAGAAATTTTCCAAACCGTGACTGGCGGAGATGAAGATAGGCGGGATATAATAGAGGGAGACCCATGCATTATAATGGCGACCTCTGGTATGCTCCAAGGTGGTCCAAGTGTTCAGTACTTAAAATTACTGTCCGATTCTGAAAAGAACACGCTTTTATTCGTTTCTTACCAAGTTGAGGGCACGTTAGGTCGACGAATTCAAAAGGGTTTTCGTGATATCCAATTTGAGAACCGTAGAGGTCAATCTAACATGGTTAAGATGCAGATGAATGTCTATACCTTATCTGGTTTTTCAGGGCACAGCTCACGCTCTCAAATTATAAGTTTTATTCGCAGAGTAAAACCTAAGCCGGATCGGATAATCACAAATCATGGAGAATCTTCTAAATGTATTTCATTGGCATCGACAATCCACAAACGTCTAAAATCCGATACCCGATCTTTAGTGAACGGGGAAACTATGGTATTAAAATAACACTTTTTTAATTTTACAACCAACTTATTTATTATTTTTCTTTCTCTCCATACCAAGCTCAAGATAACAAAGGAGCCGACCACAATTTTTTTTAAGGAAGATTCCAACTACCACCTATCACCATTCACACTTTAATGTGCTGTTTGATTAAACATTTGGTTAAGTGAGATTCCTCTTGAGTGAAACAGAGAAAAAACAATTCCCATTGGTTTCAGTAATTCGTAAAGCTGTGCAATTTTTAGCATTCATACTGATTAATTACACCATTTTCGAAACGATTTTCCAAATTGATCTATCCGTCATTACCGATCTTCATATTCCCTATCCTTTCATCCAAACTCCAAGAAGTTTTCTTTTCAATGGGAATGGCGGAGCTGGATTGATGGAACACATCCTTCATAGCATCGGTAGCGGTGTAGACAATCTACCATTTCTGCTAATTGGAATATTAATGCTGTTATCTTTAGTTCTTGGGAGATTCACTTGCGGATGGCTATGCCCTGTAGGATTTTTCCAGGATATCTTGTCTGTATTCCAAAAGGAAAGCCGCCGAAAGAAAATGTCCATTCAAGCTGACGCAGCCCTTAAACAAGTAAAAAAATGGATTCTAGGTATATTACTCGTCATCATGATTTTCTTAGGATTCATGGCTACGTTTAATACGGTTCAATATGTTAGTTGGAAAGATTCAATTGGTACTTTTCTGCGAAGACCTATGGCCGGATTTTCACTTTCAGAATTTCTATTTTACACTCTTCCACGAATGATCGGTATGGGAGTTGATCAATTAAGTTTCACAGCAATGTTTGAGAATGGGTGGTCTGTGTTCTTGTTCATCTTTTATTTAGTTATTATTGCAGTAAGTGTGTTTTATCCTCGGTTTTACTGCAGAACTATGTGTATTTATGGCGCGGCCGCATCTTATGTTTCTAAATTCTCTATGCTGAAGTTTTCACGAAACCCTGTTAAGTGTGTCGGTCGTCGCGATTGTGGGATTTGTGAGGATGTCTGTCCAAAACAAATTAGAATTCTTGATGAACCATTTGAGGGCTTTACTGGTGAAGGAGAATGCAATCTCTGCGGAAAATGCTCTGAAAATTGTCCTTATGGAGCAATTGAATTGAAATTCGATTTTGAATAAATTGGCTTTCTTATTCTTCTATTTTCTTTCTTCTTTCTTTATGAAGTTGCTTTAAGGTCCGTTGCATCTCGTTAAACCGAGATTGGTTTATGGGATAAAACGCAAATACCATTGCTGCTAACGCTGTTGTGATAACCGGGACATAGGAAATTAACGCTTTTAATCCAGCAAGTGCTTTTGGTACCTGATATGTCTTTTCTACATCAAAACCCGTTGTATATTTAATTATAATTAAAGTTAGTCCTGTAAATACTATAGATAGTCGTGCTACTAATGTCATAATTCCATTATACGAAGCTTCACGTCTTTTTCCCGTTTTAAGTTCATCATAATCGATAGCCGTACTTATTGCTAGCTCAGTCATTAACATACCACAAGCTCCAATGCCAGGTAGAATAGCCATTAAAATCATGCCGAGAAAATCTTGTACAAGAAATATTAACCAAATGGTAGAACCAAAGATAATGATTGACAGCAATAACCCGAATTTCGGTCCTCTTTTCGCATATATCCATCTCCAAAAAGGGATTGCTGCAAGAATGCCAATAGCAACACCAGCAACAGAAAATCCTAATAGTCCCTCATCAATCTTCAAAATAAATTCACTAAACAGCGGTAAAACCGTCATAGTTAGACCGAAGATGTAATCTAACAGAGTGTAAGTGAGTGCAATTATTATAAAAGGCACATTTGTGAATGTTGCCTTTAATGCAGGAAATAATGCTAATGGTTCATCTATTTGGTATTCTTTACGTTCTTCTGATCCGAGTAGAGATAACAGCATTGTAATCGGGATAAAGATCCCTAATATCAAACCTGCATATCCCCACCCTAGTGCAGCAGCAATCATTGGAGGAATCATAATACCTACGATAGAGGATAGGAATGCGATCAGGTCCTTGATTGCTACAACTGTGGCTCGTTCTTTTTCATCTTCGTACATTTCGGTATATAAAGCAGTCCATCCGGTCATAGCTAAAGTAAATCCAAAATCAAAGAGAAAAAGCATAATTAATCCATGTATGAATATCAAAGTATCTGATTGCCAAGGTACCATCCAAAAAAGAAGAAATCCAATGGTTAACGGAATAGTTCCAAGGACAATATAGGGAATTCTTCTACCCCATCGTGTTTTCCGTTTATCCATGATAACCCCGATAATCGGATCGTTAATTGCGTTCCAAATACCGTAGACAATCAGCATTATACCCGTTAAATTCGAACCTAGTCCGAGTTTGGTTCCATAGAATAACACAAAAAAGCTCTGGATCAAATTATACGGAAGAGCCGAAGGGATTGCTCCCAAAGAATACAAGAAATACCCTCCTACAGAATAGTGGATCTTGCAAGATATTAAGTCTTGACATCACAACCTATCATTGATTTGATAACCAATTAATAATATTCAGAAAAAATTTGGCGTTATTAAACCGTGGAGTTCCATATTTTTGATGTGGAGACATGAAAAGGGTTGACCCGATTACTAGAGAAGACCCTGTGCCTAATTTACGGTAAGTAATTAACGGGACATCATCCACACACTCTTCTGTATCATCAACAAAATACCGAAACATGGTACCTGGAAGAGTTGTGAAAAGAATTTTCGGTGTAAATACAGTGGAAGGTTCTAAAAATGTCGTATCAGCAAGTAAAATTTGATTGATTCCTTCAAATATGGGATGATCCGGAAATCTCGAGAATAATAAATCTTCGGGATTCGTCAAATGCTTTTTTTTTGAGGGGTGAAATACCTCACCCCACCAATAGCGCTTGACACCCGTAATTGGACTTAATGCTCGAATCGATCCGTAATCCTCGATATCATCATCTTCCCGCTCATAATCAAAATCTCCTCCAGAACTCGTTGAAATAAGTAAATTTCCTCCATTTTTAACATAGGACTTAATAATTGTTATCTCTGTCTTCAGAAATAAATGATCCATTTCATTTTTTGCCGGAATAATTTCCCCCATAATTAATAGATCATATTCTCGAAGGGTTTCATACTCTGGCAAATGCATCCCCGGGTATAAAAATTCAAAAGTATACTCATGATCAAAAATCCCACTGGGAATATGAGTAAATCTTTCATTATGGCTGATGTCTACTAATATACGAACCATGTATAGAATAAAAAGCGAGATAACCGCTTAAAACATTTATGATTAAGGATTTAATTTTAAGTGGAAGCATTCAGTAATGTTAATGGATCAACGCTGATATCATAAAATTTCTGTTCATACCCATCTTTTTTAATCCCAACAACATCAATTCCATTTCCCGAGAAAACATCTCGTATGATTGAGGATCGTACTGCTGCTGCAGCTAATTTCATACCTTCTTCAACCGTAATATCTTCTTTATATCGGGCTTCTAATACTCCGATTGCGTATGGACTCCCAGATCCCGTTACTGTAATTTTCTCAGGCATGATGGAACCGTAAGCTCCTAAATTGAATAACCCAGGTCCATCTGGTCCATAACCTCCCATAATCAAACCAACTTGGAAGTATCCTTTGTAGTAATTCATGATCCGAGATAGGTAGGTGGCGATTGCTTTCACTCCCATAGGTTTTTCAGATTTTAGGTTAAAGATTGAAGATTCGGCACGCAAAACTTCTATTAAATATTGTGCATCTGCGACTCCTCCTGCGATAGTTATCCATGCATGAGGTTGAATCATGTTTAATTTTTCTGCAGTTTTACTCGCAACGAACAATCCCATTGTGGCACGTTTGTCTGCGGCTAAGACTACTCCATCTTTACAAAGTAGGCCCACAGTAGTGGTTCCAGTTTTAATCTTTTCCTGGATTTCGATTTTCCGTTTTTCGATTTCTGCATCATCAATTGCTTGTATATTTATATCAAATTGATTGCGAAGCGGTCGGAAATCTCCTTGTTTCATACTTACGTTTTAGAAATTACTTTTTAAAAAATTTGGTATATTAACCCATAGGGCTAAGCTAGGCATAACTTCTAGAGAAATAAGGCTTATCAACCATGAAATATTTAATGATGTAAAAATGGGTAGCAAAGAAATTATTACATTTGTGGGGAAATCCTATAGTGAACGAGGTTTCAAATTCTATTTTTACAAACCGCGATCAGACATATGTCCAGAATCTTGTCGCTTCTACAACCCTTGTATGAACAATCTTGAAGAAAATACAATTTACAAAATAATCTCTGTTACAGATATTGAGCATCAATGTCCATATGAATATCATAATGAGCCAATGAGCCTTGTGAAAGTAAGTGAAAGTGATGTAAAAATTCTGATTGAATCACGACGCGCTTACTTAGGTGCTCAAATTGAATATGAACCTCTTGATTGTACTTTTAAAGATGAATGTGAATTCGCGAAATATTGTTCTCCAGTATTGGGGTTACAACCAGGCGCAAAAATAAAAATTCGAGAAATTAATCTAAAAATTAAGGATCAAAAGTGCCCAAATAGCTTGACACTAGTAACAATAGAAAAAGTGAAATAAAAAAATTTTTTTGTGGTTATTAAATTACTCATGCAGTAGCTCGTTTCTTACCAAATCTTGCCATATACTCATCTTTTAGTGTGTCTAAATACTCTAACGCGGCCTGTAAACTGATTGATTTCAGAGAGTATTGTTCTCTAATGAGATCCAAAGCGTATTCAGGGAAAATTTTTTCGATTTTTACATTGGATTGCAGAGCAAAATACTCATTTCCAGCTGCGTCTTGTAATACCAGGATCATTTGTGCATCCCAAAGATTTTTCAAAACTGCATCGACATCATCCACACCTTTCTTTTGCAGTTTCTCAAGGTCATCTCGAGTGACAATCGCTTGTCGGAGCAATTTTAAGGTTTCGTATGTTGGCGGATCGAGTAGGGTATTTAGTAATTTCAAATTATCCTCATCCGTATTACGATATTCCCGGAAAAATGACATGACATTTTCGCGATAATCCTCTGCCAATTCTTGAGGAAGACCTCTACTGGAAGCACCTCGTATGAGATCACTAGGTGGGATTCGTGTAATGAAAATATCATTAACTAAATACAAAATTTCGCTTGGACTGCCTTTTACTGACCGGGTTTTCACGATAGAGTCTTTGATCAAACTTTGGATGAGGCCTTCTACATCTGCGAATCCTTCTCGGTATTGGTCTTTCAACCACACCGAAATTTCGGACTTTAGAATTGATCCCTCTTCTTGTAATCGCTTAATTACCATTCTCCGTGCTGAATCCGTGAACAACATTGCAGTTTTCAACTCTTCAGTCAGTTTAGGGAAAACTGATAATCTTTGAAAGATGCTTGGAATTAACGGCTTATATGCCTCATTATCTAAATTTTGCACTATCAACCGTGTTGCATCACTTAGACCATCTTCAAACACTTCAGGATCTTCATCCATGGTGAGAGCTAGTATCAAATACACTCCAATTTCAGGACCCGTATAATAGGACACCAAATTCATTGCCCCTACATTTAGTGATATTAACCCAGATTCCCCAGAATACTCATGCGTAGAATAGATTTGCATGAGAGTCTTACTTGTCACTTCGATTGCTTCAGGATGTTGAGCGAGGATTGAAACCCCTAACCTTTCATCCCATTTCATTAAGATTAAACCTGTAGGCATTAGAATTCATCCTCCTGTGTATTGTCTTTATTTTCATCCGTTTCCGTGTCTATATCTGGTTCTGTATCGGTTTCCGGTTCCCAATATGTTTTTGGTTCTTTTTCCGGTTCTGGTTCGGGTTCATGATAGGGTTCTGGTTCCGGTTCGGGTTCATGATAGGGTTCTTCAAATGATTCAGTATAATCCCCTATTGATTTAGATTTACCAACCGGAACAAATCCCATAGACACTTTGAAATCCAATCCCAGATTTTCCCAGTCTTTACCGAAGATTTCCGCTAATTTTTCTGCTTTACTAAGTCCTACGTTTGTTCTAGTATCGATAGTTTTCTTCTTACTAATTTCTTTCGCTACCGCATCACATTTCTTCACGAATTCTGGAATTCGAGCATTCTGGACTACTTTTGTTAAAACTATCGCTCCAACACCAACTAAGATAAACGATACTCCTAATACTAAATAGAATGTTGGAATTCCCGAAATTAATGCATGCATTTTGACTTCTACCTGAACCGTGAAGGTTATATCTTCAAACGTGTTTTGAGTGATTGTGACTACTCCTTCGACTAAACATTTAGAAATGAAGGTATTCACTTCTCCTGATTTGATTGTATAAGTGTATAATCCATTACCATCATGTGTAAAATCGACTCCATTAAATTGAACCGTTGCACCAATAGCTGCTGATCCATCGAGTCGTTCACTAAGATCTATTGTAATAACTTGATCCACACCATTTTCAACGGTATATTTCAATAGATTATTTACTACCACACCCTCAGCTAAGGAATAATCAAATTGATTTTTAACAATATTCATTGTTATCGAAGCAACTTTTGCATCATGATTGAGTTTTTCTAACTTAACATCAAATTTGTATACTCCTTCCGCACGAGTTTCAGTTTCATAATCGAGTACATAAACACCATCCCCTACTTCATCGATAATTACAGATTCAAATCCAGTAGTGGAATCCTCTAATTCATATGCAACTGTGCATGTTGTGGTGGCTCCTGTAATTCCTTCCCCTGTCCCATCAACTTCATAATCAAAGTAAATCAAGTAGGATTGGGTAAGGTTTACATCTGGCGTGACATCAGAAAATAGAAAATCATTCGGATCATTGTCATTTAGGGTAGTAGCTAATGGTCGAATACTTAGTCGCACATCAAAGTCTTGCTGGAGGAAATTGGCTCTAAATGCACTGAATTTCAAGATATAATCTCCGACATTGCCTGGATCTGTAGTATCAATGGATACTGAGTATACTCCTGGGGTAGAACTTTCTGCTACAGATACGGAATCAAACAACCATGGAGCGTCATAAGTTACAGTAGCTCCAGAGATCGGATCGGAATTTCTATCAAGATAAGTTATGTTGAATTCAGCAATTTCCGTCCAAGTCCATTGTTCATAGGTTTCATACAGCACCGAGGTATTAATTGGATTAATAGTCAATGATGATACTTGTGGAACAGGTCCTGAACCAAATCCGGGTGTGGATGCTTCAAGTATTACATAGTAACTATAATCATCTCCACCGAGGGTTATCCCATCGGTTTGAGGGTTGAATGTCACTTCGTAATAGCCCAGTGTACCATTACTTACCAAATCTTCTTGATATACCAGGGTGTTGGATTTCACGCTATATACTTTTAATACAGGAAAAGCGTCAATAGCGAATGGAGCACCTGTATCAGTTGCAGTAACCAAAATTAACGCATTCCAATCTTGATCAAAGTCAACATTAGTGCTTAGAGTGTTTATAACTGTAATATTCGTCTCATAGTCTATGGATTCAATATCAATATTAATTTGGAATTGATAGGATATCGTACCATCATTGGTGAAGTTGGCGTGGTCATCATTATTTGGGGCAAAATCAAAATAAACTTTGTAGAATTTCGCTCGAATAGAATAATTCAATTCTGCAGATGCAGTATCATCAAAGTAATAGAATGGGTTACCTCCTAAATCAAAAGCTTCTCCAAATTCATTGGTTGTTAAGTTCACAAGAGTTACATTGTTTGAACGGTCTAATTCAGTCTCATATACTTCAATCAAGAATCCTTCGGCTGGTTCATCATAAGTATCAATGAATTCCAACTGCACCGCTCTAAATGGAACAGTTATTGATTCTACTGCTTGGTAGAAAAGATCTACATCAATTGTCCCGGTATTGGATGTTTCATTATGTGCATTTACAATGATTCGAACATGATCACTCCGTAGTGATTCTAATCGTAATTGACCATTGCCATCAGCCCATAAGGAAATACTTCCAGACCAGGTATCGGTAGTATCTCCATCAAAATCTTCAAAGTACACTGTGTCATCTCCAACATCAAATACTAACTGAACTTCAATCGAGTCGATATAATGAGTTGCTCCTGAAATATCAATATCAATTTCAATCCAGTTCAACAAACTTGCTTGTTGAAAATCGAATACATACTGGAAAACATCATCTCCAAGTGGATTGTTACCAACAGTATCAAAAGCATCGGAATCCGTGTTATTTCCATCGGGTTCGAGATTCGTGCTATTCAACACATAATCCGAGTCCATGTTGTAATAGGGATTTGCATATTGGACAGATGTATTAATATATTGTTCAGCAAACCATGTAGTATGTTCATAATTTGTGTCCATACTGATGCAGTCTCCAACAGTACCACCTATCACATCATCCCAAACTACTAAGTTTCCATAAGTAAAATCTCCGCCGGTTGAATCCGTGACATCAAAGTAGACTTTTTGTAACGGAGTTACATAGAAGACTTCTTCATAACGCTGGGAAGCACTGTCAATGACTACGCTTTCAGAATATACAGTTTGTTCTGGATGATAAGGGGTTTCGTATTTGATTTCCACAGTATAGGTTGCATCATTTAGTAATTGGAAATTAACTTGACCGCTTTGATCTGTAGTCTTGGTATCAGTGAAGATAATTCCATTGGTTATTGTTACATCAGCATTATATACAGGCCCAAGATCCATATCCAAAACGTTGATAGTCAAATCAGGACTTTTTGCTCCGGCTTCATGAATGAATACGACAGGATCCCGACGATAGACGTAATTATCCCATGCACCAAACACACACATCATGGATTGATACCTAGCTCCTCCTCCTCCAATGCTATTATAGGCAGGTGGACTTGTCCATTCAGCAGTTGTGTCATCTTGGTTCCATACCAGAACACTGGGTTCATTGATGTTTACACCATCCCACCGACGGTAAGTTCCGGACATCATTTCGACCTCCCCATCATTATCGACATCTCCAAATCGTGGGAAATATAGATTATGGTACGGGATTGATGTATTTCCCCATTGACCCCATTCGGATTCTTGTACTATACGGTCGTTTCCGATGTATGAGGCTTCATCCCCTTTAATTTCAATGACTGCTATTGAGGAGTTTCCTGCTGCATCTGAATTTCCGATGATAATTTCGGTATATCCGTCATAATCCCAATCATACATTGCACCTACAACGGGTTCAGCAAAGTTAGGGCTTGCAGGTACATCATAAGTTCCTTCATATTCGGGAGTTCCATCAAGCCCTCGGGTAAAATTGCTCATATTCCATTGCCAGATATATAAATAATGATTGTTATCGTGATCCGTGGTTACAATTTCGATGTTTCCATCATTGTCAATGTCCCCAGTCGAGATCGCTATGACTTCTTGAGGGAGCATACCTCCATGACCTAAATGAGTCGGTTGAGTCACATTAAAATGGTCAAAAATCCCATTTCCCTCATTCATCCAAAAATATAGGGTGTATCCGTAGATATCTAAAGGACCTCCATCAACATCTGCACCAATAATGTCTAAATATCCATCATGGTTAAAGTCTGCAATTGCCATTGCTTGAATATCAACAAATGAGGTATTGAAATGCTGCTGCACATTGAGGATGTGATTAAGACTTCCATCTTGGGTGATATTCATAATAACGATATAATCATAATCACGATCATACGTGGAGGCAATAATTTCGTCATGTCCATCATTGTCTATATCCGCTATAAGAATATTTTGAAGTGTAGTAGACCATCGGTACGGATCCGGACCCAATAATTCTACGAAGTAATCTCTTAATACCGTATCAAAGTTTAATGGATCGCCATTTTCTGTTTGTAAAGGATTAAAGAATCCTGTTATCGTATTATAATCCATCAACCAAAATTGGTTGTCACGATCACTAACAAGGAGTTCTACATCTCCATCTCCATTAAAATCTCCGGGTAAAGGATGGAGATATCTTTGAATATCAGAATGAGGGCGTCCGTGGTATATTTCATTCTCAAGATTTGCATCCCAAATGGATAATGCACCACGACTTTCATACGAATTGTCTTGATAGTTTCCATAGGCAAGATGATACATTTTATCTCCTAGAACATCGGTGTTGCTGTTGTAATCCTTTTTCCAGATCAAGGAATCCGGAGTAACTAAGCTTCCTCCAGTATTTTCAATGGTGTCAAAATATACCATAAATGTTCGATTTGCATTTGCATTAGAACATCCTGGCATTTCAAACCATACATAGCCGATTGCATTATCTATTGCTTCATACCCATCATGCTTCTCTAAGGGAATGAAAAGAGAGGGCAATACATAACGGTTCATTTCGATTGCTTCATCAGCATTGAATAACTTAGGATAATAATTGGGATTGGTTCCTTCATATTCTACAACCCGAACGGAATCTGGATCGAATTCTTCTCCATCATATCCTGCTTCATCCAAAGCCTGTGTAAAATTCACATAGACCTGTACAGAATAATTGGTTCGATCAATAAAAGTAGAGTTAATTTCCAATGGAACTCGGTAGGTAAAACTGGTGAAATTCGACCAGTCATAGATTCCCATGGAATCATATTCAGTAGATGATTTCGGTTCTAGATTGTTAATATTAGAATTTGAATTAGCGTTTGAAAAATTAGCGCCGGGAACCACCACATACATGCTAAGCAGTAATGCCACTAATAGCGTTGTTGTTGTGAGTAGTTTTTTGTATTTAGATTTCGTCAATTACTGTTACACCTTCTTTTTCAAATTCGTACATAATTAAAATAGTCAAAGAAAAATGAGGATCCTACTGCTAAATGAGTTATGTTAATTATATATGTATTTAGGAGAGAATTAAAGAGATGAAAGAAAAATTAGTAGGCATTATTACCGACATAACTAAAAAAAACTACTTTTTACTGGTAGTTGTTTTTTTTATGGGTTTTTTGGATGTAGTTGACTTTTTTGTAGTACTTTTTTTATTTGTTGGTTTTGCGATTTCTTCTGCTATACTGTCATCCTTTCCAAGATCCACTTTTTCATCCTCATGGTCGTGATCATGGTCGTGATCATGGTCATGTTCGTGGTCATGTGGTGCGGGTGTTGGGGGTTTCTTGTACGAATGAATGAAATTTACCGTTTCCAGACCCAAATTGTTTTGTAAGTCGTATGCTACATAGAACTCAGACATTCCTACCCCTTGCTGTAATCCAAAGAAGTCTGGAGTTGTTATATTGAGGGTATTTGTAGATTTATTGTGATCTAAGGGAAATTTGTCTTGTTCTAATCCCGGAATTCTGCGAGAAATGAATGCAAAAACTTTGTCTTCGAATTTATCCATTCTTTCCAGAGGTTTTACTCGATATTCCACCTGTCTACCTGCTAATGGGTGGTTAAAATCAACCCGAATCCGTCCTTGATCAACAGTAATAACTTGCCCAGTTTTTCCCGTTTTTTCATTTCGGAATTCCATTCCAAGACGTGGTTTCTCTTTAGCAATACCCATAAATTTCTTATAAGACATTTTTTCGATGTTTTTTGGATCTCGGACACCAAATGCATCTTTGGGGTCTAAAATAATGTTTTTCTCTTCTCCATATTTAATATCTCCAGAAGTGAGTAAATCACCTATCTTTTCAAAAACACTTCCACTCTTTTCCCCAACTAAAACCAATTCAGGAGTATAAAGATGGGACTTTTCTGGATCGAAATTTGGTAATTTCGCTGCATCATCCATGTTGGATACTTGGAAGGTTACAGAGGTGTTGTCTATTGCTGTAGGAACGGTTTTTCCTAGTAAATCCAGTTTAATTAAATCGCCTTTCATTACTTTTTGCCCAATGTATCCAGTCACTTTTTTGGTGGATTCATTGGTTATTTCCTTTGAAGATGTGTTCTTAGTAGTCGTTTTCTTTTTAGTAGACTTTTTCGTTGTCTTTTTCTCTTCTACCGGGTCTTTACTTGACATAATTAGTACCAATTGCAGTATGATAGATGATCGTTTTATCCATATAATTTAGAATTTTCTCTTTTAAACCTACAAAGTAGGCTTCACGCAAGATTAAAATTGAGAAAGTGCAAGCTTGATTTGGAGGATAAATTATTTGATCATCTTTATTACTGCACAACCCGAACATCCCACGAAACAGCAAATTATTCAAACGCTGGATAGTACTCATATTCCCTATGAAGTCGTCCATCCCTCGATTACGTGGTGGAAGTTGCAAAAAAAACTTCATTACACCCCCGATCTATTGTGTTTAATAGCTCCTGATCACCCTCGAATTTTCTATTTATGTAAACGCCTGGGTGAATCAAATTATGCAGTTGTCAATTCACCAGACATTACTCTTCTGTGTAAGGATCGTATTGCAATAAGTAGGAAAATCCAGCAATTACTAAATCAATTTAAACGCACGAATCCTAATGCTCTTATCTATATTCCCGATCCCCGTTATTTTAGAACTCCAAAACGATTGGTTAGTGCTCTAAGCCTTTCAGATTTTCCAATTGTTATTAAATATCCGGTAAATCATACAGGGATACATTATGTTAATATGAAACAAGCGCATGAATTAGACACAATTCCGCGTTTTTTCCAGAAATGTGGATTGTATGTTGAGAAATATATTGAGGCAACCGATATTTTACTTAAATGTTATAATTTTGGTGAGATAGTAATTACTCAACAAGAATCCAATCGTCAGTCTTTGTATCGTGCTCTAAAATCTACTCCTGAAACTTACAAGTCACGAAAAAACCGAACAACAATTACTACCCCTTCTGAGATTGAAATATTCACCCATTTTATCGCACATAAGTTAAATATTACTCTTTTTGGAATGGATTTTCTAGTCACAGAAGACAATACATTTTGGTTGGTGGATTTCAATGACTTCCCCGGGGCGCGAGGAATTGAAAATGCAGGAGAAATCATTGCAAATTGCTTAATTCGAGAAAAAAAGTAATCTTGCAAATATTATAAATTATCAAAACAGAATCTCATGTATGCAAGATTATATGGCGGATAATGCCTGATTCTAAACGATTTGATACTCATATTTCCTTCAATCTCGGATTATAAATTGCCATAAATCTTTCATATTCATTTTCAGTTTTTACATGAAATTCGAAAGGGTGTGCAATGGGAAGTGCAAGCTTTGCTTCTATAGCAGCAACGATTTCAGCACGTTTTTTCCAACTTAGAGTTTTCTTTTTTGTAACTATCAATAAATCCACATCACTACCCGCAACTAAATCTCCTGTGAGGGCACTACCAAATAGATACACTTTCGAATCGGGTAACAGTTTTAAACAAGCTTTTTTTATTGGAAGCAAATATTGTTCATGGTTTTTTGCTAACTCAAACATTTCCTTCCCAAATTTATAAAGTTCCCACATACTTGATTACTTCCTTTGCAATCTTGATTACATCTTCTGCTTCCTCTCTATCCGATTCTTCCCCAAAATATCGAGTATTTAAATAGGCATTTTCTAGGATTATTAGTCTTGTGCGGTCAAATTCAACATTTTTTTTCAAAGTTTTTCCAAGTAGTGCTAATAATTTGCGAATAGAGTGAATTCGGGGAGTTTCTCCCGTTTCTCTTAAAATTTTTGATTTCAAATATAACTGAGTTGCCTGTTCAGCATTAAAACAAGCCAAGTCCCAATCTTCGACTTTAAATCTCTGTTCTGCAATTTCTAAAAAATTCTTACTTCTCTTTATTAGTAAATCAACCACTTCCTTGTGCAACAATAATTCCTCATTTATAGTATGTGAATTTTCATATATAACATAATCCTCAAAATGAGGGTGGCCCCAAACAAATATGAAAAAGAGAGAAAATCAACTAAATGGTTAAGTAGCGTAACAATTCTCGATTTTCTATCATCTTTCTATCGATCATTTTCTATAATACCTTATACTAATGGATAACTTGAAAAATGCGGTCTCAATGTAGATGACAAGTACTGAACCATATATAGCCATGATAATATTCCCCATCTTTCTTGGAGCAAGATTGAATCATTTCCATGGCATTATCACAAAAAAACTCAAGAAAATGTGGTAGAAAGAGACTTCACAAATGATCTATATTCCAATATTGAGAAATTGATTCAATTTATCAAAGGAATTTTGTAAAAGAAAAAGAGAGAAAGCCAACTGAATGGCCCATTAGTGGAAAATTTCCTTTAATTTTTTTCGTTTTTTGGGTAGTATATTGAATCGATAACCCTTCGCAAGGGTGTCCACATCCATCCGCAAGCTTTAGGATGGAGTTTCATTCACATCGATTTTGGATTTTATTTTTGTTTTTTTTTGGAATTTGAGTTGAATCAAAAAACACATACATAAATTTTTACAGTTTTGATGATATTATACAAGTAGATGACAAGTATTGAACAAAACTCTGATATTCAAGAGCAGTTAGCGAAAATTTTCGATATATCAGCCACAGAACTAAATAGAAAAGCCTATATCGTGCTTATTGACAACAAATTATCGCAAATAGAAGCTATGATATATAAAATCTTGAACCGTCATGGTATAAAAGATTTACAACAATTTGATGAGTTTTTTCAAAAGGGTAAAATTGCAGAAAGCGATGGTTGGGAAGATTTTTTTGAGTTAGATGGACTTATCTCCGAGAAAAATACCTTAGAAAACATAAAAAAGAAGATTATTCAATAAAATGAATCT
Source organism: Promethearchaeota archaeon (assembly GCA_004524545.1). GTDB lineage: Archaea > Asgardarchaeota > Lokiarchaeia > Sigyniarchaeales > Promethearchaeaceae > AMARA-1. The sequence goes on from SDNX01000028.1 coordinate 19,323, forward strand.
AACTCTTGAGGAAATACAACGAATTTTTATCTTGAATCTTGGGGAAAAAATTCGATCCGCTGAAATTACACGAAATAAGCTTCGCATTCTTTTGACTGATGAAAGCTTTGTAGACATATTCTGTTCAATTAATATAGAAAATCGGTGGGCATTTCATTGGGAGCGAACACATGTTGATGGAACTATTTACAGACATGACAATATTCCTCACCTTTCTTGGAAACAGATTGGATGATTTCCATGGCATTATCATAAAGAAAGTCAAGAAAATGTTGTGAATAGTGTTTTCACTAACGAAATTATATCCAATATCGAGAAATTCATAGAATTTATCAAAGAGATCTTATCAAATAGAACAAGTATCCAAAAAAAGAATGATATATAATGAGTCTTTTAAGGAGGAGCAAGATAATCTTTGGAAACCAATCCGAGTAGGAACTCTGGAATTATGTTAATGCACTTTTACATATGCAAAATGCAATTCTCCGATTAGAACTTAAAGAAAGCAACCCAGATAATTTAAAAGAATTGTCAGGAAGAGCATTGGAAATTGGAACGGAACTTCACATGATCTTAGAAATCCTAGATGAAATGATAGAAGATGAATAAATCGAGAAAAAGAGAGAAAACCAACTGAATGGCTGATTACATAGCACAATTTTATTTCTAGTATTCCTTTTTCACAGGTAGTGCTCGTTCGAATCGATAACCCTTCGCAAGGGCGTCCACACCCATCCGCGCTTTAGGCTTTAGGATGGGGCTTCATTCACATCGATTTTTGATTTTATTTTTTCTTTTTGGTTTCTTTTTTCGTATCAGGTGTTGGTTTCGGTGTCGGTATTGGCGATGCGAGTTTTCGAAGTGGTGAGGGTCCAAGAGCTGTGATCTGTTTGGCCATTTCTACCATGGTTTTTTGGAACTTCTGCCCTTCTGCTGCACTACAATAGTGCATTGAGAGGCGTTCATGCTGTAAACCAACAGATTCCATTACTTGATGGAGATATTTAACATTCTTACCAGCATGCTTCGCACCAGTCTGGTAATTACATTCGTGTTCATATCATCCAACAATGGCTACTCCATCTGCCCCTTTTCCGAACGCACGCATTACCATGTCAGGAGATACTCGACCAGAGCAGCTGACCAATATCGATCGAATAATGGTCGGATATTGAGCCCTAATCGTTCCCGCCATGTCACCTGCACCGTATCCTCATTTCCAACACATGAACGCAACGATATGCAGTTCTTCTTGAATCTGTGTCATTTTTGAGTCTCCTTAATCTATCGCTCTATAGAGAAGATTATCTATAACAGCGCTGAACTGGCTGTGACGTGAGTTTCGGACAGTGATTGCTTGACTTGGACATGTATTTGCGCAGATCCCGCAAGATCTACATTTTATTTCATCCACTACGGCGAATCGTTCTTTAGGATCCAGTGTTATTGCTCTATACGGACAATTTTCGACACACATTCCACATTTCGAGCATCGAATCTCATCCACGATCGCTTTTTCCATTCGCATCGTATATTCTCCAGGTTGCATGATGATATTAGCGCTTGAAGCTGCTCCTTTCGCTTGCATGATAGTTTCTGCAATTGATTTCGGACCTTGAGCTGCACCAGCAAGCGTAACGCCAACGGTACTTGTATCTATTGGGCTAAGCCGCGAGTGGAATTCCTTGAAGAAACCATCAGGACTTCTTTCCAATTTCAGTTTTTCGTTGAGTGTTGCGATTCCTGTTGCAGGTTCCATTGCCGATGAAAGAACAACCATATCAAATTCCTGTTCTTCCAATTCAGAGCAATTTTCCAGCATATCTTGCAAATATACCTTGAGATTATGCGTTTCGGGGTCTTCTTGGATACGTGGGATGGACGCTTTGATGTATTTCACGCCATACTTCCTGCTTTCGAGATAGTATTCCTCATAGGCTTTTCCACCCGCTCGTATGTCTATGAACGCTACCGTGATGTCGATGTTTGGGTCATGCTGCTTTATCAGTTTCGTGTTCTTGATAGAGATGAGACAACATACCCCACTCGAACAATGTCGGTTCCGCTTAAGATCTCGCGATCCTACGCATTGAACGAACAATATTTTGTGTGGATGTTTTCCGTCTGATGGTCGAATGATATTTCCATAGGTTGGTCCGTTTGGAGCAAGAATTCGTTCCAATTCCAGTTGAGTGATAACATTCGGATAGTTACCATATCCGAGATATCCCTCCTCTCGAAATTCGTCCCAACCCGTTGCAACAACAATTGTTCCGACTTTCAGTTTCTCTATTTTGTCAGTATCATCGAAATTGATGGCATTGAGTTCGCACGCTTCAGCACAGAGACCACATTTGATGCATTTATCCATATCGATTTGTGCAATCATCGGAACGGCTTGTGCAAATGCAATATAGACTGCTTTGCGGGTTCCAAGATTCTGATCGAATTCGGATGCACCATAGGCAGGACAGACGTCAACACACGCTCCACAACCATTACAGTCCTGATTCGTGTATTTGGCATGTTGTATCACTTCTACTTCGAAATTTCCAACGAACCCTGAGACATTTTGCACTTCTGCAAGTGTCATCAAATATATGTTTTTGTTTCGGTTGACTTCCAACATGGCTGGACCTAAAATTCAGATACTACAGTCGTCTGTAGGGAATGTTCGGTCCAACATTGCCATCTTTCCACCGATTGTGGCTTCTTTCTCTACCAAATATACCTCATAGCCTTGATTTGCTAAATCAAGTGCACTTTGCATTCCTCCAATTCCACCTCCAATGACAAGTGCTTTCTTTTCGACAGGGAAGGTCTTCTCGGGAACAATTTCGTGGAACACGGATCGAGCAACACCAGCACGGATGAGTTCTTCCGCTTTGAGTTGTGCTTTTTCCTTTTCATTCATATGAACGAAGGAAACTTGTTCCCGTATATTTACAAATTCCAGGAAGGATGGATCTAATCCCGCATCTTTGAGAACCGCTTGAAATACTGGTTGGTGGGTCTTTGGCGTGCATGCAGCTACAACTATTCGGTTTAGTTTGTGCTCATTTACAGCTTCCCTTATTAAGTCTGCACCTGAGGTGGTACAGAGGCTGATATTATCTGTAGAATGTGCGACATTCGGTAGTTTAGCAGAATACTCTGCTAAGTTCGGTGTATCTAAGACTCCAGCGATGTTTATTCCGCACCGACACACAAAAACACCAATACGAATTTCGTCGTCTGTTGACATCGGATAATCCTATCGGTTATTTTGGTATCAGTTGTTTGTAACTCACATCTACGAGTTTATAATATTTTTCTTAGGATTTTCCTTAACAACAAAAAGAGATAGGAACCCCAAAAAACTTTGATAATAGACTTCACAGCTATTTAAATTTTAAATTTAAATTTGCAAACTCGATATTAGCTTATAGCTAAATTTGTAGATAAATAAATTGTATTGGATAGAACTGAAGCTCGTGAGCCGTGATTTCATTGCTGAAGACGATGTTGTATTACATGTTTAAGGATAAAACTATACACGGAGGATCTTATTATCATAAACGCCTGGATGAAGCAGAAGATAATTCATGGGGGTCTTTTCTTTCTAAACACATTCAGTATCTGTTCATAAATTATGAAATTCTCTCTTTCCAATATCCGGGTCTTCTTTTCTGGTGAGCAATTGTAAGTATAATGATTTTCTCTTCATTGGTATCATACACATAATAAATTGAGAAAGGAAATTTTCGTGTGTTGTATTTGTGGATATTTTCAATTGCTGGTGTTAATTCAGGATTTTTTGCTATGAGGTGAATTGCTCTCTCAATTTCTTCAAGAAAATCTAATCCTAATCCAAACGCTTTATGATCGTAAAATTGTGCTGAAGCATTCATTTCATCTTCTGCTTCTTCTAAAAATGTAACAAGAATCATCTTAAGCTAGCCTTAGCGTCTTTGAAAACTTCTGATGCTTCCTTTTCTAATGTTTTACCATCTTTATATTGACAATATCTTTTTTTTGCTTCATCAAACCACATTTTTTCAGCATTTAAGTCTTCATCTCCTTCATCCAGGCTTTCGATTAATTGACGAATTAACATTGCTCGTTCTTGTACAGATAATTTTAAGGCTTTTTTTTCAATTTCATCAATATTTGAAGTCATAATTCATTCCAATTTCTGATTTGTCTCTATCAATATAATGCAATGCAAAAATTTATGATTTGCGATTCCGTGAGCTATTCAATATATGCATTAAAAATGTGAGTTAGGCGCGTGGAATATTCGTTACTCATAAATAAGAACAGCCCTTTTCAAAACTTCATCTCGAAAATATTCATTAATTTCATTTTTTGTGCGTAGATCAACTGTTCGTTCAAACAAGATGGATAGTTTTTCTTCAATTCGAAAAATCGTGAAATAACCCGGAATATGATTTGGATGAAAAGTCACAAGAATATCAATATCACTGTCTTCACTGAAATTTTCAGTCAATATTGAACCAAATAATTGCAGTTTCACGATATTACATTTTTGATATAACTTTATGACTTTCTCTTTATCCACATGCTTAATCAACGCGTTAAGTCTTAGTGAGGGGGTAATAATTTGTTCCATGATGCTTTAGAATATAGCAATAATCGGATTTCTGCAATTCGTAATCTTCTAAGATTTCTTCTAATTTCCTATGTGCAGCTGAAGTCCAGATTAGCGTGACCATCGTTTTAACCTTTCAGCAGCATCATCTTCAGAAATTAAATCTCCTTTTCGTATTGCATCTAATCCAATCTTTATATTTTGTTGAACATATATTTCGTAAAGAATATCCTCCAAAGTAGCATCGTCGGGTAATGATTTTAGGATTGATTCGACGGTTTCCTTTCCTGAAGCCATACGGTATTCAATGTCACATTTAATAAAAAAATATGTGGTGTGAAATTAAATCATGAATTTTTCATTTTTACAGAAAAATAAGCTGCACACAAAAAACTAGATACAAATTTCCTCAGATTCCGTCATAAAGATTCATATCGGAGTTTGTGTCCTGGCGGAGCTTTCTATGTCCAAATTCTCTTGCGGTTTCAACTAATTTCAACATTAATAGATTACCAAATCCCTTTCCTCTGAATTCTGGTTTGATAAATATTCGTTTTATCTCAGAAAATTCATCAGTGGTATGTTTTATTCCTCCCATCCCTGCAATGGAATTCTCAAAGATAATGATATAAATAACGCTATCCGGGGGATGAAAAGATTCGAATAAGGGCAGGGAATTCATTACATATTTATCAACAGGACCAAAATAATCCACAAAATCAAGATGGAAATATTCAAGGCATTCCTCCCTAATCCAATTGAAGTAGTCCATACCCATTTCGATAAAATCATTCCTATGAATATTCCGATCATAGACAAGGAAATTTATCATACTCTCCATTTCCAGCTGATATTTTTATTTCTTTTGATTGATACCATCATTCATCAAAGTTAAAAACATGTTTACATATACTGATTTTAATCAATTAAGTGAGGTGTTAATTAGCTATGATCGGTTGCAAAATAAATCGCATTTCTGGTTTTGGAAGTTTGAAGCAAATTAACACCTATAGGAACTAATTGATCACTAAATTCTTAGCGTTTTTTCTGCTAATTCTTTGAAATCACGCGATATTTTTGGTTTGGGATTGTTTGTAGAGAATTGCACTTGGCGAATTGATACAACGAGGTAAACAAAGTGAAAAATATAATCATAAAAACTCAAAAACTGGATGACCAAGTCGATTTACAAGAACTGGCATCTTTGACGGTGGATCTCTGGAAGAAAATCCGTCCCGAACTCGATCCAAGTGCAGATCGTTTAATGCAGTGGATGAAAAATCTAAAATACACTCATCCTCCTGTAATTGTGAAAGCGTATAAAGAAGAAGTATTAGTCGGATGGCTAATGTTATTCAAACAAGATACTAAAATGCTGGAGATAAATCCTTGGGCATTAGGAGGTCATCCACATATAATTCATAATCATCCGAACGAAATCGAAATCGCTAGACTTCTTCTTAACTCCTGTGTAGAATATGCAGAAACCAACGAATACACACGTGTCGAAATATTATTCGATAAAAAAGATAACGAGAGAAATTATCCTGTTGAACTTGAGATCTATTCAGATCGATATTTATTAGAAGAAGATGAAATCCAATATATGTCTCGATCTATAGAAATTCATGAATACTCCATGCCGAAATTCCCAGAAGGAATCAAGATAGTTCCATTTATGGATTGTAGTCAAGAAGATCTATATCAATGTTTATATGCATCCTATAAAGAGAGTGGAGATCGTAACTTTAAATCAAAAACTGATGATGAACGAAGGGAATTCTTCTCGAATCTTTGTGATCCAAAAAATGAAATAATTGAACATGCATCTATCGCTCTCATTAAAAAGGGGAAATTAGTAGGATTCTCATTAGTTAGACCAACTCATGGAGAGAATAATGGACATTTGTGGATAATTTGTATATTACCTGAGTTTCGCAAAAAAACTCTTGCATCATCAATATTGCGATTTGCAATCGTAACTCTTGGGAAAATGGGGTACCAGACAATGAGTCTAACTGTTGACTGTGAAAACACTCCCGCAGTTAATTTGTATGAGAAATTCAAATTTGAACGGGGTTGGGCACGTTTAACTTACGCATGGAAGAAGGAAAATGCAAAAAAAATGAAAGATGAATTCCTACTCTCCACTGAATTTAGTTTGGAAAGGTGTGATATTGAGAAATTTTCAAAAAATTGGGCAATTTATTCATCCTTTTCTGAATGGGATGATTTCGAAACACGTAAGAAAATCATTTCAAGAATGGGAGACCATATCAATAACACCTATTGGATTTGGCATAGAAAAACTTCTCGTATTGGAGGACTTCTCCTTAGGCCTAATGGATTAGGTTACTTATTCTTTGAACCTCCATTTA
>SDNX01000029.1 GCA_004524545.1 Promethearchaeota archaeon
GCTTCCATGAAGCTAGTAAAAATGATATCCATCATATTGGGTTGACTGGAGGAGTTGCCTATAATGATTTTGTGAGTAAGGGATACTGTACCACCATCCAAAAATTAAGCCAAATCAATTCTTATATGATTCAATTATTGCACAATAATCGTATTCCTCCAGGGGATGCAGGTATCAGTGTTGGACAAGCTGCAATTTCCATTTCTAAAATCTCATAAGGTGGGTTTCATTAGATTTGCACATGGATTTAGACGCAGAAGTCCGAGAGATTCAACAAAAGCACAAAATTATTGGCCGATTCAATGAATTAAAGAAAATACTAATAGCGTATCACTCCCGAAAGAATATATTACTTGAAGGAGAAATTGGAACGAGCAAAACTACTCTTGCACGTGCATTTTCTGCGTATAAGGATAAAAATTTCATTCGAGTAGATGGATCTGAAGATGTATTAAGTCATGTACTAACGGGTTATTTTGATCCCCCTCACGTCCTTGAAAAAGGATACGTCGAAGAGGCTTTTATTTACGGTCCATTATCTACTTCAATGAAATCAGGGGAAGTTCTATTCATAAACGAGTTAAATCGACTCCCTGAAAGCACTCAAAATGTCCTACTTTCAGCTTTAGATGAGGGATTTCTGGATATACCAAAGTTATTTCAAATTCATAGTGAGAAAGGATTCATAGTGATTACAACTTTAAATCCAAGGAGTCATATCGGTACTTCCTCGCTAGGTGAAGCCTTGAAGGATAGGTTTGTATGGTTGAGTTTGGATTATCAGAGCGAAGAAGAAGAAACTGAGATAATTATCCAGAAATTGGATGATTTTCTTAAATCTACCGAAGTGGATCAAGATCTAGATTTGAATATAGTGGATAAAATTGGGATAATAAGTGCAAAAATAACACGTATCACACGTAAGCATCCAAATTTACGAAGAGGTGCTTCTATTCGAGCTGGGATAGATATAGCTACGCTTATGTTAACTAACTATTTGAATAACCCTCAGCAAATAGAACAGGATGCATTTTGGTATGATGCGGGGGAGATGGCATTTTCAACGAAAATTGAGTTGGAAGAATCTTCAGATACCACTCTAAAAAACGTTATCCATGATTGTATTCGTTCGGTATTGAAGGATTTTCAATAAATGCTAAGGTTGATATTTCGACCGATGAAGCACAATTGGAACGTCAAAAAGATACCTTGCGGATTCCAAATCGGAGTTCAAACAAGGACTTAATGAGTGCAGCTATAATTAAAGGTGGACAAAAACCAAAATTTTACGAAAATCTTAGTAAATCTTTACCCTTTACTGAAATTAAGGATTTAACCAGTCTTGCAATTCAAAACCAAAATGCAGAAGCAGTAATGGCATTATTAAAAACAAATGTTTTTGCGGCTTCTAGTGCGCTTTTCACTAATGAAGGAGCTTCTTTCTTATCAGAAATGGAATCTAACTCGCAAGGAACTACTTTGCTTAATATTTTCTTTATGGTCAGAGCTCTGGCTCCAAAGAAATACAAAGTATTACTTAGGCAAATTTCTCGAAATATGATTTTAAAAACTACCTTAAAAATCGCAGGAAGAGGTATAGAGAAAGGAATGAAACGAGTTAGAGTTCCCTACTATCCTGGAATGATGGAGTTTGATTTGGATCAAACTCTTATGAACACCTTAGAAAAGGGTTCTTGTAAATGCATAACATATCGTGATATTGTAGGAATCGAACGGAATCAATTAAAAAAGAACATAGTATTAATTCTTGATACAAGTGGATCAATGTATGGTAAATCTTTAGTGAATGCAGCTCTAACAACAAGTCTTTTAACCTACACTATGCATAAACATAAATTTGCGATAATTTTATTCAATTCTAGCTCAATGATGCTTAAATCCATGAACGAAGACATATCTCACTCTCCAGTCACGAAATTGATTGATGAAATATTGGATTCTGAAGCAGTCGGATTCACAAATATTGAGAATGCTTTGAAACGCGGATTAAAAGAGTTGGAGACGGTAAAAGGCAAACGGAAATTCGCAGTATTAATTACGGATGGTAATTATAATCGGGGGAAAGATCCGAGTATTATTGCACGTAATTTTCCGGTCTTGCATGTAGTGGTAATGCCCCCTGAGAATAAATTACGCTATGAGGGACTAAAAATCTGTAGAAAGATTGCAGAAGCTGGTCATGGGAAATATTACCCTGTTTCTGATTTTAATGACATACCAGAAACTTTGCTGCACATTCTTCGATCCAACTAGCTCTAAACTTTTTTAAGTATCTAAGATGCACTTTGGATCGATAGAATATGAAAATTACAAAAGTTGAATTGTGGCATATCGACATCCCACTGCGCCATCCATTCTATCCCTCGTGGATTCCCGGATATCCGCAAACAGCTAATCGATCTACTTTATTACGCCTCTCTACAGACGATGGATTCTTCGGACATGCTGCTGGGGTAGCATTCGGGGAAGAAAGAGAAGGATTAGGCGGATTACTAGCTCCTTATTTATTAGGAATAGATCCAACTGACATTGAACTAGGACATCAACGAATAACTGAAGGAGGTTTTCTAGGTTGGCATAATTTCTGGATGGAATCTGCTTTTTATGATATTAAAGCGCAAGCTCAAGGAGTGCCTGTTTGGAAAATGCTCGGAGGAGAAAGTAAACCAATTCCTGTGTACTGGAGTACAGGTGAAGTTTGCAGACCAAAAGATCACTCGGAAATTATAAAACAAGCACATAATCAAGGATATAAAGCAGTCAAGTTACGAGTACATGCAAAAACTCTCGAAGAAGATGTAAAAGTAATTAACGAGACACGAGCAATGGTTGATCCATCGATCCGATTAGGTGTAGATGCTAATCAAGGATGGAGAGTAACTATTGTAGAACGAACTCCTGCTTGGACACTGCAAAGAGCAAAAGATTTTGTGGATCAAATCGACCAAAGTGATATAGAATGGCTGGAAGAACCTTTAGAGATGCATATGTATGAAGATTTGGCTGAACTGAGGAAATACAGTAAAAAGACAAAAATAGCTGGAGCGGAATTAAATTCCGGTTGGAATGAAGCTCGCATGTTCTTGCATTTCGGTAGTTATGACTTGTATCAACCCGATTGTACCGTATTTGGAATTCGAGATACCATTAAGGTGATAGAAGCTTGTAATAAAGATCCGGCATTATCCTATTCACCTCACACATGGACAAATGGAGTGGGGCAGTGGATTAATATGCATCTATTTGCACTTTCTGACTACGATCATCCGCTAGAATTCCCTTATGAACCTGGATCTTGGGAACCTAAATTTCGAGATGGTTTACTTATAGAGCCAGTAATGCCTGAGGATGGATTTTTAGAACTTCCTAAAGAACCTGGATTGGCTATTCCTCTTGATTGGGAAAAAGTGAAAAAATTTGGACGGAAATTCTTCTCCATGACAGAAGGAGATCTCACAAAAAAAGTGATAAAGGATAAGGGGATCTTTACAGCGTTGAAACTCAAGAAACGAAAAGATCAAGAGAAGCAATAAATTCTCTTCCTATTATTGTCCACTTTCTAATCCAAATTTTTATTGGGCATCCAAAAAATGGAATCTTGATATCATCTGTATTATAGCCTTCATGTGAGAATATATGAATGAAAAAGCAGAGAATGCCAAGAAATCAGATAAGAACTTTTCGCGCATGCGGCGTGAATTATCTACAGAAGAAGAGAAGTGGAAAAATCAAGCACTATGGTTTTGCGGAATTTTCCTCACATTTTTCTTAGGAGAATTGGTACTTTATCTGATTTTATGGAATATCAATGATTGGGCAAGTGTTTTTCTGCTTCAAACCATGCTAATTATGCCTGCTTATTTGACTAATTCAGGAATGATGCTGTTTGGTAAAGGAGGAGCCCCTTTAGATAAGGGACGAGTGTGTAAAGATGGAAATAGGTTGTTTGGACCCGGTAAAACGGTTAAAGGATTTATTCTTGGACCAGTATTTGGGATCTTAGTTTCATTATGTGTACATTTGATTCTAATTTTTTCGTGGGAAGGAATTGAAAATATCATAATTGCATTTTGGAGCGGACAAAGAGAATATGTTCTCTTCCATAGTACTCCATCAGAAGCGGTTGATCTATTTAAAGTATACATGACCGGAGCGCATTGGTATGAATCCTTAGGATTTGGTTTTGTAAAACTAACTCTACGTGTGACGCTGGTCTCATTTGGGGGAGCAACGGGTGATCTTTTGGGCTCTTGGTTGAAGCGTCGATTAAATAAACAAAGAGGAGAGCCAATTTGGGGAATTGATCAATTAGATTTTATTATCCCAGCAGTTTTGGTTTCTCTGCCGTTCATTATCCTAAATGTAAAATTTATTGCTATTGTAGTGTTTATCTCAATCTTTACACCGAGTTTAGCAATTATTGCAAACACGATTTCTTACTTGATTGGATTGAAAGCAGTTCCGTACTAACAAATTTACTCTTCAGATCTTTCAATTTCTTCAGGTTTCTCAGTCTTATCTGATTTGGGATGAAATATCTTTGACCGTAGTTTGTTTATAGGCGCTTCCTCCCGATCTTCTTGCTCTTCTTTCGTCTGATAATCATTCCGAATGAGTAACCAGAATCCTCCTAAACCAAGAGCTTCAAAGATTAAGCCAATAGTAATGATTATTCCCATGTTTGCCGAACCAAATCGAACTAACATTGCAAGCAAAGGTCCAAGCATCAAGAAAATACCAGATAACACTCCTCTAAGTATGAGGGAAAAATTAGTTTTTATTCCACGTATTGTTTTTTGTAGGGAATTTGCCAGAACATGTCACATCCTAATAATTAATAAAAATTCAATAATTCATTCTTTTTTAAGATCGTGGTTCTATCTTTGAAAAAAAAATTATAGATGTTTTTTGAATTTTTGATACAACACTTTATCTAGCTTCTTCCCAATAGAATCGGACAGTTGATTAGCTATTGTCCATCGTTCCCCTTCGATAATTTCATTATCCACTTCATTTTCTGTTGGAGTTTTTCCAATTCGTTTGGTTAATTCGTGAGTAACTATTTCCATAACTTCACTTTTGACAATTTCACGAGGATCTAACTCAAATGCAGGCCATTGTTTCTTAATGCAGGATAATGCAAAGTAGTAAAAATCTGTGAATAATTCAACACTTGTTTTTGTACCCAGTTCACTATGATTTTTCATGTTCTCCGAGCATGCCTTCCCATCTTTTTCCTTGTTCCAATAGAGTGTTGTGGGAGTTATACCACGAGAAGTAATCCGCATCATGCTGGAGGTGACCCTTCGTTCAATCCAATCAAGAGTGTGAAGATCTTGCCCTTTCTTAATCTCTGCTTTTTGCTTTTCCCGTTTTAAGAGTTCTTTTCGTTGAGATTCTTCTACTTGCAGTTTTCTTGTTTCATGTAGCATTTTGTAGCGTTCAAGTAAATCGTACGCTAAACTATAGGATACAGGTGAAACTAAATCAGACGGGAGTGTTAGATCCTTTATCCCGGTATATATTGAACTGGGGCGATTCTGTAGTGATTTAACAGCTTCTGATAATTTTGTGTCAAGGAACCTAGCTAAAATGAACCCGTTTACTAAGAAAGGATCTCGATCAGCATCAAAAATGGTAGTTAGTTCTCGTTGTCGATTTGTAATACGGTCAATAATAAGTTCTTCAATTTTTACCACAACCCACCGTTGATCCTCTGAATACCCGTGCAATTTCTTAATAGCCATCAAAAATCGGGATTGATCTTCTTTTACTTTATTGTATGTTTCTAAAATTCTGCTTATTTGTCTTGTTACTTTTGCCAACATCCGGAAATATATTTCTCTGGTTAAATTTTGCAAAATATCATCATGATCATAGAATAAAATCATAGAAGCAAGATTGGTGATTGGGGTGTCTTTAAGAATTCGTTCCTCAATTCGTATTTTTTTGTGGTAAAATCGCCGTAAATCTACTGCACTCATACCAATACGAGTTCCGATTTCAGCAACAATATTATTATATTCAGGATCCGATGCGTCCATTAAATCCTGCAATGTTATGTTTTGAAATCGGGGATTTGTCTGTTTAATCTTAACGAGTTCTGATTCTGCTGTAGCTAAGGGATTACTAACAGGGTTACCAATTTTGACTAAATCCATTTTATTGATACCGTAGGTTTTCAAAATTTGGTGTACGCGTTTTTTATCTACAGCAAACAGATTTACAAATTCTGAAATATCTACAACACCAAGTCTCTTAAAGAATAGAGTAATTTCATTGAAATTATACTCCAATAAGCATTCTAGGAAGTAGATGAGGTAATTGGCGGTCTTATCTTTACTGATTTTTGCGATTTCATCTTGAATCAGAGTTAGTATGCTTTGCTCAAATGTTTCATAATCCCGCTTCCGTTTATTTGTTTGAGAGAAATTTTTAGTCAATTCCTCTCGAAATGAAATCGCATGCTGAAATGCTTCCAATCCCAATGAGGAGGTTGGAAAAATCTCGAGTATTGTTCTCATTATTTGGTTAAGAATAAGGTGCATTGGAATGGTTTCGAATTTTAAATCTCTGACATTCTCGAACTCAAATTTTGATTTCATTTCATCTTGAACACCATTTAATACTGAAAGCTCAAGATAATGATCAATATTCTCTTCTTCAATAAGTTCCTCTTCTATTGCTCTTCCAATGGGTTTGAAATCTGAGGATTCCTTTATTATTTTTCGTCGGACTTGTTTGGAGATACCGAGTAAATCCCCTGCATAGTCATAGAAATATACTATTGGGAATTTAAATAAGATTTGATTTAGCTGTTTCTCGAGTTTTTTCTGAATCTCAAGTCGTTCCTCATCTGGAATCTCTCCCCTCAAATTGATAATGATGTTTACACAATTGCGTAGTAGATCGTTTTCGTATTCGAGTAACTTAATTTCATAATCAATTGTGTCCTTCACTAAGGAAGAAAATTCATTGAATAGCTCTTTCTTTTCAGTTTTTTCGATTAAGTCCAACTTATCTGAGGATACAGATACTTCCATTGGATCTTTGGTATGAATTCCCCAATAATCAAAAGCCTGTATAATAGAGGATGCAATTAGTAAATTTGATAGTGTATTCTCTTTTCCACATAGTTCATAAATTTTATTTCTGCCCTCGTCCCGTCTGAAATGAGATGTAATTCGTTTTGTAGTTTGGAAAAACGTATCTGCAGATTCTTCAGCTGTTTCCCGCCTTCTTATTCCGTCTATCATTCTTTTCCCTCCTAGTACTTAGATCGTATTTGGAACCAGTTATTTGAAATACTAACTTTATAGAAACTTTCCCAGAACTTGAAATCCATGCTATAAATAAGAGGTTTTTCAAATTCTGTCTGGTCTCGATTTATGAGTTTTACACATACTGGTCGTGCAATTAATTTTGAAAAATATTTCATTTCATATTCGTACACAAAGTTGAATAAATCCAATTTAGAATGAATTTTCTCTAAGTGGAGATTTTCGGTTTCGCCAAATTTTGGATTCAAATACTCTGTTGTAGGTAACGATTCCATTGTGTACGGTAGCTGAGTTAATATTTTTAATAATTTCTGTTTCACATATGCCGGAAATTCCTCAATTATGCCCAAGCTATACTCATATTGTTCAAATACTAATAACATAATATCTTTTTCTACCGGATCTTCAATTTTGGCAATATAACTGTCCAAAACATTCATAAATCGATCAGGTTCGATATTTTCCTGTATTGAATTACGGAGATATTCGATTAGATTACTTAAATGAGTGAATTTTGACCAATTCCCCGAAGAGGGCATGGAGTGAAGATCTTGTTGATATTGAGCTATTAATTCTAACAGATAAAACTTCCATTCAATATCTAATCCCCCAATCCTCTTTCTCAGGAAATGGAAGAATTTGTTAGATATATCCAAGGACCCCGACCCTTTTGTTTCATCTATTTCTTGTACAAACCGGTTTAATGTATTGAAACGTAATATATAACTCAATAAGAATTCCAATTGACTTGATGCTTTCTTTAAGGTAGTTAAGTGTTTATTAACTTTGTCTTGGTGCTTAGCAAGCATGACTTCTGTGAATCGGATTAAATCTTCGGGGTGTATTGGAATTTCATCAATATAATTTTCTACTGCCATCTGGACAAGATTTTTAAATTCTTCATTGAGTAATGGGCGATCGTAACGAATATAGAAGGGACTGTTTATGATCCGCTCATGTAGTCGAATGATCAAGTGTTCCGCAAATTTCGCAATATATCGATCTCCCAAACTTTTTGCAGGAGTTTGTTCCAAATTAAATTCGTCATATAAATGTTCAATATATCGATAAAAAAGGCGTAATAAATGTGTATAAGATAGAAATCGTTCTATATTTGGTTCCAGCAATGTGAAAGATGCTTCCATCATCTGATTGAAATAATTAACACAAGGAGCAATTTCTACCAATCTTACATGGTCTATATTTTTAAAGTTACACTCTAGGATAAGGCTAATTTGCGTTTTTAGAATTTCCGCAACACATTTTTTCTTGATGGGGTTAACATCGCCATATAGGTCCTTAATTTTTTTAGTGATATTTTCTAAGCTGTTATTATAACCCGATCGTAAAAACTTATCCATCCTTTGATGAAATTCAATGAAAATGTCCTTGATCTCACGTAGATGTCTTTTAATTTCTATTAAAATTTCCTCATTCGAACTGAGGTGGGTGATTTTGGAAAGACGAGTATCTAATTCTTCCACGATTGTTTTAATGATCCCAACTTGGACTTCATTGATGCTTCCAGTATTGGCAATAGTTAATAATTTTGCACCCAAATCAATTGTTTTTTGTGCAATGTAATACCCACTGGGTCCGGAAATCTGCCATTTTAAATGGTTTAATTTTTCCCCATCATGCATAGTAAATTGCAAGGAACGGTATGTAGGAGATTCAGTATTTATTTCACGATCTAGTTGATTCCATTTGATCTTATATTTTGATTGAATTTCCCCAAAAGGTTCCAAATTAACCTCATCGTCTACTGAAGCGGTTCGTATACCTACCAATTTTTTATTCCAATCACTTTCGAGTAATTCGCCTTGAACTTTTCGTGCAAACCGTTTAGCAAATTTCGTAAGTACAGCGATTTTTTCGTGATGATTTAATTCAGGTCGATCAACCATTTCTAAAATTTCAAAAAATAATTTGGAAATTTTTTCAATAGAATTCTGGGATTTATCCATATCTAACAAACTAGTCGTGTAAGTTAGAGCTAAAATGATGGAATTAGTTTCTTTATATTCTCGAGGTATTAAAATCATAGATTCTGGTAATAATTTCAATGATTCACGTTTTGGCATGAAATTTTTGAGCTCGAACTCTATTGAGTAGATTTCCGTTCCTGAATAGTCTCGTAACATTGCATTATATGCATTAAGATATTCCAAAACTTTCAGAACTAGTTCATGCGTTTTTTCTTTTGTAAGCTTCCCTACGCCAATTATTTCTCCAACGTCTAAGTTCTCTTTTCCAGAAAATCCCAATATTAAGGTTAGTTGTTTTTGTAATTCCTCGATAGTTGTTAAAGTGCTCATTATTATCCCCTTTATAAATTCGAAGCAAGAAGTAGCATTCACCAGTTTTATGTATTAGATTATTGATTTTGCTGACCTAAATAAATTTAGAAGTTCCACATTTGGGTTATAATCTCAAAAAAACACCGATTTCGAATCATAAAATACAAATTATTTGCACGTAAATTCTTCTATAAAGATGGAGAATCTCATTCTGATTCAAAATTACTAGTTGACAAAATCAATGAAAATGAACGCAAGAACTTGCCCATATCTCATTCTGTTATCGGGAACGCCAGGAACGGGAAAATCAACAATATCAAAATCCTTGTCTAAGCAAAATGGATGGATAACATTCTCATTAGGGGATTTTATTATAGAAAAAAAAATCTTTAGCTCGGAAGTAGATGACCGAGACGCGAAAATTATCGATACGGAAATTGCCGCAAAAGAAGGTGTTATGGAAATTTTAGATAAATTTTTTACGAATGAGGTGATTATAGTAGACTCCCACTATGCGGATATTATTTTGGACGGATTTACTGAATTAAAAGATAATTTGGACTTCAACTGTGTTAAAAATTATTCACAAGGGGAGTATGTCATTGGAATTGTTTGTCGATGCCACCCAACTGTATTACAGGACCGTTTAAAAAAGCGAAATTATTCAAGTTCGAAGGTAGTGGAAAATATTCAAGCTGAGATTTTGTCTGAATCCACTCAAAACTTGATTGAAGTTTTGCAAAAAGAGAAAATTTTCGAGATAGATACAACGAAGCATTCCGTCGACGAGTTATCGAATTCGATCCTAGAAAACTTTCACCGTATGATTGAAGAACCAAATTGGAGCAATGAATTGATACAAAAAGTCGGAATAACTGATTGGATAATGATTTTGAATGAAGAGGGAACTCTAAATTCGTTTTTTCGAGAAGATTATGGTGAAAAATTTAATATTGAATTGAACGATATTGAAGAGAATAAATCGCAAGGAGAAAGAGATAATTGAAATTTGATATAAAGAAGTTTGATGCTGCAGGGAGACTAGGATTGATCACTCATAATGGAAAAACCCTAACCACTCCAACAATATTGCCTGTTGTATCTCCATTTGACAATCTCATTCCTCCAAGAGTTTTACATAAGGAATTTGGAGTAGATGCATTATTCACAAATGCGTATATTTTGTATAGTAACAAAGAAAAAGCCCAGTTTGCGGAATCTGTAGGAATCCATTCTTATCTCGATTACGATGGGTTGATCGCGACAGATTCTGGTGGCTTCCAACATTATATGTACGGGAATAAGGTTGACATTACCGCAAATGAAATTGAATTATTTCAAGAAAGGATACAATCAGATTTTCCTGTGATATTAGATATTCCCGTCCAGTTGGATGATTCTAGAGAAGTGGCAAGAAATAAAGTGACTCGAACTATTCAAAGAGCAAAGGAGAATATCTCTAGAAGAACTTCTACCCATGGAGCATGGTATGGTCCAATTCATGGAACGAAGTATCCCGATATTATTCAAGAAAGTTGCGAAGGAATGAATCCCTTAGATTTTGGCGTATATGCGATTGGAGGGATTGTAAAAGCTATGAATGATTACGCATTTGATACTTGTGTGGATGCTTTTCTCACAGTGAAGAAAAATATTCGTCAAGACAAACCAGTTCATATGTTTGGATTAGGTTTACCTCAATTCTTCTCGTTAGCTGTTGCTACAGGAGCGGATTTAATGGATTCTGCTGCATATATTTTATTTGCTAAAGAAGGAAGATATTTTACCTTAGAAGGAACACGCAATATCTTAGATTTATCGGAACTTCCATGTTCATGCCCAGTATGCACAAGGTATAATGCTAGTGAAATAGCTACACTGTATAAAACAGGAAAAAAACTCAAGGAACGGCTTAATAAGGGAATCGAACTAATAGCCCGTCACAATTTATATATCACATTTGGAGAAATGCGGTCTATTCGAGAATCGATACGAAATGGGAGTTTATGGGAACTGGTTGAACAAAGAATTCAATCCCACCCAAAATTAATCAAAGCGTATGAAAGTATTCCGAAATATTGGAGAGATATTGAAAGGTTAATCCCAGTTGAGAAAAAGAAGGGTCAATTTCACAAAGGTGTTGTATCTTTAGTGCGTCCAGTATTTCAAAGAATGGCATCAAAAATTATACGTTTTTACAAAATTCCAGAAAAAACGGTATTGCTATTAATTCCTGAAATAGAGGAAACGTTATTCAATTCTCCATATGGAAAAGAATGGATCAATTCTATAGAATCGATGATAGAGACCAGTAATGTTTCCGTGGAACCATTAGTTGTATCCCCATATTTTGGTTTCATCCCCTTGGATTTATATGGAATTTATCCATTTTCGCAAAGAGATTGGGCAGAGCCAAATGAAAACTATACCGATTCTTTCAGCTTCAAATTCATTGAAGAATTTCTCCAGAGAAATAAGAAAAATATTGCACGAATTGTGATATTTGATCCCTCTAGTAGCGATGACGATCGAAATAAAATCCGATTTATTGATAAAGTTAGAGTTGAGCTCGATAAAAAGGAAAAATTGGGGGAAGGGAAGGCAGTTGATGTTATCTACCATATTGATTAACAAAAGAATCTAATAGAATGAGAGTTAAACTTCAGGATCTACGAAGTCTTCCTTTTTTGGGTGGCCAGGATCTGATTCATCCCCCTCAGAAGGTTCTTCGATAGTTTGGATATCAAGCTGCTCGATTAATTGTTTTCTCAGCGTTTCTATGTTACGCGATAGTCCAAAAGTATCGGCGAATTGATCTGTGGTTTCTAATACGCTTGAACGCCCCTTGCTATATGATGTCACAAATCCTCGATCAATAAGAAACTTACAATGGTCATATGCAGTGCTACCTCTCATTTTTACTAATAAAGATTTAAATATGGGTTGCTTAACTGCAATTATAGTCAGTGTTCGCATTACTGATTTGGGGATCAACCCACCTGAGGCAAATTTTGTGATTTTCTCAGTATATTCCGGTTTAATTTGCATGGAAAAACCTTCACCAATCTTTACAATCTCAATTGCGGTTGAGCGGTCCATATAATCTTCTGCTAATTCTTGAATCAGTTGCTCAATTTCTGCTTTTTTCATTTCCAATTTGATACTGATTTCTTCAATACCGATTGGTCTTTGCGCCGCTAATAAAGCAGCCTCAATCGTATTGCGTTTGATGGATTTCTCAGTTAATTCTTTAACCGAGATAACTTTAACATCATCTTCATCAGCACTATCTTCATTTTGTGACAGATTAATTTCAGCTTCTGGTGAACTCTCTTCATCGACTTCATCGAGCAAAGCATCGATATTATCTATATCTTCTGCCGTTAATTCCTCTTGAACTTCAGGCAATTCTGAGCTTTCCATATCAGAGCTGGAAATTCCTTCCTCTATATCTTCTTCTAAATCCTCCTCGACAATTTCTTCATTCTGAGGGGTTTCTTTATTAGAGGACGATTCTTTTGATTCCTCTTCTTCTTCTGATTTGTCAGTGGGTTCCTCTATTTCAGGATTTTCTTCTTCACTCATTGTTTTTCTCCTACAGTATATGTCGTGGTATTGTTATAATGATTTCTTCAAAATCATTGTCTTGATCGATTATAATACGCCCTCCTGTGCTTAAAAATAGCAAAGAGAGGAATAATTCAATATTTTTTAGTTTTTTACCATAGGCATCTTTAACATCATGGGCAATCACTTCCTCACACATTTCATCATAAGTAGTGTCTTTTCCTCCATTCAATTTAATTTGAATGCGAATTTTCTCAAACCAATAATTTAAGGTTTCCTCTACGGTTCTATCTTTTCCAGTGATATGCTTTAGGATTTCTAGTGGCAACTTATTAGAAGATTTTATAATTTGAATTTCGGCTCGTCTTTCTTCACGTGAGACGCGTTTTCTTCGTAGTAACTCACGTTTTTGCATAGTTTCAATAATGGCGGCTCGCATTGCGCCAAATAATTCTTCCCGAGTTGCTATTTTTAAGGGTTCTCGAATAGGTTGAGGCATTGCCTTAGGAATTTCTCTTCTGGCTGCGTCCCGTAATTCCCGGATTTGAATTTGTTCTTCTTCTTCAATTACATCCTTGATTTTTTTATGATGGAGTTTTGCTGTCGAATATATCGCCATTCCACTGATACGGAAATTAACCAAATCTTCGGTTAACATTCTGTTAGTAAAATCCGTGATTAATGCAGAAAGATCATATTGAGTGATTTCATCTGCTTTCACCAATGAGGGATCCAACAATACTCGATATTCATCTTTTTGCCAAAATTTTTCAGGAAGATCAGATTTTTCACCCGATAACGCTTGTCTTTTTTCAATTAAGTCGTTAGAAGCTTCAATCACTTCTTTAATGACGTTTTCATCACTAGATATATCTAGTTCTTCATCTTCTAGCTCCTTATCTTCGTCGGGGGGGGTTTTTATGGGTTTTTTTTTTGTTGGCGTTTTTGTTTTTGTATCAGTAGTTTTCTTGGGTTTTGAGCTGGTAGTTTTTTTCTTTGCCATAGTAATTCATCTCACGCCTCAGTTTCCATCCGTTTTTTCTCTTTACCTAAATCTACGCTGAAGATGGAAGTTAACCCGTCAGTTTGTGAAACTCCATAAATCATTTCTGAATTCATAATGTTTTCTTCCCGGTGACTAATTACTAAGAATTGAGATTGATCGGCGAATTCTTTAATCACAGTAGATACTCTATGCACATTTGGACCATCTAACGCAGCATCAATCTCGTCCATAACATAAAATGGAGCTGGAAATTGGGTTTGAACTGCAAATATGAATGATAATGCAACTAAAGTCTTTTCACCACCTGAAAGAATTTCTAAGGAAGATATTTTCTTCCCTCGAGGACGCGCTTCGATTTGGATTCCGCCCTCAAAGGGTTTATCAGGACGATCCAGGATCATTTTGGCGGACCCTCCTGGAGACAATTTTTGGAAAGTACCACTGAAATGACGATTGATCTCATGGTACGCTTTCATAAAGGTGCGTGTTTTCTCCAGCTCGATTCGTTCAATTGAGTCTAGAATTGCTTTCCGTTCCCTTTGCAGGGTTTGTCGCCTCATGTCGATTTCATCAAATCGTTCACGAACTTCATCATAGTACTCTATCGCTTTCAAATTGACGGGTTCTAATGCTGTTTTTTCAGTTTTTGTCTTTGCTATTTTTGCTGCAATTGTCTCAACTGTTTCCTTGGGAGGAACAGGGGGAATACTACCAAATTCCTTTGATTGTTCAAATAATTCCTCAATTTTATCAGTAATCCCAGCTTGAATGTTCTGAGAAGTTTCAAGATTGGCTGTTTCTTTTGATAATTGGGCTGTAATCTCTCCGAGTTCATCCCGAAGTTGTTTCTGCTGTTCCCAGGACGCATCCCGCTGTGAGGTGATCTTGGTGATTTCTTCGATTTTTAGAGTGCGTTCCTCTTCTTTTTCGGATACCTTTTGATATAATTCTTGAATTTCAGTATCAATTTCCCCAATGGAAACATCAATTTCGTCGATTTCGTCGGATATTTGTTGGATTTCGAGTTCTCTTCTTTTCATTAACGATAAATCATTGAGTCGATTTTGTTTTTCTTGGGATTCTGTATTAAGTTCGCTGATAAATTTGCTGAATTCCTTTAGGTTTTGTTGAAAAGTATCTTTTTCTTGCTTTAACAAGGTGAGAGTTTCTTCTTTCTTTTGAATTTGCTCATTGAAATTGGAGATTTCCTCATCGATCACTGTATTTTTATCTTTTATTTCATTAATTCGGGAATCTGCTTCGTCTATTTCCTTCTCTAAACCGTTAATTTCGTCCATTAGACGTTTTACATTTTGTAATCCACGCATACGTTCTACTACTTCATTTCGTAACTGTGTTTCGTCCTCTATTTTCGTATCGATTTCTTCTCGTATTTGCCAGAATTTATCGCGTTTTACTTTTAATTCATCGATTTTACTCTCTATTTTTTTGAGGTCCGCTTTATTTGATTCTATAGATTTGTTTTCTGTGTCAATTTGCTTCTGTTTTTCTTTTATTTCTTCTAAGGTTGATTTGATCTCTTCCCCGATCTCATCAATTTCATCCAAATAACGCTGAACATCTCGTAATTCTCTGATATCGTTTTGAACCGTGGTAAGATAAGCTATCTTACCATCTAATTCTTGATTTAGATCCTTTTGTTTCTTCCAGAAGGATTCAGAACTGTCTTGTAATACTTTTGAATCAATTTCTTCGATTTTCTTTAAAGCTATTTGCAATAAGCTTTCCTTTTCTTTATGATCTTTCTCTAAATTGGATGATTTTGTCTCCGCTTGTACAATCTCATTTAGTAAATTTTCATGAGTTTTTGTTAAGGAATCTAATTCATTCTGTTTCGCTTGTAATTGAGCAGTATATTTGGAGATTTCCCCACTCTCTTCTGCAGTTTTATTAGTATATTTATGGAGTTCAACATTAATTTCATCCAATTGATTATGAAGTTCAGAAGCTTTAAACATTGTAAGTTTTTTCAAAGAAATATTTGTGTCTTCGATAATATCAATAAAATCCGCAATTAATCGGTCAAAATTCTTAGTAGACTGCTGAACGGCAACGTCATTGGCTTCTCGCACATCCGAAATCATTATTCTAAGGGAATCATCGACATTCTCTGTGAATAATTTAATAGTTTCCATCATGGGGTTAATTTCATCTTTTATTTTGGATGCATCCTGGTTTCCTAAGTCTTCTAAGGGTTTTATAATTTCCATGATATCATCAAAAAGATCCCTGAAATTCGTAATAGATGCATTCAAGGAGGTCTCACTAGCGTTTTGAATATCAGATTTAATTTCACCTACTGCTCCATCAATAGATTGGGTTAATAGGGTGAGAATCTGAAGTATACTATCGACTTCTAAGGTAGAATTTTCATACTCCGCTTCGGCATTTTTAACATTTTCAGCAAGAATTTTTCGCTCATTTTCAAGATTTACAATGCGTTTATTCGTAGATTCTGCATCTCTATTCGCATTATTCAATTGGCCTTCTAATTTTGCAATTTCAGTCTGCAGAGATTTTAATGTTAGTTCGGAAGTTGACTTATCCCTCTGTAAGTTTTTCAAACTGCGTTGATTAATATTGATCTCGGTTTGTACACCCGAGATCCAAGTTTTATGATCAGTGACTTCATTTTCTAATGAGCGTCTTCTCAATTCTTTCTGATCTTTTTCATTTTGTTCCTTTTTCTGGAATTCATTCAGATTTTCGATTTGTTTTTTGATTTCAGCGATTTCAGCTCTGAATTTCGTTTCTCTTTCTTGAAGAGCCCGATAGGCATCCTCTACTTTTTTGCCACCTGAGATTCGTTTATAATCTTCTTTGAGTTGATTTGATTTTGTTTCTAGACTTGCATTACGTTCGTTATGGAGTCGGATTTCTGCGTTGTAGGAAGAAATTTTAGCCTGAACTACCGAAATTTTCTGTTCAATATCAGATTTGTTGCCATCTTGTTCTGAAATAGATTTTTCCAATTCCTTTTGTTTGGCTAATTCTTCATCAATTTTTTTCTTCAGAGTCTGAATTCGTTCATCGATAGTATCCAATTCGTTTTGAACTTCTTGAACAGCTTCTTCAATGCTATCTTTTCCTTTCTTTAAAGATTTCAAATCCTCTTTGGTTTCTTTCAGGGTTTCTTTGTATTTTTTGATGTTTTCCTTCAGCATCTTAACTTCGGCGTTATTAGAAGATATTTCTTGCTTCAAATTGGATATTTCTGATTTGAGATTGCTTTTTTCCTCATCTATATTCGAAATTTCGGATTCCTTTTCTTTTATTGAAGTATAGGTCTCCTCTTCGAGAGTCTGTTTTTCTTTGATTTGATTCTTTAGGTCATTAATTTCATTGGTGCATAAATCAATTAATTCGTCGTAGGTTTGATTGGATTCTAAAGGTTCTTGTTGATTTTGTAACTTTTCCTTCCGCTCTTCCAATTTTGTAATGCTATCTTTAGCTAACTTGATTTCTGTTTCTTTTGCAGATAACTCCGATTTTAATGCAGATAATGCTTCCTCTATGGTTTCTCGTTCCGCATTTTTCTCGTTTAATTGTTCCTCAAGTTGAGACATTACAAGATTTTCTTGTTCAATTTTCTCTTTTTGACGATCTCGTTTTTGTTCCAAATCTTTAATCAAAACGGAGATTTCATCAATTTTCGTCTCGAGTTCTTTTTCCTCATTACGAAGTTTTTCGATTTTAACTGCAATTAATTCAGCATTTAATTGTTTGAGTTTATCATCTAGTTCTTTCCATCGTAAGGCATCATTTTTTTCTTTTTCATATTTCTTTAATTGACTGGTAACTTCCTTGAATATGGCTTCGAATTTCCCCAAATCTCGGTCTGCTTTTTCTAGTTCTTTAAAGGTGGACTCCTTCATACTATCGTATTTTTCTAATCCGATTAATGTTTCAATAAACTTCCGGCGATCCACTACATTCATATGAGTTAGCTCTACAATTTTCCCTTGCAATACAAATTGATTAGAACCATCTGGATCGATATTTGCTTGTGCAAGAACGTTTAATATTTGTTCTCTAGTTGCAGTTTGCCCATTTAATGTGAATTTGGAACCCCCTTGGACCTTGACCACTCGAGCTACTTCGATTTCATCTGAATCATATGGAAATTCCCTATTTGCATTATCAAAATAGAGTTTAACATGTGCTGATGTCGCAGGTTTTAGAGATTTTGTTCCTGCAAATATAAGATCTTTTAAGGCCTTTGCCCGCATGGTTTTCTTGCTAACTCTTCCCAATGCAAAACATAAAGCATCAATTACGTTAGATTTTCCAGCTCCGTTTGGTCCAATGATACAAGTGAATCCGGGTGCCAGTTTTATGGAGACGGTCTTTTCCCCAAAGGATTTAAATCCTGTCATTACGATGCGCTTGATATATGTCAAAAATGTGAACCTCTTTTTCCTCAAACTAATAGAGATGATAATGAAGAACGATCTTTATTCTTTCTTTTATATTACTAAGAAGTTCTAATCCTAAAAATATCGCCCACTGTATAGAAAAATGAGTCCAAAAAGAATTTCGTAGTTGATTATTATTTATTTTGATTCTTTGACTTCTTCAAGAGATTTATTTAGGCAGTCGACTACGGCTTTAGTTTGAATCTCAGAGCGAATACTTGATTGTTTTAGATGTAATAGTACTAAACAAGGCTGGTTTAATTTAACAGAAGAACGTTCTGCAACGATTTTACTAAGAATATTGTGTTTAAATCCAAACACCATTGCAGGTGAGCTTAGAGGTTTGCCTCCATCCAGCATAGATGGTGTGCCTAGAATGACCTCTCCTATACCATATTCAGCTTGATCAGTAATAAGGATTAAATATCCTTTATCTAGAGCCGCTATTCCACATTTAATAGTATAATTTTTATGATGGTGTTCTTGCTCAGTTATGATATTTATCATTGATATGTCTCTAAGGTCCCCACAGCATAAAGAAACATTGATTCACCGAAAATACATTGTTACCAAGGTAGAAAAAATTAAGGAGTGCAGGGAGTGCGATTCGAACGCACGTACTCCTATGAGACCGGATTTCTCATCCGGAACCCATTTAGCTCCAAAACAGTCAAATGACGCCTGTTTTTGCATCTTGAGTCCGGCACCGTTGACCTGGCTTGGTTATCCCTGCAGTGAAGGGAATAAGAGGTTATCGATTTTGGAATAAGGGCATGACTACTAAAAATACTATCATTACACCAGCGATCAGTACTATTTGGAGAATATTTCCACGTTTTTTCTTCTTACCGTGACCTTCATACGTATCTCTGCACTCAATAGTGCAAAATTCTTTATCTAAAGGTATTGAAATGCCACATACAGGGCAGTGCTTATGTTCATCGATTCGTTTTTTCAGACTTGATTTCCAGCTCATTATAGGTTCACGATTTTGTTTCTTACTTTCCAATTGAACTTTTCTTTTCTAAATATTAAATTTCGTCTACAATATGATCCAAATTTTTCCGTGAAAGAGCCATATAATAAGCAGATTCCCCATCACGATAGTATTGATCAATTACTCGTGATTTTTCAAATTTAAACTTATTTTCATATAAAGATACGGCTGAATCATTAGATACTCTTACTTCCAAGACAAATTCATCAACATTATACCGGTTTACACTAAGTATAGATCGTTTAAGGAGCTCAGATCCTATACCTTGATGTCGAAATGACTCTAAAACTGCAATCGATACAAGGTGTCCTTTTTTCACTAATTGCACACCGAAGGTTGAGATTCCTCGTTCAACTCTCCACATCACATAACCGACCAATACTGAATGATTAGGAGAGTCGGGTTCTACTTGCTCTGCAACAAGGAAAGATTCAGGATATTTTTCAAAGATTTGCTCAAAGAAATAGTATGGATAATTTTCAGGCAATGCAACCTCATTAATTTCTATGACCTTGTAAAGGTCTTGATATTTTATTTGACGAATGATAATTGAGGTTGTAGCCATATTGTCACCATTGATTTTGGTTGAAATGCATTATCCGTAGTGATTGTTCTAAAATTGGAAGGTTTTTAATTTTTGTCACACATAACTTTCGATTCTAGGTAAGTAGAGATGATCTGCAACGATCTTTCCAGATTCATTGTGTTGCTAAACTTGGATATTTGCATTTCTAAATCTTGAAGTGAGAGTCTATGATGCTCAATTTGTTCTTTGTAGGTCTGAGCAATCTCGCACATCTTAGGTATTACCCTAATTATGTTATCGACAATCGTTACATCTGCTTGTTGGGCTGTGCGACTTAAAGGGTTGAGATCGATAGTAATCACGACTTTTCCTTCTTTCTTCAATGCTTCGGTTCTATCTCCATCCTCCAAGGGAACTAACACAACATCAGCTAATTTTATGCCGTTAGGATCAACATAGCGTCTGTTACTGCTTAAATCATTAATTATACTTTCTTCGAATGGTCTCGTTCCTAAAATATCCGTTGCACCTGCAGATCGAAGTTCATTCGTTATTGCTTCGATTCTTCCAGGTTTTCCGTAAAATAGATTTATTTCTAATTGAGCTCTTGTTATTTCTGATAGTTTCACCATATCTTCAGAACACAATGCTGCAACATTTCCATTTATACTTAATATAGGATGGTTTGCAGTTAATAACATTGCAACGGCAATTTTCATGGTATCAATTGCATTTTGGTTTGTCTTTTCCCCGATTAAATAATCAAAAGCTTCTCCTCTCCCATGAGCAATTAGCCCCGCTTCTACAACCATGTTGTGGTGCAATCCATCAATAATTTTCTGTCGAATTCTTAATGATTCTGCTCGTGGGTGGTCTTGAGGGATGTGTTCCATATTTTTGTCTAATATTCGTCTTCATTTTAATGTGTGGATTTTTGTACGGTAGTAATTGAACGAAGTTTTTATGTGGGAGGAAAGATATGCAAAGGTACTTGGAAATAAGATTGTGATGCTCAATGAAAGATGACAGCTTCCACCGATATCAATTAAAGAAAGAAATTAAATTTCTCAAAAGTAAGAAAGGATTCCATACAGAACTAATAACGCTTCTAATTCCACCAGATCGTAAAATTTCTGATGTTTCAAACTATTTAAAAAATGAAATCAATGAAAGTTCCAACATTAAATCCAAACTTACCCGAAAAAACGTGATTGATAGCATAACAGCTCTTATTCAACGATTAAAAACCATAAAGAAAGCGCCTGAAAACGGATTAATTCTCTTTTCAGGTGCAATTCCTCAAGGAAATAGTCCAGGAACCGAAAAAAATGAACTATATGTTATTGAACCAATAGAACCAATATCAAATTTTAAATATTACTGCTCATCTGAGTTTTGGACGGAACCATTGGAAGAAATGCTCACCGAAAAACAAGCTTATGGTTTAATTGTAATTGACAATAAGGAAGCCGCAATTGGATGGGTGAAAGGAACCCATGTTGAAATTGTAAAAACCACAAGTTCCGGAGTAGCAAGCCAACACAGAGCAGGAGGGCAGTCTCAAAGAAGATTTGAGAGATTGCATGATGAAGGAATTGCATACTTTCTAAATAGGGTAGCCGAATTATGTAATGAGATATACTTAGCTATGGATTTGGATACAATTGAGGGAATTTTTATAGGGGGGGCAGGCCAAACGAAGAACAAATTTGCTGAAGGAACCCATTTTGATTATCGATTGAAAGATAAAATAAAGGATGTTGTGGATATCGGCGTCGGTGGTGCGGAAGGTATACGAGCTTTGTTGTATAGTATTCAAGATAAAATTGCTAATGTACGCTATATAAAAGAAAAAACCCTTATGCAGAAATTTATGTATAATCTTTCGAAGGATACTGGACTCATCACTTATGGAGAAAAAGAAATACGTAAAGCGTTAATGCGTGCAGCGGTCGATGTTGTACTTTTATCCGAAAATGTGGATTTATACCGTGTTAAAGCCATTTGTGAGCAGTGCAATAACACGGTGTCTGAAACCGTAAAAAATTCAGATTTATCCAACTACCGTGAGCAAATTAGCATGGAATCGTGCAAGGTATGCAATTCAAGCTTATATTCCATTGAAGAAGAAAAAGAAATTATTGAAGACCTTGCTGAGCTTGCTCAAGAATCAGGGGGTACAGTGGAAATGATATCAACTGAAACTGAGGAAGGTGAATCGTTATGGTCTACGTTTGGAGGATTTGCAGCTATTCTTCGTTTCAGAATTGATTCATAACCGAGAGAGAATTGGTCCTGTTTCACATACGTCCAGTTCCTTTAGAAATGCTGGTGAGAAGGTTTGAAACACTTCATGTACCATTATTGTTTCTGATTGTCTGCAAAAACAATATACAGATTTTCCCAACTGGTTCATGCTAGCTCCAAATACTTCCAATTTATTTAACTCCCTAATTAAATCTCTTACTTCATGCATATCTTCAGGCTCAAGAATTTGGATATCGTCGACAAATTGTTGAGATATTTTTATGAATTCAGGAAAAATCGGATTTTTTAACAGTAAATTCATAGCTTTGGCACCCGCTTCTTTAATGCGGGATTTATGGAGTGGATCACTGATAACAGATTGTGTGGGAATTGCCCCAAATGAACCGCAAACAATTTTAATATCTGGAGGGCAAAATATCCTATCCAACTTAAAAGGAAACCCCGGGTTTGTTGTAATGCTAAGCCCACCAGTTAATTGACCACCAACTGTCCCTAATCCTGTTTTATTCATCACTTCAGCGATATGTGCGATTCTCCCTGCTTGATTATACGATAAACCGACATGTAAAAGATAATTCAATCCAAAAGAGGTTCCAATTGCACCGCACCCACTGGATCCATATCCAGCTCCTAATGGTAGCTCATATTTATGATGAATCTCTATGTCAACAGGATGTTTAATTAGAGAAGTATAATGAGAAAATACATAGAAGGTTGTTTTTGCGGTTTTAGTTGCTTCAGAACCATTAATTGTTATTGTGCACTTTGAGGGTTCCATGGGTTTCAAGTATTTTTTAATCTTAATTTTAGTACTTCCATAATTTGACAGGGAAGGTCCACCACCCATTGATCCAATTCGTGACAAATGATCTACTGGTCTTCCTCCTCCTGATTCCACAATTTGAAAGAACCCTGTAATCCTATGAGGAACGAGTACGGTAATTTCAGTATCGGGTTTCATTTCTTACATCACACATAATTTCGCGAGGGATAAAAATATCTTCAATCCATAAAAATATATATTTCAAATTTATCTAATTAATCAATTCAGTTCACATAGGATGAAAATGGGTCTAATTATCAAATTTGGCGGTTCTCTCTTATTTAATGATGATTCATTAGACATAAATAAGAGCAAGGTGATGGAATTGATCAAAATCATTCAATCCTCACAGAATGTTCAAGGAATAGTGTGTGGAGGGGGAAAAATCGCTCGAAAATACATTCAAGCAGGTAGAGAAATGGGTTTTGATGAAGAAAAATTAGATCAACTGGGCATTATGGTTTCCAGGACAAATGCACAAACTCTTATTTACGCTATGGGAGAAAACGCATATTCGACCCCGATTGCAAATCTTGAAGATGCTAGACAAGCAAGAAAGAAGAAACAACTATTTGTTGCAGGTGGCTTCGTTCCCAAGCAATCCACAACGACGGTTGCGATGCAACTATGCGAAATATTGGAATGCGATTTGATAATTTTAACAGATGTTGATGGAATTTATAACAATGACCCGAAAACTAATCCCGATGCAAAGAAATTCGAAACAATCAGTTATTCAGAATTGGAATCATTATTACGGACTAGAACAGATCAAGAACGGACTGCAGGAAAATACCAGATTTTTGATCTGTTATCCTTAGAGATACTGAAGAGGAGTAAACTTCGAGTCCGATTTATCAATGGATTAGAACTCGGAAATTTACAGTGTTTACTAACTGAAGATTTTCATGCTTCGAAAATTGGCACAATAATTACTCCCTAAATAAAAAGTCGAATTCACATTTAGGAAGTGTAAAATCTTTAACATGAACTTGATCATTGTAATGTAATTAAAAAAATAGGGATGATATTTATGTCGGATGACGCTGGGAAAACAAAATGCCCACATTGTGGGAAAAATTATAAAAATTTGGCCGCGCATATTACGCGAGTTCACAAGGATGGAAAATCAAAATCCTCCTCAAAAAGTGTAGATCAATTAGAAAAGGCCCTTGCAAAAAAATTCCTCGGTTCAGACAAGACAGAAGCGACAAAACCTGATGCAGCTCAAAAAGAAATCCTCAAAGAATCAAATTCTAAAAAAAAGAAAGAAGAAAAAACTCCGAAGAAGAATTTTGTAAAAAAAGTGGTTGTGGATTACTGGTTAACTGACCTGCATAGTGCGGAGATTGGAATTTACCAACGAGAAAGATTTATGGCAAAAAACCGTATGTTTTCTCGAAACTTGGAATTAGTTGGAAAAGTTGCTGAGGAGGGAAATGCTGATGGTATGTTTGGATACAATTCAGCTAGATGGGATGATATTCCAGAAAAAGATATTGGGAAAAAGAGGTTGATAATAAAATGGTTCAATATGGAATCTGTTGGTTTTTTGGGCTCAATAGAAGAAATGGTTGCAGAGTCTATTGCAAATAGTACAGGATCCGATGACACAATACCCTCATTCAGAATTGTATTGCCCCAATACAAATATGTCGTAAATTTAATGAAAAATCACACCCGATTACCAAAAATCGGAGAAGTATTTTCATTTGCCATGATGAAAGAAGACAAGAAAGCAAATGCAAAGAAATGGCAAATATACACCTTTGATGAAAAGAGGTTGACAATTGGCTCAGATTGGGAAGTTTTACTTGGTGAAGATCGTATACTTGCAAAAATTGACGAAAAGAAACTCAATATCGGTGGGAAATTTAATGTGTTTTTCTACGACGAAGAATATTATAAGGATTTGAACTTTTTCCGGGTAGTTATACTATTTACTATGATGCTGAAATTCAAAAAAGAAATTTTCAGAAAAATCATGCGCATCCGCAAAGCATTAGAGGATGAAAAATATGTTTTTGAAATTTCCTCTGATGAAGAAAAAATGATGATGAACCCACGAGCATTACGGAGGTAAGAGGGAGTCCTATGAGTAGGAAGAGAAAATCAATATTCGAAGGATATCTAACTGCAGCAGATGTTCGGAAAGCAGAATCAGACGATAGTGACATTGTTCAATACTGGAACAAAGTGAAACATCATATCTATATGTTAGGAGATACCGATTCGGATACTATGGTCTTCTTAAACCGAGAGTTAAAAAAAATAGCGGAAAAATTTGAAGGGGTTAAAGTTCGAATAACAATTGAACCGTTATATGGAAAAAATGCTCAACCACGAGGACATGTCCCGACACCAGAAGAAGAATATGAGGGATTTGAACTATTTAAGAGACGAATGTTTTCCTTGTTTAAAATTTCCTAACTCCTTTTTTTATTTATTTTTTCGGTAATACATTCGAATTCGTAAAAAATATTCCCCCACTTCCAAAGAGAGGTGTGGGAATTAAAAGAATTTATAGACCCGATGAAATCATATAACTCTGACTAGCCCGTCAAGAAAATTACATTTTAGAGTAATTAAGACGATGAATTTTCTACATTTCGCAATTTCTCTTCAAATTCAATAGAAAATTATGTATTTGTTCAAGAATTAAGCGGGAGAAGTGGGTAATTTTTCATCAAGTTTTGTTTCATAATTTTTGTCGAGTTGTATGGATCGATTCAAATTTTAACCGAAACGTGAAAAAGTTTAAATACATGAAATGTAGTATTTTCATTGTAGTTTGTTATTATCATAATGGATAATGACAAAACTGCGGAGGATAATAAAAATGGCAAAGAAGAAAAGATCTTTTGCATGGAGTCCACTTCGAAAACTTATGAAGAAAAGTGGAGCAAACATTGTAGCACGAAACGCGGTAGATTTGTTAATTTTGAATTTAGAGGAAGTAGCGACCGATCTTACCCAGCAAGCTCTAAAATTTGCAAAACATGCAGAGAGAAA